>JAISCU010000393.1 GCA_031265345.1 Bifidobacteriaceae bacterium
GCCGGCGGACGCCACCTGCCCGCGACCCGCATGGGGCCGCCAACACGCCCGCCGGCCCCACCCCACCGCCGAACCCGCCCAGACCGGCACCCCATCGGTGGATTGAGGTTTAGGGACGCGGCGACGGCAGTTCGCGCCCCATGTGGCATAGAATTGGCTGTATGTCAGAGACCGTCATATATGACACAAAGCTAGGGCCTGGCGGGCGCGCCGTCATTCCGGCACCGTTGCGCAAGCACCTCGGGCTGCGAATCGGGGACCGCCTCCACTTTCAGGTCGTTGGCACCGACGTTCGTCTCGCGACCGACGACGACCTGCTCAAGGCGGTGTGGGAGAAGAACGGTGGATCTGGCGAGACGGCGACGGCACAAGAGTTGAGCGTCGCCGACTGGAGGGCCGAGGACGCCACCCGAGCGGCGACCCGGCGCGAGCGCCTCGATGTTGCCGCCGCAGCTGATCAACGTGACCCTCACCATGGAGAAGATGACCTTCTCGATGCGCTGGGGCTGGAATGACCGAGCCCAGGACGGGCGTCTGCCTTGATGCGTCTGTCGTGGTCGCGCTAGTGACCCAGGAGCACGGCTGGCAGGCGATCCGCCGGTTGGTGGCGCGCCCAGATGTGCGCTGCGTGCTGCCCGGCTCTGTGATGACCGAAGTCATCCACGTGTCCCATCGCAAGGGGAACCGGGCGAGCGGCGAGGAGATCCGTCGCGCTCTCACGGCTTTGGGAGTGGACATCGAGCCAGCGGCGCCGAGCGACCTGGTTCGGGCGGCCGAACTGATCGAGATGTCGGATGCCTTTCCCGGTTCCGCAGACCCGCTGATCGGCGTGCGGTCGACTCTGTCCCTGGGCGACGCGCTGGCGCTGGCCGTGACCGAGCGGCTGGGCTACCCGGCCCTGACGCGGGACGTCTACTGGAAATGGCTCGCCGACCAGGGCCACCTGAATGTGAAAGTGGTCATCGTCTGAGCCCGCGTCCGCGCGGGTGTCGCTAACCCACCGTGGCAGGGCCTGATGGCGTACGGCGGTGGTTTCGGAACGGCCCAATAAGGGGGCGCTGATGCCGCCGAGGCGTCCACCTGCGCAAACGCGGCCAACCTGCCGCGCGGCATCGGGCAAAGGTGTCCCTAACCCACCGTGGCGCCGGCCTGACACCGTGCGGCGGTGGGTTGCGCACACGGTCGAGGCCGCGGCACAGGCACCCGCCCCGGTCACGGCGGATCGGGGCGGCCGACACGCGGGCAAGGGGACCGGGCGCGCCGCCGGGAGTCGCCAGAACGGGCCTGTCCCCTGTTCTGGGGGTCGGCCGAGCGGCATCGTCCAACTCTTTCGACGTCTCTTGAACCCGGGGAAAGTGACCTGCCTCACACCGGTGACAGACACCGCATAGCAATCGGCAGAATCACGGCCCTTGGGCACGTAATGGGGACGGACCCGTTATCCACAGGGTCTGACCTGCGCAAACACCTGTGGAAAAACGCCGGGTGAGCATGGAATGGTACCGTCCCCGAAACGTCCCATGACTGGGGGTGGGTAGAAGCACTCAGACGGGCGTTAGTGGGCTGTTGGGAATGGATAGCGTCCTTCGAAAGTAGTGAGCCCACCAGAACTCGCGGAGCCGCGTTCAGGGTGGCTTCGGGGGGCCTATTAGTAAAGAGGTACTTGCATGTTGCCACGCGTCCAGCCACGCCGTGATCCCTCGAATCCCTCGAACCGACCAGACAGCGCGAACCGCTGGCCCAGGCGTCGGCGCTGGGCACGCCCAGTCGCCATGGCCGCGACCTTCGTCACGGCGGTCACGGGGGTGGTGGTCATCCAGAGCTGGGGCGGCGCCGAGCGCTCGCAAGCGGTGACGTACAACGCCGCCAACTGGAACGCGACCGGCACCTTCTCCAAGGACGAGTTGTGGGTGGTCGGCACCGGAGACGCGTACACCAACCCGTACGTCATCACGAACCCGTGGACCGCGACCTCGGCGGACTTCATCAGTCGGCTGAGGCCCGGCTACAACAAGACAGGAGCGGTCAACGGCAACGGTTGCGGCGGCGCCTGGGAGAACCTCGCCATGGGGCCGGCCCTGATGGCCGAGGGCGACCAGCGGATCGCCCACCTGGGGTGGACCTCGACCGGCCTTGGCGGGGGCTTGGTGTTCTCCGGGGACGGCAACTGCTACGGCGTCACCGACCTCACGCCGGCCGCGACCAGCGTGAACGACTTCGACACCACCTGGGGCGGAGAGATCAACCAGAAGACCGGCGAGGTCTACCTGGTCAGCCAACCGATCGAGTACTTCGACGGCGATTCGCTGACCAACAACCCGCGCTTCAACATCGTCAAGGTCTCCAAGGCAACTTCGGGCTCGACGCCTTACACGGTCACCCGGCTGGCAGCTTCCCCCGCCACGCCGCCGGCGCCCGGCGCGAAGAATCTTGCCCAGGCCGCCCAGGCGGCGGGCAAGACCGGCGCGGTGGACGGTAACTGGCGGCTCGGATCGGACATGGCGATCGACGCCAACGGCAACGCCTACCGAATGGCCCGCTTCGACCGGACCGGCCCGGACTACTGGGCGCTGATCCGTTTCAACATTCCCCGCGTGGGCGGCGCGCCGCAGTCAACCGGCTGGACCTACAACGTGGTCCGGGTTTTCGACAACTATGAAGCCACCGACGTCTGGGGGATGGCGTTCCTCAACGGCGCCTTGTACACCGGCCACGCTGACCTGGGAGACCAGATCATTCGCTGGGACCCGCTTTCCGGCGCCAACACCTACCTCGGAGTGTTCCTTCCGATGCTCGACATGGGGTCGGCCCAGATGGCGCCTGTGATCGAGGGCAAGGTCTACCGTGACGTCGATGGCGACGGCGTGATCGAACCGGGGGACGACGGCCTGGGCGGCGTGGTCCTGGAAGTCTGGCAGCAGACCAGCGCCTCATCCGCGCCCGAGCTCCGGGGCACGCTGACCACCGACAGCGACGGCTCCTACTCCGCGCTGCTGCCTTCGGCGACAGACGATTTCTATCTTCGGTTGCGCCCCACCCAGATCAACGGCGTCAACGCGGGCCAGTCCTACGCCTCGGCCGGCAGCTACCGGGTGGACAGTGGCCAGCCCGCGAACGTGGTGACCCCGCTCTGCTTCGCCTCGGGAGGCGACTACCAACCCCGAACCACGTCCGGCGCCTGTCGCGGGGCGCGGGCGGACGGCATCGACCCCCCGACGGTGACCGACCCGACCCTTGCCACGGGCGGCGCCAACACTGTGACCAAGATCGACATGAACTCCGACCTGGCTGTCGTGACGGCGGACTTCGGCCTGACCACTGGCCTGTCCTGGGGCGACGCACCGGACACTTACAAGACCTCGAACCAGGCCCTGGGGCCGTACGGCGCGCCGGACAGCCTTCACCTCGGCGCCACCCAGGCGCACTATCCGGACGGGCAACCATCGGCCGGCGCCAACTCGCATGACGCCACCGACGACGGCCTGTTCGTCACCCCCAAGCAGGACGACGGGACCTACGAGGAATCCGATTGGGTCCTGGCCCAGAACCAGGTCCTGACCACCGGCGGCCAGTACCGGTTCCGGGCCAAGGTTTCCGGCACGGCCATCGCCCAAGCCACCGCCAAAGCCTGGCTCAGCCCGTTGGCCAGCGGAACCGGGCAGGCCGCGACCGCGCTGACGGACCAACTGCTCAGCGGCACGCCGGACGCCGACGGCTATGTCTACGGCGACTACACGGTCGGCGCCCAGGGACCACAACAAGGCTTGGCGAGCGTCTACGCCCGCGCCAGAGTCGGCCAGACCAGCACTTTCACCAGCGCTTCGCGCGGCAGCGCCAACCCGGACACCGACGCCTGGGTGCCCCGCGGGGAGGTCGAGGACTACCGCTTGGCGGTCGCCAACGGCACCGTCAGGGTCAAAGCCCGCACCATCGGCGGCCGGGCCGCTCACGTCAACCTGGCGCTCGGCAACATCTTCGGGCTGGCGCCGTCCCAAGCCGACACTTCGATATTGACCAACGCTGACGGTAGCTACGCCCGCGACTCTGGGGCACATGCCGTGGCCAGCATGGCCCAAGAGGTGGCGATCACCACGATCGGGGTGGGCGGTCCCACCGCCAACGCCATGCACGGCTGGAAACTGCTGGGCCAGGGAACCAGCTGCCACGATTCGGCCACGGGGACACCGGTCGCGGCCACGATTCGCAACAACACCCTGGCGCTGGGGGCGCTCGACGCGCTCGGCGCCACCGGCCCACGCGACGTGACCTGCGAACTGAGCTACGGCGCGTCGGTCTCGGCGACTTATTCGACCCTCGAGGTCACCCCGGAGCCTGACGCGGCCAATCCGCTTACAGCCGGGACCAGCACTTATGACGCCAGAGTCACCGCCAAAGGCGTCATCACCCCAGCCGAAGGGCCGGCCGTGCAAGTGCCGGTGCCGGGCGCGCAGATCGCGCTGACGCTGACCCCCGTCGGTGGGGACGGGACCGCCACCGGCGCGTCTTTCACCGCCAACAACGCCCAGTCCCACACCTGCACCCTCGACGACCAGGGCGAATGCACGGCCACCGTCCAGGCCAGCCATCGCGGCGCCTACCTCCTGGCCGCCACAGCTGAAGCCGGGTCGGTCGAGGTCGGCTCGAAGACCCTCTACTTCGCCGAGGGCGCGCCCAGCGAGGGCCGCTCCTCCGCCACCGTCACCCAGACCGCCGACCAGTTGGCCAATTACCAAGCGCCCGGCTCCACCGCCGCGACCTGGGGCAAGCAGACCATCACCGTGACGGTCCGGGACGCCAACGACGCGCCTGTCACCAACGCCGCCGCCGCCCTGACCGCTGCCGCCGCCAGCTCCGATCCCCTGAGCGGCTCGGGCCTGGCCTTCGCGGGCGGCGGCGCCTTCGCTTGCTCGGTCGCACCTGTCGGCGGCGCCTGTTACACCGGCGTCTACGCCCTGGACGTGTATTCGTCCAAGGCCGGCCCGCGCGCCATTGTCGTCACCCTGGGCTCCGCGCCCACTGGTTTCGAGGTCACCAACGCGGACGCCCCGCCGTCGAAGGTCCTCTTGGCGCCGTTCAAGACCCCGCCCGCCAGCGCCCAGGATTCGACCTTGGTCGTCTCGCCTTCGACGCCCGCGGACCGCCCTGACGACCCAGACGACGTGCCCGATGGCGTGCCAAACGTTCTCACCACCGGCGCGGCCTACACCGTGGTCGTCACGGCCTGGGACGCCGGGCGGAACAACAAGGCCGCTGGCGCGGCGGTCACCCTGGCCTTGACCGGGGCCGACTGCGCCGCCACCTTCGCTGGCGGCGGCACCGGCGGCTCCGGCGGCGGCACCACAGCCGGGGGCGACACCTCGGCGCTGGGCCGCCTCGAGACCACGGTCGTGTCGAATGCCGCCACCACCTGCACTTTGACGGCGACGGTGGCGGGCGGCGTGCCGGGCGGTTCGCCGAAGACCTTGAAA
Organism: Bifidobacteriaceae bacterium; assembly: GCA_031265345.1. The sequence continues at coordinate 5,469 of JAISCU010000393.1, forward strand.
TGGGAGGATGCCGCCGTCGATCCCGACAACTCGCACACCTGGTTCGACGTGTCGACCGCGGACATAGTGGCGAACGGGCAGGCCACCGGCACCATCACGGTGTCGCTCTACGGACGTAACGGGCTCCCCGTCACCACCGTCGCCAACCTGTCGGCGTCCGGGCCGACCGGCGGCGAGGTGACGGTGGGAGGTTTCACCAACAACGGCGACGGCACCTATCGAGCCACTTTCACCGGCACCAGCGCCGGGTCGAAGTTGATCTCGGTGCTCCAGGGCGCGGTGGAGATCGGGGTCAAGACGCCGGGCGGCAACGACACCGCCAACTTCGTCCCCGGAGCGGCCTCGGCCGAGGACTCGTGGCTGGTCCAGCCGACCGATTCGGCCACAGCGGACGGGGACCAGAAGACAACCATCGGCGCTCGCGTGTATGACAAGAACGGCAACCCGGCCAACAGCGGCAAGGTGGCCTTCACCATCCCGAAGGACTTGTCCGTGGGCTCAACCAACGGCCCGGCCACCATCGAAGTGGAAATCGTGGGCGGGTGGGCTCAGCTCCAGGTCGCTTCGCGTGTCTCGACCAAGGTCCACGGCACCTACGTGGTGACGGCCAAGATTGGCGCCGTGGCCATCGCCTCGGTGCGCGACCAGGCCGACGAGACCTCCGAACTACGCACGAACGGCCAGGTCAACCCCGTGTTCGTGGCCGGATCGGCGGATCCCGGCACTTCGACCCTATCTATCCCGACGGCGGCGGGCGGGGCCACCAAGGAGGTGGGCGGCACCGAGAAGCACCGCGTCCAGATTCAAGTCGAGGACAAAGACCACAACCCGGTCGCGGACGCCGCGGTGCGCTTCGACTACACCTGCGTGGGCCAGGCGGGCCACACCTGTTCCGGGTCATGGACCGGGCTCACGACCGACCCGGACGGGATCGCCTACTACGAATGGGGCACCACCAAGGCGTCCACCTGGACCGTCGGCGGGTTCCTGGGGACCGAGGAGGTGGCGGACTCGCCCGGCACCGCCACCTTCGACCCAGGTCCCCCGGTGATCGGCCCCGGCAAGACGCGTCTGGAATCCCCGACCAGCCCCGCCAAGGCCAACGGCTCCGAGACCCAGACGGTGCTGGCCCACGCGATAGACGGCCAGGGCAACGCCGTCACGGGCCAGACGGTCACGTTCACCGTCCCCGCCGACGTGCGCGCCAATGGCGTCACCGGTCCGGACACCGTGGACGCCCAGACCGACCAAGACGGCATCGCCCGCCTGGTGGCGACTTCGGAACTGGTGGGCTCCTACCAGGTCAGGGCCAAGATCGGCGCCACCCAGATCACTCAAGGGGACCCCGCCCGGATCGAGTTCGTCAACACCGACGTGGCCCTCGACCGCTCAAGCCTGACGGTGACAACAGCCCCAGCAGAAAAGCAAGTCAAGACCGAATATCATGAAGTCAAGGCCGAGCTGACCGACACCACCGGCCAGCCCTACCAACCGGCCACCGAAGTGACGTTCTCCTACCGCCTGGGCGCAACCGGCGCTTGGACCACCGGCCCAGCGCTGACCACCTCCAACGGCACGGTCACCTGGGCCAGTTTCACCGTCCCGGTGGCGGGCACCTACCAGGTCCGCGCCATGATCACGGCGGGCCAGGTCGGCACCACCCAGGAGGCCAAGTTCAAAGCCGGCCCGATTGACGGCGCCAAGACTCTCGCCTCGCTGACCGTGTCCTCGACCCCGGTCGCGGCCGACGGCGTGGCCACGGTCCCAGCCTCGATGAAAGCCCAGGACGACGAAGGCAACCCGGTCAAGGACACGGCGTTGACGTTCGAACTGGTCTACACCGGCGCCGGACCCTACTTCACCTCGACGGCCGGCCAGACGGCATCGGGCACCTCCGGCCCCGACGGCATGGTCCGGGCGAGCATAGCCTCCCTCCACGCCGGGAGCTACGACGTGCGCGGCAGGCTGGGCGCGGACACATCGCCCGCGCCGTACCCCAAGGCGAACTTCTCCAAGGATGTGCCGGACCCCGGCCGATCCGAGTTCTCGGTGGCGCGGACCAGCACCAACACGTCGGCGACCAAAGCCATCGCCGACGGCTCTGACTCCTACACCGCCACCATCCTCCTGCGCAACGCCGCCGGGACCCTGATCAACGGGGTGGGTGGGACCCTCTACTTCACGCCTAAGGACATCCCCGGTGCAATAGCACAGACGTTCCCATTCGTGGTGGGCCTCGACGGCGCACCGCAGGGTCAGGCGCAGGTGGTGCTGACCGCGCTGAAGGCGGGCGTTTGGGAGGTCTCCGTGAAGATCGGCGCCGACCCGGTGGCGACCACGCCGGGCGGCCCGGTGACGGTGGTCGAATCCGAGTTTGAGCCCGACCCCGTCCACCACGGCCCGGCGCACAGCCGCCTGGTCTCCCCGTCCGCGTCCGCCCGCGCCAACGGTTCGGACACGCAAGTTGTCACGGCCCACGTCATGGACGTCAACAACAACCCCTGGAAGTTGGCCGATGCCGTGTTCACGATCCCCGCGAACGTCCGGGTCGGCGCGCAGGTCGGCCCCGGAACCGTCACGGCCAAGACTGACGACCAGGGTGTGGCGACTTTGACCACCACTTCGACGGTGGTGGGCGAATACGACATCACCGCACGGGTCGGGGCGGTGCCGTTGACGCAAGGCTCGCCCGCAGTTGTCCAGTTCACCAACGCCGACCTGTCGCTGCTCAACTCACTGTTCACGATCCCGACGGCTGGTGTGGCCAAGCAGGTGTTGGCCGAGTCGCACACGCTGGAGGTGGAGTTGTTCGATTCGACCGGCAACGTGTACACGCCTTCGGTGAATGTGACGTTCAGTTATCGGTTGAGGGGGACCGCCGCGTGGGTCGCGCGCACGCCGTTGGCGACCGTGGGCGGGGGCGTGGTCTGGGCCGGGTTCACTGTCGGGGTGGCGGGCGAGTACGAGGTCAAGGCTGAGATCCCGTCCGGCCAGGTAGGGACGGTCCTGACGGCCAGGTTCGAGCCCGGCCCGGTCGATCCGGGCTTGACGAGGGGCTCGTTCGGGTTCACCACCGGCAAGGCGTTGTCCAACGATTCCGCGACGCATTCGGCCTGGGTGACGGTTCAGGACGCCGAGGGCAACCCGATCCGGTTGACTAAGGTCCGGTTCACGCTGGACTCGGCCAAGGCGGCGCATTTTGTTGACCCGGTGACGCATGCGGACTTGGGCAAATCGGTCGAGGTGGAGTCCTCGGTCACGGGCCTGGCGCGGGTGTGGCTGGCGGACGGGACCACCGAGACCGTCCACCTGGGCGCTGCTCTGGGGGCGGACCCGGTCGGTGCGGCCGATTTCGTGTTCGCCACCGACGCGCCCTCGGCGGTGGACTCTAGCTGGGTGGTTGTGCCGTCCGGCCCCCGCGTGGCGGACGGCGTCCAGTCCTTCGCGGCGACCGTCACGGTGCGTGATGCCAGCCCCAGCCATCTGCTGGTGCCGGGCGCTGCGGTCGGTTTCGAGGTGCCCTTGGCGGTCCGGGTCGTGGAGCCCGGCCCGTATCTGACCGGGCCGGACGGGAGGGTCACGGTGCGCTTCACCTCCGAGGTGGCCGCCAGTTACGATGTGCGGGCTCTGATCGGCTCGGACGGGATCGAACCGGACCCGAGGACCATCACCTTCGAACCCGGCGCGATCAGTTTCGAGGACGGCAAGACCACTCTGCGCGGACCGGGCGTGACTGCCGTCGCCAACGGCTCCGCGCCTTTGACGGCCACCGCGACCGTCCGCGACGCCAAGGACAACCCGGTGACGGGCGCAGTGGTGGAGTTCTCGGTCCCGGCTGGCTTGACGGCCCGCGCGCCTGGCGGCGATGTTTCTGGCCCCACAGTGGTGGAGGTCCCGGTCAATCCGGTCACGGCCGTGGCGACGGTGGCTTATGTGACCACGACGGCTGGCCCGTACAACGTCACCGCCCGCGCTAAGAAGGGGGCTGGCGGCGCCTACCAGGCGATCCGCGACGGTTCGCCCGCGAGGCTGGTCTTCACCCATGGCCCGGCAGACCTGACCGTCTCGGTCATCGCGAAGGACCGTCCGGGCCCGCTGGTCGCTGATGGCGACCAGGCCTACGGCGTCACCGTCTCGCTGTTCGACTCGGTCGGCAACCCGTACACCGTCGCGGGCGTGCCGGTGACGGTCACTTACCGGTTGGGGGCGCGGATGATCGCCGAGGATCTGGTCACCGACGCTGCCGGGGCGGCGGCGACGGCTTTCGCCACCACCGAGGCTGGTTCGTGGCGGGCCACCGCGGACGTGGGCGGGCAGGCCGTGGAGGTCGGTTCTCCGCTGGCTCTGCCGTTCGAGCCCGGACCGCCGAGCGCCGACGTATCGGTGTTCGACGCCACCACCGGCAACGTTCTGGCCGATGGCAGCGCTGCGCATTCCGCCTGGGTCGTTGTGACCGACGCGCAAGGCAACCCGGTTCCCAGCCGCGCCGTCGCGTTCACGGTCGCGACCGGCTCGCCGAGCGTGCCGGGGCCGGTGCTGACGGGCGGCTCTGCGACCGCCACGGTGGCCAGCTGCGACCCGGCCGTGGCGGGAGCCCCGGCCTGGTGCGACCAGGCTGGGAAGGCGCTGGTCTATCTGACGTCCAACGAGCCCGGCTCGTTCGCGGTCGGCGCGACGTTGGGCGGCGCGACGGTCAACGGGTCGCCGCGCGAGGTCAGTTTCGAGTCCGGCCCGGCGGACGAGGTCTTGTCTAGTTACGTGATCACGCCTCTGGCGACGGCCGCGGACTCGGTGTCGGTTCCGGCCGACGGGGCGGCGTCCTACACGGTGACTGTGACGGCCCGGTCGGTGGCGGGGTTGTTGGTGCCGGGTGCGCAGGTGCGGCTGGCCGGTTTGGACGGCGCGGTGGCTGTGGGCCCGTCGCTCTCGGGGGTCACCGGGTCGCCCTCGAGCGGCAGCTTCGGGACCTTCGGTTGGCGGCTCAGCTCCGCCAGCGCGGGTTCGTTCAGCGGGCGCGTGCAGGTGTCCACGGCCGACGGCTGGCGCGACGTGGGCGGTCCGTTCCTGGTGCGGTTCGCGGCGACCGGGCCGGTGGCCGGGAACTCGCGGCTGACCATCCCGACGGCTGCGGGCGGCGCTACGAGGGTCGCGGACGGTTCGCAGGCCCACCGGGCTCAGGTGGAGCTCCGCGACGCCAACCACAACCTGGTGCCCGGAGCGGAGGTCGTGTTCGCCTGGGCCTACCCCGACGGGGGCCGGACGGTGAGCGGAACCTGGACGGCGGCATCGGGCATAGATGGCGTGGCGGTCTACGAGTTCTCCTCGACCAGGGCTGCGACCTGGACCGTCGCCGCGACCGTGGGCGGCGGGCCGGTCGCCGGATCGCCGCAGGAGGCGACCTTCGTGTCCGGGCCGCCGGTCTGCGCTACCAGCGAATTGATCTCCCCAACGACCTCCGCGCGGGAGAACGGCGAGGGTGTGCAGGCGGTCACAGCCATCCTGCGGGACGCCTTCGGGAACGCGGCCAGTTGCTGGGATGAGGGCTTGGAGGCGCCGTGCGAGGTCGCGTTCGCCATCCCGGAGCGGACCTGGATGGGCGAGGGCGCTGCCCGGATCTCGGGACCGGCCGTCGTGGCGGTGCGGGCCGGGCTGGCGGGCGACGCAACCGGGGCCGGGCAGGCGGTCATCGAGCTGTACGGCGACGAGGGGCTCTGGCAGGTCTTCGCGTTGATCGGCGGCGAGCCTGTGACCAGGGCGGACGGCGTGGCCAGCCCGGATGGGGCGCCGGTGCCCGCGCGGGTCCGTTTCACCGACGCGATCCCGCCCGGCGCGCCCCTGCTCGACCCGTCGGACGGCCAGCATGTGACGGGGATCGTGGCGGAGTCCGACTTGTTGGACGCCGCCGCGGGTGACCTGGTGGCGGTGGTGGTCCATCCGGTGACCGGCGAGGAGCTGGGCCGCTGCGTGGTCGAGGCGGACGGCACGTTCGACTGCGCCCTGCCCGGGCTGGGCGAGGGCGCGACCATCCATGTGCGGATCGACGACTCGGCGGGGAACGCCTCGGAGCACGCCGAGATGTCGGTGGACGCGACCGCTCCCGGCGTGCCGTCGGTCGAACCGTCCGACGGCTCCGACTTGGTGGGCGAGGGCGAGGAGCCCGGCGACACCATCATCGTGACCGATCAGGACGGCAACGAGCTCTGCCGCACCACCGTCGGGGAGGACCTGGGCTGGTCCTGCTCGTTCGACCCGCCGTTGAAGGAGGGCGACATGGTCACCATCACGGAGCGCGACCCGTCCGGGAACGTCACCGAGCGGCCGTGGCGGATCGGCGTGCCGCGCCTGGTGGTGGACAAGCCGGTGGCGTACCGGGGCGACAGGCAGACCGCCACCGGGTTCAACTTCCAGCCCGGCGAGGACGTGACCGGCGTGATGCGTTCCGATCCGGTGGCCCTGGGCTCGGCCAAGGCCGATCCGCAGGGCAAGGTGGTTTTCGCCTGGGTGATCCCGGAGGCAACCGAGTTCGGCGCGCACAAGGTCGAGGCGACGGGTTCGGCCTCGGGCGTGTTCGAGGCCGGCTTCACGGTCCAGACCCTCCCGCTCGCCGTCCAGGCCCTGCCCTTCACCGGCGCCGACGGCCTGGTCGGCGCCGCCGGCTCAGCCCTCGGGCTGCTGCTGGCGGGTTGGCTGCTGCTGGCGGCCGCCCGCCGTCGCCGCGCCCCCTCCCCTGACGGGCTGGCCGCACCATAGTCAGGGACCGTCCCCGACGCACTTGAGAATGGTTCTCCGCAGTATTGGGGTTAGGCGCAATGCCGTTGAGTTTGGGCGGGGGCGGCAGCGTGTCGGGCCGGATGCGGTTGGAAAAGACAGGATCCATGGTTGTCGCGCGCGAGAGCCAGGGATCCTGCGTTTTCGACCGCCCGCCCGCGAGTACGCGACCACCAGCACCGAGTTCTGTGTCAGGGATCCTGGGTTTTCGACCGCCCGCCCGCGGGTCGACGGCACGCGCCGACCGGGCCAGGGAGCCACAGCCGCAAACCAAACGATATTGGGACAAGTCCCCATTTCATCTGAGAATCATTCTCAACTAGCTTTGACGCCCCATGGTTCGGTCCGTCAGCGGTCGGGGTGGCTGGTCGGGGCTGGGCGGCGACGCCTTGGTCGGGTCTGGTGCTTGCTTCACGTACGTGGGTCGCCGTTGACCCACGCAACCTCTACCCTACTGCGCCCAGCCCCGTGGCGCGGGCCTGCCCATGTCACTGCCGGGATCGTGGCCGGGCGCCCGCCCCAAAGCGCCCACGCCGAGTCCGTCGATTCGCGCGCCGTTGTTCATCGAGGCCGCTGTTCTGCGCGCCCTCCTTCGTCGAGACCGCTGATTCGCTTGGCCGATCTCGTCGAGACCGCTGTTCTGCGTTCCCCTCTTCATCGAGTCCGCTGTTTTGCGTCCGACCGGTTTGGCGTCTTCGCTGGTCAGCGCGTTATGGGTGTTCCTGGAGACGTGCAGATCAGCGGTCTCGACGACATGGAGGAAGCAAATCAGCGGTCTGGACGAGTTCACGCGCGCAAATCAGCGGTCTCGACGAGTTCACGCGCGCAGAAGAGCTGTCTCGACGGACCGGGGCGTGCAGGCCACCGGAAACTGCTCCGACGGCCCACGGCATAGCGTCGATAGCCTTTCCGTGGCGCGGCACCCGGTCGCGTCGGCTGCCGTGAAGGCTCCCAACCATGGATCATGCCGCCCCAAGACTCGGGCGCAAGACAGGCGGCACGGCATCGGGCATATCAAAAGAATCGAAAGAATCAAAGACTATCAAAGAGGCCTGGTTGCGCCGCGCAAGATCGAACACAGTTACGTTACGCGCCGCCGCCGCACGACGATCAGTAGCATCGGTCCGATCATGGTCGCACTCACTGGCAGAATGGAAGCCATCGACAACCGGCCCGAACCGGCACCGTACGGTGTACTTGCTTGCGACAGGCAAGCTAGGGCCGGTTTCGATCACCCGAAATCCCAGGTTATGGGCCGGAACGTGTGCTTCACGGTGCGCGTCGTTGGGGCTTGGTGGAGGGCTCTGCCGACGGTAGTGCGGGTGGTCCGCCCGGCGGCCGGTCGACTGCGAACCGATGGTCTCGACCCCCCGGGGAACGCCGAGACCATCGAAATGCAGACTCGACGGGCGCGAGACCATCCTTTTGCAGACCCAGAGCAGATTTGGGCCGCGCCGCCGCTGGCCGTCGGCTTCGCCGCAGTGGCTAATCGGAGCCGGAGCCAGCGTCGCCACGGGATTTGACTGGGTCGGGGCGCGGCGACCAAGACCATCGGGCGCGAGCCCATGATCCGAATACGCAAGCATCGACCGGGCACAGCGCCGAGACTTGATGAAGCCCGCCCAGCAGCGCGCAAAGGTGTCGACAACCCGCCTGGGCGTGGACCACAGATACGTCTCCGCCTATCGTCAGCGTCTGCTGACCGCTGGAGTGGTGGCGCCGGAACGGGCCCTGCTCGACTACCGGCTGCCTCACACGCGCGACTACCTGCGGGAACGCCTCGCCCCGTAAAGGCTCCCAACCGTGGACGATGCCGACCCCAGGCTCGGGCGCAAGACGGCGGCACGGCATCGGGCATAGTTGGGAGCCGGGCGTGAGGTGACCAATAGGTGGCCCGCGAGCGGCCCGCGCGGACGCGAAGGGACCAAAGCAGGCAGACTGGCGGCTTCGACCGACAGGAGGACGCCACATGCTGACCACCCGAGATTTCTCGCAGATCAATCCGATGCTGGCGCGACCGGGCGAGCCCGTCACGGCCCCCCGGACGCGGCTCGGCGATGTCGAACTGTTGCCGGAGACCGCTTACCAGCTGGTGCACGACGAGGCGATGCTCGACGGCAACGCGCGGCTGAACCTGGCCACGTTCGTGTCCACTTGGATGGATGACTACGCCGACCGTCTCTACGCTGAGGCGTTCGACAAGAACGCCATCGACAAGGACGAATACCCGCAGACGGCGGCTATCGAGCAATACTGCTGGCGGATGCTGGCGGACCTGTGGCACGCGCCGGACCCGGCCAAGACGATCGGCACCTCGACCACCGGCAGCTCGGAGGCCTGCATGCTGGGCGGGCTGGCGCTGAAGCGGCGCTGGCAGCAGCGGCGCCGCGAAGAGGACAAACCGACCGACAAGCCGAACCTGGTCATGTCCTCGGCGGTGCAGGTCTGTTGGGAGAAGTTCTGCAACTACTGGGACGTGGAGCCCCGCTATGTGCCCATCTCCATGGACCACAAGGTCCTCGACGGGGCCGACCTGGACAGCTATGTCGATGAGAACACCATCGGCGTGGTGGCGATCATGGGTGTGACCTACACCGGCATGTACGAGCCGGTGGCTCAGATCGCCTCGGCCCTCGACCGCATCCAACTGGAGACCGGGCTCAACGTCCCGATCCATGTGGACGCCGCCTCGGGCGGGATGATCGCGCCGTTCTGCCAGCCCGACCTGGTGTGGGATTTCCGCCTGCCGCGCGTGGCGTCCATCAACACCTCCGGACACAAGTACGGCCTGGTCTATCCGGGGCTCGGTTGGGTGGTCTGGCGCGACCAGGCGTTGTTGCCGGAGGACCTGATCTTCAAGGTCTCCTACCTTGGCGGCGACATGCCGACCTTCGCCCTCAACTTCTCCCGGCCGGGCGCCCAGATCCTGCTCCAGTACTACCTGTTCCTGCGTCTTGGCCGGGCTGGTTACACCAGGGTCCAGGAGGGCTCGCTGGACGTGGCCCGGTTCCTGGCCCTGTCGATCGGCGAGTTGGAGCCGTTCGAGCTGTGGAACGACGGCTCCGACATCCCGGTGTTCGCCTGGTCCTTGCGTTCCGACCAGGCGCGCCGCTGGTCGCTCTACGACCTGTCCGACCGCCTGCGCATGCAGGGCTGGCAGGTCCCGGCCTACCCCATGCCCGCCTCGCTGGAGGACCTGACCGTCCAGCGGATCGTGGTCCGTAACGGCCTGTCCATGGACCTGGCCGACCGCTTCATGGCCGAGTTCCGTTCTTCTGTCGACTACCTCGACCGGCTCGAAGGGCCGCTGCCCGCAGCGTCCGGCCGGTCCGGCGGTTTCCGCCACTAATCCCACCGACTCGCGTCTGCCCGGCCCTGGTGGGGGCGTCGGGGGACCCTGCTCTGCGAAGGAGGCCGTCATGGCCATCACGAAGCCCCACCCGGTAATTCCCGAACCTGCCGTTATGCCCGATGCCGCGCGGTCGGCATCGTCCAAACCGTCGTCTCGGGCAAAACGAGGGCCGGGCGCCTACCTGAGCGTGTTCAACATCGCCATGATGACCACGGTCACGGTCATGTCCTTGCGCTCGCTGCCCGCCATGGCGACCTACGGCCTGGGCGCGGTCACCATGTTCGTGGTCCCGGCAGTGCTGTTCTTGATCCCGACCGCTCTGGTCGGCGCCGAACTGGCGACCACCTGGAAGGGCGGGGTCTACGTGTGGGTGCGCGAGGCCATGTCCAACCGGTTCGGATTCGTGGCGATCTGGCTGCAGTGGATCCAGAACGTGGTCTGGTACCCCACCCAATTGGCGTTCATCGCCGCGTCCGTGGCGTTCATGATCGGGATGCCGTCGCTGTCCGATTCCGGCATCTTCACGGCCGTCATCATCCTGTTGGTGTACTGGGTGGCCACGGCGATC
>JAISCU010000081.1 GCA_031265345.1 Bifidobacteriaceae bacterium
TGGAATGGGACGCGATGACGACCGCCGAGGCCGCCCAATGGGACGATGCCGACTTGGCGGGACCACTTGACCCGTGGGACCCCGCGACATGAGGGCCCAGGCCGGCGAGGTGTACTACGCCAGCCTCGATCCGGCCCGCGGCACTGAGCAACGCGGCACTCGGCCGGTAATCGTGATATCGGCGACGCAGATGGGATCCCGCGTGATCGTTGTGCCCACCACCACCAGCCGCCGCGATTGGCCCACCAGGGTCCGAATCTCCCTATATGGAACCAACGGCGACGCGATGTGCGAACAGGTACGAGCAATCGACGTCTCTCGACTGGAGCCCGACCGCTACGCGGTGCTCCTATCCGATGTGTTGGCGGAGATCAGAGAAACGGTAGCTCGCCTGATTGGCGTCTACTGAGCCCCTGGCGCCACGTCGGAGCGTTGCTCCTGGAAACTGGGCGGCCGCCGCGCATCAGGGCTGAGCGTGCCCACGCCGACTGGAACCCAAGCCGGCCGGGACTGTCGAGGTCTGCCCCACGTTTGCTACACGTCGCCCATTCTTATGCCCGCTTGGCGACTCGTCCAAGCCTCTGACCAGCCAATACGTGGTGGGCCGTACAGGATTTGAACCTGTGACCTCTTCCGTGTCAAGGAAGCGCGCTACCCCTGCGCCAACGGCCCTCGCCCAGCCAGTGAGGTGGAGACGGGATTCGAACCCGCGTATACGGCTTTGCAGGCCGCTGCCTCGCCTCTCGGCCACTCCACCGAGGTGGGCTTCGAGCGGATGACGGGATTCGAACCCGCGACCCTCACCTTGGCAAGGTGATGCTCTACCAACTGAGCCACATCCGCATGGTGTGGTCGCCCTTTTGAGGCTACCCACACGCGATCTACGAGGTTACCCAAAATCGCAGCCCAGGTCCAACCGACATGGCCGGATCGGGCACTTGTAAGCAGGATCGGGGCCGCCACCAGTTTGGCAGTCGCTGGCCCCCTCCCCGTCACACCTTGCACGATGCCGCTCCCCCAGCCTCGCCATCACCCGCCATCTTGTGCGCCGCTCGGCCCCCGCACCAGACAGTTTGGCCGGTTATCCGTCGAGCCGGAAGCGTCCGGCGTGTGACTCGACGCCCCGTGTTGGGCTAGTATCGAGTCTCGCCGTTAATCCAGCGGCGATGGGCCGTTGGCGCAGGGGTAGCGCGCTTCCTTCACACGGAAGAGGCCACTGGTTCGATCCCAGTACGGCCCACCACCAAGAATATGGTCTTGACTTGCGCAAGCGCCCCGGCACCACCCATCGGCCCCGATCTTCGTGCCATCAATGTGCCATCCCGCCGCGCGCCGCCTGCGCCCAAGCCAGTGGGCCAACGGGTCATTGGCGGCATCCCGCAAGAGCCCCGGAACCCGATCACGGCGGCCTTCGTGCCCGGAACCGCCGGCGCCCGGCCAGAGCCAGCCAAGCCGACCGCTGTGGCAACGACCACTATCACATTCACGACATGGCTTGATAGTATGTGTCCATGAAGGCCGCCACCATCACGGAACTTGAAAGCGTCCTGGAGCGGCACGGCACGGGCCTGACCCCGGTCGACTTCATCGCGGAGCTCGACGCCGCCCTGGCTGGTCTCCCGAGCGCGGGCGCGTCTCCCCTGTCGAGCGACGAGGTCGCGTTCCTGAGGACCAACGCGGGGACCCGTGCGGCTCAGGTGCTCGACTCCTGGGACCCGACCGCCGAGAGCCGCCGCGACGCTGACGCGGCAATCGGCCGCCTGGCGCGGGACGCGTCCGCTTCCATGTCAGTCGCGCAGGCGGCCACCACCCTCGGGGTGGACCGATCGCGGATTTCCCACCGCCTGGCGCAGGGGACGCTGTGGGCCTTCGCGATGGGCCGGGCGCTCCGCGTCCCGCGCTGGCAGTTCACGGCGGAGGGCTCCCTGTTGCCTGGTCTTCCGGTCATCGTCGCGGCCATTCCCGAGGGCCTGGCGCCACCCATCATCGAAGCGTTCATGCGCGCGCCGCTACTGGAGCTGGGGGGCGCGGCTCCCGTCGACCATCTGGCGGCGGGCGGGAGCCCCATTCCGGTCGCACAGTTCCTGGCCGCGCTGGGCGAGTGGTGAGGGCGGCGACGGAACGACGGCCATGCGCCTAGCAATAGGCGACCAACGGCCCATGAACAAGCGATGACACGATGACACCCCGCCCGGCGCCGAAGGTTCCCCGGACTCCACCCGCAGTGTTGACCAGGACGAAACGGGACCTCGAAGACACCGCTCCCCTGCTCTGGCGCGTGCACCGCACCGCGGGCGGCCATGTCGTCGGTTGGAACGAGCTGCGTCGCTACGGCCCGCTACCAACCATGCGCTTCGACCCCCATCCTCTTCCGCTCGGCACGCATGGCGAGGGCGTCCTGTACGCGGCGACCGACCTCGCGACGGCCCTGGCCGAAGTGTTCCAAGGCACCCGGATCATCGACTTGTCGAGCAATCGTCCGCGACTGACCGCGTGGACCCCAACCAGGCCGCTCCGCTTGCTGAACTCGACCGACAAATGGGCTCTACGTAACGGAGGGGCATCCGCGCTGGCTTCGGCGCCGCGTGGAACCGGCCGGGCGTGGGCGCGGGCGATCCATGCCGCCTGGCCCGATCTTGACGGGCTGTGGACCATTTCGACCATGACGGGCCAGCCGAACGTGGTCCTGTGGAACCCGGCCATCGACAGCTTCCCGGCCGCCCCCGCGTTCTCCCGACCCCTCGCCGATCCGCTCGTGCGCGGCATCGTCCGGCGGATCGCTGCCGAAGACCTGCATTACGGCGTCCTTTGACTTGGCCGAGCGGCATCGTACGCGGCAGGCTCCCACAAACGAACCGACCGCCGCGCCTGGGCCAAGCGTGACCCGAACCCTGTCCACCAGGCGCGCATCCCGCCGCCTCCAATTTGACGATGCCGTCAAGTCGCCTACGCTCGAACCACCGGCGCCGCGCGGCCAGCTTGGCAGGCCCAGGGCTCCGGCCCTTTCCCCCGCGCACCCGATCCGTCCCACGCGTACAGGAAGAAGCCACATGAACTACCAAGCCAGCACCGCCAACGGCAAGATCGACATTCCAGACCTCGCCTCGCTCGAGTCCCAAGCCCGCGGGGTCATCCCCGAGGGAGGCTTCGACTACATCGCCGGCGGCGCCGAGGACGAGGTCACCCTCCGCCGCAACACCAGGGCTTTCGACCGGACGGCGCTGGTGCCGCGCGCGTTGATGGACCTGGGCGCGCCCGATCCGTCCACGTCGCTGTTGGGGATCGCGCTGCCCTTCCCGGTCATCCTCAGCCCGATGGCCGCCCACCGCCTGGCGCACGCCGATGGCGAGAAAGCCTCGGCTCGCGCGTTGGCCGGCGCCGGGTCGATCATGTCGGTCTCGAACTACGCCACCGAATCGTTCGAGGACATCGAGGCCGCCGCGCCCGCCTCGCCGAAGTTCATGCAGATCTATCTCAACCGCGACCAGGGCGTGAACAGGGCTTACATCGATCTGGGCAAGGCCAGCGGCATGAGGGCGCTCATCTTCACCGTCGACGCGTCGGTCGGCGGGAATCGCGAGCGCGACCTGGCCAACCGCTTCAAGGTCCCGTTCCCGTTCCCCAACCTCGGGCCGGGCACGTTCGGCGCGGACGGGGGCGACTTGATGGCGATCATGAACAACCAGAAGCGCGACCTGTCCATCGCGGACCTCGAATGGCTGATCGAATATTCGGGGCTCCCGGTCGTGGTCAAAGGGGTCCAGGCCCCGCCGGACGCCGTTCGCGCCGTCGAAGCGGGCGCCGCCGCCATCTGGGTCTCGAACCACGGGGGCCGCCAACTGGACGGCGGTCCGGCCGCGTTCACCATGCTGCGTCCCATCGCCCGCGCCCTGGACGGCGCGGTCCCGGTCATTTTCGACAGCGGAGTCCGCCGGGGACGTCATGTTTTCGAGGCTCTGGCCGCCGGTGCCGATGCCGTGGGCTTGGGTCGGCCCGCTTTGTACGGCCTGGCGCTGGGCGGGGCTCCCGGCATGCAGGCCGTGTTCGAGCAGACCCGGTCAGAGCTCGTGCGGGTGATGCAGTTGGCGGGCGCTGGGAGCATCGCCGAGGTCAAGCGGACGCGCCTGTTCGATCTACGCCGTCATCGCCACGGCGGCGGTCGCCCTCGCGGGAGTGGTGGTGAGCGCGGCGGACCCGGCGGGGACTCCGGGGGTCACGGTGGTGGGCACAGCGGCGGGCATCATCGCGGGCACGGCTGTGAGCGCGGCGGCCACGGTGGTTACGGCGGCGAGGGCGGCGGGCACGGCGGCGGGCAGGACGCCGAGCACGGCGGCGGCCACGGCTGTGAGCGCGGCGTGCACGATCATGGCCACAGCGGTGAGCACGGCAACGACTCCGGCGAGCGCGGCAGGCACAGCGGCCACGGCAGCGGGCGCGGCCGCGGTCACGGTGGGGCACATCATCGCGGGCATGACCACGGGCACGGTGGCGGGCCTGATCACGGCCACGGTGGCGGCCACCGAGCCCCAACCAGTTGACCGGACGGGGATGGTTCCTGGTTTGGTGAGCTCGCAGGCCGTTCGCCGCAGTGACCTTTCGGGTTCCGACCGGCCGCGCCAATCTTCGAAGCAGCCCCTCAACGGGTCGAGAACCATTCTCACCAACCGACCCGACCGTGTCCACAACTGGCTTCAACTGGCCGCCCGGCCCAGTTCCAGCCGCTCGCGGACAACCGCGCCCCGCGCCGCCCGATCCGGCGACGGCGTTTGCGCAGGTGGCCGCGCCCACGGCATCGGCCATCGCCGCCAGCCGTGTCCACAACTGGCTTCAACTGGCGGTCCGGCCGAGTTCCAGCCGCTCGCGGACAACCGCGCCGGCCGATCCGGCTTCGGCTTGACGCCCCCGCGCTAGGTAGCTAGACTATCTAGCGTGAGTGCGGATACAGTTGGGGCCACCGGTTGGGCCCGAGGCGTGCTCGAACTCTGCGTGCTCAGGATCATCAACGAAGGGCCGACCTACGGCTACGCCATCGCATCCGCGCTCGAGGCCGCCGGACTCGGCGCGCCCAAAGGCGGCACGCTCTACCCGCTCCTGGCCAGACTCCAGCGCGACGACCTGGTCACGGTCGAATGGCGCGAGGGCGAAGGCGGCCCGGGACGCAAATTCTACGAACTGACCCAGACCGGCCGAACCGAGCTCATAGCCCTCACCGCCGAATGGTCCGTCTTCGCTGCCCGCGTGAGCGCGCTTCTCGCGACGCACGCGCCCTCTGCCGTCGGCCGTGTCACCAGCCAAAGCGCCGCCACTCACCAAGCCGGCGCCAACCAAGCCAACACCGCTGGCGAAACCGACCCAGCCCCGCAACCCACCAGGAAGGACGGCCGATGAGCCCCGATCACCCCGAGACTGGAGAGCCCTTGCGA
>JAISCU010000378.1 GCA_031265345.1 Bifidobacteriaceae bacterium
AGCCAGGGCACCAGCGGGACCGGCTCGGACGGCGGTCCGGCTGGAACGCTCAAAGTGCTCACCCATCGGACCGACTTGGACGAGAACGGAACCCTCCAGGGCTATGCGGACAAATTCATCGCGAAGTACCCGGATGTCACCGCCGTGGAGTTCGAATCCATCACCGCATACGACGACGACGTGCCTTTGCGCCTGTCCACCGGCGACTTCGGCGACGTCCTGTCGATCCCCAACGGCGTGACCAACGACCAGTTGGCCCAATTCTTCGAGCCCTTCGGGACCAAGGCCGACTTGAGCGGGAAGTACCAGTTCTTGGATTCGTTCGCGGTGGGCGACCAGGTCTACGGACTCGCGCAGGGCGGCATCGCCACCGGTGTGGTCTACAACAAGAAGGTGTTCGAAGAAGCCGGAGTCAGCGAACCGCCCACCAGCTATGACGACTTCATGGCGGCTCTGCAGGCCGTCAAGGACAACACCGACGCCGTGCCTCTGTACACGAACTACAAGGATGGATGGCCTTTGGGCGACCTGCACCGCAATATGGGTGTGGCCTTGGGCAACGCCGACGCGAAGAACGACATGACCGGCGAGGACGCCCCTTGGGCCGAGGGCTCGGACGCCTACTGGCTCGACTCGCTGATCTATGACGCGGTGGACAAGGGCCTGACCGAAGAGGACCCGACAACCACCAACTGGGAGGAGTCCAAGACGCTGCTCGGCACCGGCGAGGTCGCGACTCTGGTGCTGCAATCGTGGGCCATCTCGCAGATGCAGGCCGCGGCGACCGATTCAGGCGCGTCCGCGGACGACATCGGCTTCCTGCCAGTCCCCTCGGCCGTCGCGGGCAAGTCGTTCGCGGCTGTTCTGGGCGACCGCTACTACGCGATGAACGCCAAGTCGGAGAACAAGGCCACGGCCAAGGCCTGGGTCGAGTTCATGATCGAGGAGTCCGGGTACGATGCCGCCGAAGGCTTCGTCTCCACGCTGAAGTCGGCGCCGCTTCCGTCCAACCTGTCGGCGCTGAGCGACTTGGGCACCGAGTTGTTCGAGCCTGCCGCGCCACCGGCGGGCGAAGAGGGCCTCTTCGACGCCATCGACACGGCCGCCGAGATCGGCTTCAGTTCGGCTCCCTACCGCCAGGCTCTGGTGGATCAAGCCCGTCAGCACACGCCCAAGGCTGACGCTTTCGGCGAGCTCAACGCCAAGTGGGCACAGGGGCGCGCCAGCGCAGGATGAGCCTCGCAGCCGGCATCGGTTCGGTAACCCCGACAGTTAGTTGAGATGTTCTGCGGGGGCCGGGACTCCACCGGAGACCCGGCCCCCGTGCGCGCCCATCCTAAGGAGGTGTCACAGGCGGTGAGCGGTGGCGATACGGCAGTGGCGGCCCGAATGACGAGGTCCCGCCAGAGCGTTCGGCGGCCCAAGCGATGGCCCAGCCGACGGCAGATCATCAGGCGGATAACGCCTTGGGCGTTCTTGTTCCTGCCCCTCGGTCTTCTGATCCTGCTGACCTACCTTCCAGCCTTCAACCTGGTCCGGTACTCGCTGACCGACTGGGACGGGATCTCGCCCACCAAGGACTTCGTCGGCTTGGACAACTACGAGCGTCTCGCCACCGATCCGTCGCTCTATCGCGTGCTCTTCGTCTCACTGTTCTATCTGGCCGGCGCCGTGGTGCAGATCGCCATCGCACTGTACTTCGCGACCATCCTGTCCTTCAAGATATTCGCCAAGAACTTCTTCAAAGGGGTGCTCTTCTTCCCCTATCTGATCAACGGCGTGGCCATCGGCTACGTGTTCCTGTACTTGTTCCGCAAGGACGGCACGTTGGACACCACCTTGGCCTTCTTCGGCCTGGTGGACACGCCGCAATGGCTGGGAGACCCCAAACTGATCAACGCGTCGCTGGCGGGCACGTCGGTCTGGCGCTACACCGGGATGAACTTCGTGCTGTTCCTGGGGGCCATCCAGTCGATCCCGTCGGACCTGTACGAGGCCGCCGAGCTCGACGGCGCCAACTCTTGGCACCGTTTCTGGCACATCACCCTGCCGGGCGTGCGTCGGGTGGTGGCGTTGAGTTTCATTCTGGCGATCTCGGGGGCGTTGGCGGTGTTCGAGATCCCCTATGTGATGACTGGGGGAGGCAACGGGTCGAAGACCTTCGCCATTCAGGCTGTTGAAATGGCCTTCACCCACCGAAAAGTGGGGCTGGCCTCCGCGATGGCCCTGGTCCTGCTGGCCCTGGTGCTCCTGGTCACGTGGATCCAGCGCCGTTTCTTCCCCGATGAGAGGGTGGACTTGACGTGAAGCTGGTGCTGCGCCTGTCCGCCAAGACCCTGAAGTACCTGAGCCTTGCGATCGCCGCCGTTGTTTGCGTCGGTCCTTTGATAGTGGTTCTTTTCGCCGCGTTGAAGACCAAACAGGAGTACGCCGCGACGGGACCGCTCGACCCACCGAGCAACTGGGCCTACTTCGCCAACTTCGTCACCGCGTTCACCCGCGGGCAGATGCTGCAGGGGTTCGTGAACACGGCCATAATCCTGGCCGTGTCTCTGACTGGGGCGATTTTCGCGGGCACGTTGGCCGCCTACGCGCTGGATCGGTTCGACTTCCGGGGTCGCAAGCTGGTGTACGGCGCCTTTCTCCTTGCCAGCCTGATCCCGTCCGTCCTGATGCAGGTTGCCACGTTTCACATCATCCACGGACTCGGCCTGTTCAACACCCGTGGCGCCGCCATCTTGTTGTTCATGGGCACTGACGTGATCTCGATCTATATCTTCTTGCAGTTCATGTCATCGATCCCAGTGTCGCTGGACGAGGCCGCCATGCTCGAGGGCGCGTCGCGCTGGACCATCTACTGGCGGATCATCCTGCCGCTGTTGCGCCCGGCCATCGCGACGGCCGTCATCATCAAGGGCATCGCCATCTACAACGAGTTCTACATTCCCTTCCTTTACATGCCTGCGCGCGACTTGGGCGTCATCTCGACCTCCCTATATCGGTTCAAAGGTCCCTATGGAGCGCAGTGGGAGGTAATCGCGGCGGGGACCATCGTGGTGATAGTCCCGACCTTGGTTCTATTCCTGTTCTTGCAGCGCTATATCTATCGCGGCCTGGTGGCCGGGGCCGTGAAGTGACTGGTCATTCCTCCGAGACTATTCTGGACCCCATGCCGCGGCCAACCATCAAACGGATAGCGGAACTCGCAGGAGTCTCAAAGTCGG
>JAISCU010000164.1 GCA_031265345.1 Bifidobacteriaceae bacterium
GAGAACCGGGCCATGATCAACAACCAGTTGGCGCGCTCGCGCGGCGGCAGGATCTCGTTCACCCATCTGATCGCCTTCGCGATGGCGGAGGCCATGCGCGAGACGCCGGAGATGAACGCCGCCTACGGCAACCAGGACGGCAAACCGGCCCAGATCCTCCACGCCCATGTCAACCTCGGGCTCGCGATCGACCTGAGGAAGGACGACGGCACCCGCCAGCTGCTGGTCCCAGCCATCAAGAAGGCGGACACCCTGACCTTCGCCGAGCTCTGGGCAGCCTACGAGGACCTGGTCCGCCGCGCCCGGATCGGCAAGCTGACGGTTGACGACCTCAGCGGCGTGACGTGCTCGCTGACCAATCCAGGCGGCATCGGCACGTCGGCCTCCGTGCCCAGGCTGATGCCGGGCCAGAGCGTCATAGTCGGAGTGGGCGCCATGGAGTACCCGGCCGAGTTCCAGGGCACCGCGCAGGTCAACCTCTCCGACTGGGGCATCTCCAAGCTGCTGACCCTGACCTCGACCTACGACCACCGGGTGATCCAGGGGGCGCAATCGGGCGAGTTCCTGCGCCTGATGCACCGCAAACTGCTCGGCGAGGACGGCTTCTACGACCGCATCTTCGCCTCCCTGCGCATCCCCTACGAGCCGATCCGCTGGGAGCAGGACACGCGGGTGCCGTTCGACCAGAAGACCTCGGCGGTCACACGCTTGATCCACGGCTACCGGGTGCGCGGCCACATGGCGGCGGACATCGACCCGCTGGCGTACCGGCAACGCGGCCACGAGGACCTGATGCTCAGCTCGTACGGGCTGTCGATCTGGGACATGGAGCGCGTCTTCAACGTGGGCGGATTCTGCGGGCGCGACACCATGAAGCTGGCGGACATCATCCAATTGGCCCGCGACACCTACTGCGGCCGCATCGGGATCGAGTACATGCACATCGAGGACCCAACCCAACGGGCCTGGCTGCAGGAACGCCTCGAGCGCCCGGCCGGCCCGCTGGGGCGCGACGTCCAACTGCGGGCGCTCGCCAAGCTGAACGAGGCGGAAGCCCTCGAAGCCTTCCTGCAGACCAAGTACGTCGGCGCGAAGCGCTTCTCGCTCGAGGGCTCCGAGGCGGTGGTGCCGGTGTTGGACGCCATGATCTCGCGCTACGCCGACCAAGGCACCAGCGAGGTCGTGATCGGCATGGCCCACCGAGGCCGTCTGAACGTGTTGACGAACGTCGCTGGGAAGTCATACGCCCAGGTCTTCTCCGAGTTCGAGGACAATCCCAACTCCCGCCACACCTATCAGGGCTCCGGCGACGTCAAGTACCACCTCGGCACCGAGGGCACTTTCCGCTCGCCGGCCGGCAACGACATCCAGGTCTACTTGACCGCCAACCCGTCCCACCTGGAGGCCGCCGACGGCGTGGTCGAGGGCATCACACGGGCCAAGCAGGACCGCCTCAACCTGGGCGCGGACGCGGCCTTCGCGGTGGTCCCGGTGCTGATCCACGGCGACGCCGCCTTCGCCGGCCAGGGGGTCGTCATGGAGACCCTCAACCTGCACAACCTGCGGGGCTATCGCACCGGCGGCACCGTCCACCTGGTCATCAACAACCAGGTCGGGTTCACCGTCGGCACGGTCGATTCGCGCTCCACCCAGTACTCCACCGATGTGGCCAAGGGCTACGGCTGCCCCATCTTCCACGTCAACGGCGACGATCCGGAGGCTTGCATCCGGGCCACCATGCTGGCCGCGGCCTTCCGCGACGAGTTCCAGATGGACGTGGTGGTCGACCTGGTCTCCTACCGGCGGCGCGGCCACAACGAGGGCGACGACCCGTCCATGACCCAGCCGGTCATGTACTCCTTCATCGACAAGAAGCGGTCGGTCCGCAAGCTCTACACCGAGGCCCTGATCGCCCGCGGCGACCTCACCTTGGAGGATGCCGAGGAGTCGCTCAAGCACTTCCGGTCCGAACTGGAGCGGGCCCTGGCCGAGACCCGTCAGGACATCAAGTCCCAGACTGAGGCCCAGCCCGGAGCCCAGAATGGAGCCCAAGCGGGTGGCCAGGCCGAGGTTGGGCAGGCGGGCGGACCGGCCACCCAGGGCGCCGGTGGTGGGGACCAAGGTCGGGACGGCGGCATCGTCCAGGGCTTTGGTCTGAAAGACGACCAACAGGCGCACGATGCCGTCGGCGCGGCCCCGGAGACCTCCCACGGCCTCGAGTTGCCGGCCTCGCAGCGAGAGGACGCGGGCGTGCTGATGGGGTGGAAGACCTCGATCAGCCCGGCCGTGGTCGAGCGGGTGGGCCAGGTCTTCGTCAACCCGCCGGCCGGTTTCACCGTCCATCCCAAGCTGAAGGCGCTGCTGGCCAAGCGGGCGCAAATGGCCAAGGAGGGCGGGATCGACTGGGGCATGGCGGAGATGCTGGCGTTCGGGTCGCTGCTGCTGGAGGACATCCCGGTGCGGCTGACCGGCCAGGACACGCGGCGCGGCACGTTCGCCCACCGGCATGTCACGTTCCACGACAAGGTCAACGGCGCCGAATGGACGCCGCTCTGGTTCCTGTCCGACCACCAGGCGAAGGTCTTCATCTACGACTCGGCGCTGTCCGAATACGCGATCGCCGGTTTCGAGTACGGGTACTCGGTGGAGCGCCCGGACGCCCTCGTGTTGTGGGAAGCCCAGTTCGGGGACTTCTTCAACGGCGCCCAGACCATCGCGGACGAGTTCGTGTCCTCGGCGGAGCAGAAGTGGGGCCAGCACTCGTCGGTCGTGTTCCTGCTGCCCCACGGCTACGAGGGCCAAGGGCCGGACCATTCGTCGGCGCGGATCGAACGCTGGCTGGCGCTGTGCGCGGAGGACAATCTGGGCGTGGCGCAACCGACCTCGCCCGCGAACTACGCCCACCTGCTGCGACTCCAGGCCTACGCCCGCCCGCGCAAGCCGCTGATCGTGTTCACGCCCAAGTCCGGGCTGCGCCGCAAAGAGGCCGTGTCCCCCATCGAGGACTTCACCACCGGCACCTTCGAGCCGGTGCTGCTCGACCCGCTGGTGCCTAATTCTTCAGCCCGGCGCGTGCTGCTCTGCTCGGGGCGCGTCTACTGGGACCTGTTGGCGAAACGCAACCAGCTCGACTCGCCGGACCAGGCCGCGACCGCCATTGTCCGGCTGGAACAGTTGTACCCGTTCACTCCGGAGATGGTGGCGACCATCTTGTCGGATCTGGCGCCCGACGCCGAACTGGTCTGGGTCCAGGACGAGCCCGCCAACCAGGGAGCGTGGAGCTTCCTGCTGCGCAAGGCGTTGCCGATGCTGGGCGGCCGTTCCTTGAACGTGGTGGCCAGGCCGGAGGCGGCCTCGCCCGCGACCGGCTCGCACTCCCAGCACGCCGTCGAGCAGGAGGCGTTGGTGGCCCAGGCCTTCGCGGCCTGACCTGCCGCGCAGCGAGCGGCCCGGATTCGGACTTCGGGGCCTTCCGGGGACACCCGGCGCGCCCGACTTGTCCCCAGAACGCGTTTTGGTCGCATTTCACCCGCCCGCGCGGCATCGTCCCAGCCGTCTGCGCTTGACAGGATGCCCGATGCCGCCCACCCGGCCAACCACGTCGCCATCGCAAGATGACGCGGGCCGAGTATAGGGAATATAGTGAAATATAGAGAAATGTAGAGGAGGCGCGAGCGCGCGTGGCCGCAGCCAGCAACAATCCGTTCACGGCC
The DNA here is from genome assembly GCA_031265345.1 of Bifidobacteriaceae bacterium. Next base: position 3,714 of record JAISCU010000164.1, read on the forward strand.
TCGTTCGGGGTCCCGTCAGGAGACACGTATGTCGGGCGGGACGCCGAATTGGCCGAGTTCCGCCAGGGCCTGGCCGACAGGCCCGGTTCTACCTACCGAGCGATCATGGTCAGCGGCCCCAGGGGCATGGGCAAGACCACGCTCGTCTCCGTGATGGCCGAGCACGCGATGGCCGAAGGCTGGATAGCCGCGTCGGTGACAGCGGGCCCAGGCGTGGCGGAACGCATCCTCGACAAAGCCACTCTGGCGGCCGAGCATCTGCTCCCGCCCGCCCAACATCGGGTCCTGACCGGGCTCTCGGTCGCGGGATTCACGCTCCAGTCGCAGGTCCTGCCGTCTGACACGCCGTCCTGGTGGCGCCGGACAACCACGCTGCTGAACATCCTGGACCAGCATGGATCGGGGCTCGTGGTGGCGATCGACGAGGTACACCGCGCCGAGGCCGAGCTACGACCGCTGTTCCAGCAGTACCAAGAACTCGTGAACGACCGGCGCAACGTCGCGCTCGTCATGGCCGGACTGCCCGGCGCGGTCGAAGGGGTCTTGTCCGAACACGCGCTCACTTTTGTGCAACGCGCCCATCGCCAGAACCTCGGCCCGATCAACCAGCAGTCGATCGCCGCGGCCTACCGAGAGGCCGTCGCCGAATCCGGGAAACGGATCGACGGCCCCGCGTCCTCGCTCGCGGCTGCCCTGTCCGAGGGCTACCCGTACATGTACCAGTTGATCGGGTACTTCGCCTGGCAGGCGGCGGGCGACTCGCCCACTATCAGCGACCAGCACGTTCGCTCCGCGCTCGGCCCGGCGCGCGACTTGGCCGGGCGGAACCTTTACGAGGTCGAGTTGCGGTCGCTCAGTCGGCGCGAGCACGAGTTCCTGGGCGCCATGCTCGCCGATGACGACTCCTCGGCGGTATCCGACATCGCGCGGCGCCTCGGCACGACTGCCAACAACGCCAACTACTATCGCGGTCGCCTCGCCGCGCGCGGCCTGATCCAGCCGTCCGGGCGCGGCACCGTACGGTTCGCCTCCAGCTACCTGCGCGCGTATCTGGAGCGTAACCAGCCGTCGGCTCGGCGGCCGTCGCCAGAACCGCCTGCCGACGCGTGAACTCGGCGCACCACAATTTGTGGGTTGATACCCAATTGGGCGCGCCGCAGTCGCAGGCTGTCCGCAATTGCGGTGCGGGGTCAGCCTTCGCTGGGCGGCTCGGGCGGGTTGGGCGTGATCGGCGGCGTGTGCGCGCCGGGCGCGTCCTTGTCCTCGGCGTATTCGTGCAGCCTGGTGCTCAACGAGTCCATGGCCTTGCCGCTGGCCCTGACCGAAGCGCCGACCAGGCGTCCAAGCGATTTGACCAGACCCGTGGTGGTCGATACGAAACCGGTAGCCATGATTACCCCTCCATCGATGCGTGTGATTCCGTTTTAACCCTAGACCCGAATGTTCGGAGCCCCGGACCTCGGCTTGTCCGCCCCTTGGACCCGGCCCGTCCAAACTGACCGGACGGCCCGCGCCGCCTGGATTCCCAGCGAGTGGCCAATACGTCAAGTGAATCAGCCGGCCTGCACGATGCCGCCCACCCGGCCCCACGTCGCTTCGTCGGCGCCGTGTCCGCGTCGTCAATCAGGCAACCGCCCGTCCCACCAGCGTTCCGCGCCAGAGATCGTTGACCAGCTCTCGGTTCCTAATGACCTCATCGGTTGTGACTCAATAGAACACGACGAGCGGCCAGCGTACGCGCCGTCGGCCGCGTCGCGACTCAGACAACCGCCCACCCAGCCCGCGCCGTCGGCGCCGTCCGGGTCGAGTCAGGCGACTGACCGCCCGGCCAGCGTCCGCGCCGTGGGCGGCTCCACCCGTCAGCCAGTCGCCAGTCGCGCCTCCGACCAGGCACTGGTCCGCCCGGTCACGCCGCTGGCGGCCTATTCGTGTCCCTGCCGGAGCCCGTCGCCGCAGTTCCCGGGGATCCGCGCGCTCTGGACTATCGAGTCCGGGGTTTCCCATGCCGTTGTTCATCGAGTCCGGGGTTTCCCATGCTCCGGGTCGCCGAGTCCGCTGTTTCCCATGCCTTCGTTCATCGAGTCCGGGGTTTTGCATCTGGCCCTTTTCCGTTTTGCCTGGTCAGCGCTTTGCCTGCGAGTACGGCTGCGCGCAAAACCCCGGACTCGATACCCAGGACCATGGAAAACAGCGGACTCGATGACAAGAGCCGCCCAAAACCCCGGACTCGACGCCCAGGACCATGGAAAACAGCGGACTCGATGAAGCCGACCGCGCAAAACCCCGGACTCGGCGCGAACGCGCCACGCGTAGCGGGCACCGACCACGAACCCGGCCATGGCCTGAACAACCCCCGCCGCTGAGCAGTCAGCCGCAGGCCGCGCCGCCGGTCAGCCCGCCGCCAAGGAATCCCAATCCCAGTCCGACAGGTCGACGGTTGTCGGCCCTTCGACCGCGATGGCCCGCGCCACCACCTGGGAGGCCGCCAACAGGCAGGCGCCAGGATCGAAGCCGGCCATGGCGGCGGCTACGAACGCCCCGGCGAAGGTGTCGCCGGCGCCATCCGTGTCCACCACCGAGGCGGGATGGGCCAGCGCAGGCTGGCGCCACGCCTGGTCGCCCAAGCGTGCGACCGCGCCTTCGGTCGCCATGGTCTGCACCACCAGCGCGCCGCGGTCCTCCAACGCCTCCCCGGTCAGCCCGAGCACGGCCAATTCGCCCTCCGAGGGGAAGACGACGTCCGAGGCGGCCGCGAATTCCCGCAACAGGCCGACCCCGCCGGGCGTCAACAATTCCTCGCGGATGTTCGGGTCGAGGGAAATCCGCGCCCCGGCCGCCTTCGCCCGGCGCAACGCGGCCATAGTGGTGGCCGCCAACGATGCGCCCACTTGGAGAGCCGAGCCGGAGCAGTGGAACCAGGTCGCCCGTTCCGGATAGTCTCGCAGAGCCGCCTCCGGCAACCGCGCGGCGGCCGAATCCGCCAACGAGAAATCGAAGCTCCGGCAACCGTCCGGATCGTAGTGGATCAGCACCGTCGCGGTGGGCGCGTTCGTATCGGTGTGGACGGCCGCGGCATCAGCGCCGGATCGCGCCAACTCGGCGCTGAAGAAGCGTCCGTGCTCGTCCTCGCCAACCCCGCCGATGAAGGCGGTGGGCGTGCCCAAGGACGCCGCCACATAGGAGAAGATGGCCGGGGCGCCGCTGGCGTGCGGCCCGCGCCGGACCACGCTCCCGTCGGCCCGCACCACCCGTTCGAAGGCGACAATCGGTTCGCCCACACTGATCAGCATCGCTCCAAGCTCCTAACTGTGATTGCCGTCTCTATCGCTATCGAGAACGATTCTCGACTGAATTGGGGCCTGCCCCCGATACAACCGACCGAACTGGGGACAGACCCCAATACAGTCGACTGGCATCAATACGGTTGACTCTGCCAAGCGACCAGCCCATGGCCGCTAGGACAACTCGCCGAGCGCTTTCAGGGTGGCCGCCGCCCCGACCCGGTCCAGCGAGTCGAGCGCCCACAGGTAGGGCTCGGTGAACTCGGGGCGTTCGGCCAGGTCGCCGAAGAACATCTCCTGGCGGACGAAGGCCAAAGGGTCGTCGAGCCGCGCAGCGGCGGCGGCACGGATCTGGTCGAGGGCGTTGTCGACAATGGCGATGGGCTCGCCAGCCTCGTCCACGCCGTCGCAATAGCGCGTCCAGGCGGCGCAGATGGCGGCCGAACGGCGGATGTCCCCACCGCGCGACAACTGCGAGTAGATCACCGGCACCAGCCACTTCGGGATGCGGTCCGAGCCTTCGGCGGCCAGCCGAGCCACCGTGTCACGCACCTCGGCGTTGGAGAACCGCGAGATCAACTCCAGCTTGTAGGCGCCAAGGTCCACTCCTGGCACCGGCAGCAGGGTCGGCGTGGCTTCCAAGTCCATGTAGGCGAGCAAGAACCTCTCCATCGCAGCGTCACGGGCGGCATCGTGCACATAGCGGTAACCGGCCAAATAGGCCAGGTAGGCGATCCCCTGATGCGAGGCGTTGAGCAGCCGCAGCTTCATCAACTCGTAGGGGACCACGTCCGGCACCACTTGCACGCCCGCCAGTTCGAGGCGCGGGCGGCCGGCCGGGAAGCGATCGGTCAGAGCCCATTGCGTGAAGGACTCCGCCACGACCGGCCAGCCGTCCTCGATCCCGAAGCGCTCCGAGGTGTCGCGGCGGTCCTGGTCGGTGGTCTGCGGTGTGATGCGGTCCACCATCGAGGAGGGGAACGCGACCTCGCGCCCGATCCACTCCGCGAACTCCGGGTCGCGCAGCGCGGCGTAGCTGGTGATCGCGCGTTTGACCACGGCGCCGTTGTCCTGGATGTTGTCGCAGCACATGACCGTGAACGGGGCCGTGCCATCCTCGCGGCGGCGGCGCAAGGACTCGTAGATGTACCCGAAGACCGTGGTCAGCGGGGCTCCAGGGACCAGCTCCGCCCGCACGGAAGGGTTGTCCGCGATGAACTCGCCGGTCACCTGGTCGAAGTTGTAGCCGCCCTCGGTGATGGTCAGCGACACGATCCGGATGGCCGGGTCGGCCAGGCGCGCCACCACCGCCTGCGGATCGTCCGGGCCGAACAGGTATCCGACCATCGACCCGATCACCCGCGGCGTCCACACGCCGTCCGGTGACTTGGTCACCAGCGTGTACAGGCAGTCCTGGGCCGCCATCACGTCGCGCATCTTCGCGTCCTGCGGCATCAGGCCCACGCCGACAATGCCGAAGTCCATCGATTCGCCTCGGTTCATCACTTCGTCAAGATAGAAGGCCTGGTGGGCGCGGTGGAAGCCGCCCACGCCGAAATGCGCCCAGCCGGCCTTGACTTGCCCCCGGTCGTACTGCGGCACTGCCACTCGACCGGCCAACTGGCCGAGGGCGGTTTGGTTGAGGATGGTCAACGGGGTTTCCCTCTCTGGGTGATTCGGATTCGGTTGGTCAGGCCCTGCGTTTGGTCAGGTCCTGGGGGTCGATCAGGTCCTGGGGTCGATCTGGACCTTGACGGCGGACGGGTCGGCGATCAGCTCGGTCGCCCGCGGCAGCTCGGCCAGGGGCAGCGTGTGGGTCACCAGCTCGCGCATGGTCCGCCCGATGAACGGCATCAAGTCCGCCGCCCGCTGGTAGCAGTCCGCCACCGAGTTGGAGCCGATGATCCGCCATTCGTTCTCATACACCTCGTACGGGCTGAAAGGCAGTCGGAAGTCGCGCGGCGCCACGCCCATCTGGATGAAGGTGCCGCGCTTCCGCAGACGCCCGATGCCGTCCGCCACAGCCCGCGACGCCCCGGAGGCATCCAGCACGTAGTCGAAGGCGACGGGACCTCCCGGTCCCGAGGCCGGGAGTTGTTCGGTGGCGGTGGTCGCGCCCGCCGCCTCGGCGCGGTCCCGCCGCGTGGCCAAGGGTTCGACCACGGTCACCTCGGCGCCCAGTTGGGCAGCCACCGCCACGGCCATCAGCCCGATCGCCCCGGCGCCGTAGACCACCAGGGAACGGCCGCTCGCCGGGGAGCCGCCACTCGTCGGAGAGTCGCCGCTCCCCGGGGAACCGCTTTGCACGATGCCGCCGTCCGTCAGGCCGCCCCGCTCGAGTCCGTGGAGCACGCAGGAGAGCGGCTCGATCAACGCCCCCAGGGCCGCGTCCACCCCGTCCGGAAGACGCACCGCCAGGCGGGCGGGCACGGTCACGAACTCCGCCATCGCCCCGTCGCGGCTGACCCCGATGGCCTGGATGTTCGCGCACAAGTTGTACGCGTCGCGGGAGCACCATTCGCAGTCCAGGCAATAGACGTTCGGATCGGCGGCGACCCGGTCGCCGACGGCGTGGCCGGTCACCGCCCGACCGATTCCCGCGACCGTGCCAGCGAACTCGTGGCCTATCACCACCGGTGGCCGGGCGTGGCCGTAGTCGCCGGCCAATATGCGCAGGTCGGTGCCGCATAGCCCGGAGGCCTCCACGGCGACCAGCAGTTCGTCCGGGCCCGGCTCGGGGCGAGGCATCTCGATCAACCTCTGGTCCCCGGGCCCACGCCACTGCCAAGCCTTCATCATCTGCTTGTTCACGGCCGGATCAACACCTTCCCGGAGCTGTTCAAGGCGGCGGCCGCGAAAGCCGCCGTCGCCTCGTCAATGCTGTAGACCTGGCTCACCACCTCGCTGGCGGGGAGCTCGCCGCGGGCCGCGATGGCGATGGCGGCGTCGATGTCCTCGGCGGTGTAGTTGGCGCACCCCTGGATGGCGATCTCCCAGTCCTGGAGATACGGCATCGGCACGGTGAACTCGCGCGGCGGGACGCCCACCACCATCAGCTTCCCGGCGTGGCGCAGCAACCGGAAGGCCTGGCGGGTCGAGTCCTCATTGGCGACGCAATCGAAGACGATGTCCGCCGGGCCGCCCAGAGCCTCCACCACCTGTTCGGCGGCGTCCGGCGCGGCGGCATCGACGGCCTGGTCCGCCCCGTGGCGCAGAGCCCTGGCCAGCTTGGCCGGGTCGAGGTCCGTCACCGCGATCCGCCCGGCGCCGGCCAGACGCGCCGCGATGACGGCGAACAGCCCAATTGTCCCGCCGCCGATGACGACCGCCCGGCCGCCGCTGATATCCCCGGCTATGCGGACGGCGTGGACCGGCGTCGAGAGGCACTCGACCAGGGCTGCCGCCTCGTCGCTGACCGTGTCCGGGACCGCGAACAGGTTGGTGGCGGGCGCGACGAAGTACTCGGCCATCGCTCCCGGGAGGCGGCCGGACGAGTCGCAGCCGATCCAAGCCAGCGTCTGGCAGGCGTTGGTGCGCCCGGCCCGGCAGTTGACGCATTGGCCGCAGGCGACGTTCGGTTTGAGGATGACCCGTTGGCCGGGTGCCCAGGCCTGGCCTCGGGAACCCGCGGAGTCGCGGCCACTCTGGTCGGCGGCATCGTCCACCCCTTGGCCGACCTGTTGGCCAACCTGCTCGCCGACCTTGACCACCCGGCCGGTCGCCTCGTGGCCGGGGAAGTACGGCGGGATCAGGAGCGGATGGTGCCCGGCGACGGCGTGCGTGTCCGAGCCGCAGACGCCGGCGTAAGTCAGGGCGATCAGGACCTCTCCCGGACCCGGCGACGGCTTGTTGCGGGTGGTCGCCACGACTTGGCTCAAGGCGCGGACGTGGACAGCGCGCATAGTTGTCATGATTCTCCTCGGATCGCTGGCGGGGCCTGGGTCGCCCGTCTCATTGTGTACCTTGGAACTGGCTCTGACCTGGGCCTTCTGCGCGCAAAGACGCTCATCTGAGCGCTCATGGGAGCGTCCCGTTCGCACGTCCCCACGGCCTCACTTGACCGCTCCCAGCGAGAGCCCTTGGACCAGTTTGTCCTGCGCCACCCAGCCGGCGATCACCACCGGGATCGACACCACCAACGAGGCGGCCGAAAGCTGGGCTATGAACAATCCCTCGGAGGTGATGAAGGAGACCAGGTAGACCGGGGCGGTCGATGCCTTGGTGCCCGTCAGGTTCAGAGCGAACATGAACTCGTTCCACGCGAAGATGAAGGAGATCAGTGCGGTGGCCGAGATCCCTGGCAGGGCCAACGGCAGGACGATCCGCATCAGGATGGTCGGGAGCCCGGCCCCGTCCACTTCCGCGGCCGCCATCACGTCGCCCGGTATCTCGGACAGGAACGAATGCATCATCCAGATCGCCACCGGCAGGTTCATGCCGGTGTAGAAGATGACCAACGCCCAGATGTTGTCCAAAAGCCCCAGTTTCTGGAAGACCCAGTAGAGGGGAAGCAGGGCGGCGATCAGGGGCAGGAACTTGGTGGAGAGCACCCAGGTGAGAGTGCCCTTGACGGCCTTGATCGGCTTGACCGCGGTGGCGTAGGCGGCCGGGACCGCCAGGACAATCACGATCACGGTCGAAAACCCAGCCGCGATCAGCGAGTTCATCATGTACGGCGCGATGTTGCGCTCGAACACGTTGGCGTACTGGTCCACCGTCATCGGCGCCAGGAGGTCGGGCGGCGAGACCGCGGCGTTGACCTCCTTGTGGAAGGAGACGAACACCATCCAAGCGATGGGCGCGAAAAACACCACCCCGAAGAACCAGGCCAGCACTCCGAGCAGGGCGTTGTTCCGCTTGCGTCGGCGCGCGGGCTTGGACAGGCGGCGCTTCTTCGGCTGGGGCCGGGTCCGCGCGACGGGCCCAATACCGGCCGTGGCACTCGTGTCGGTCATGGCAGCGCTCATTTCTTCCTCCCCCCGGCCGGCACGACATCATTCAGCGAACTGATCAAACGCAGGCCGAAATTCGAGATGATGATTGAGAAGATGACCACCAGGACTCCAGCGGCCGCGCCCCTGCCATAATCGTAGCCCCGGAAAATCGTTATATAGATCTGATAGGGCAGGTTGGTGGTGGCGGTTCCGGGACCGCCCTGAGTTATCGAGAACACCTGGTCGTAAGCGTTCAAGAGATAGATCACTCCCAGGACGGTCGCCAATTCGAGATATTGGCGCAAATGCTTGAAAGTGAGATAGCGGAATTGCTGGAAAGCGTTGGCGCCGTCAATCATGGCGGCTTCCTTGACTTCCGAGTCCTGCGCTTGCAGACCGGCCAGCGTGATCAGCATCATGAACGGTGTCCAGGTCCACACCAGCACTATGATCACCGCCGCCTTGGGGGAGCCGGAGACCCATTCCGGCTGCGCCGGATCGAAACCGAACGTGTTGCCCAACCATTTCAGCACGCCGTTGATCAGCCCGTACTCGGGGTTGTAGATCAGGTGCTTCCACATCAGCGAGCCGGCCATCGGCATGATCAGGAATGGCGTGATCAACAAGGTGCGGACAATTCCCCTGCCTCTGAACGAACGGTTCAACAACAGCGCTAGGAATGTGCCGATTATCAATGCCGACAGCACGCCTATGACAACCATGATGACAGTGTTCACAATGGCGGCCCGCAAATGCGCGTCGCGCAACACGGCGGCATAATTGGCGAACCAATCGAACCGGGTGTCGTTCGGGTACATGACGACCCAATGGAACAACGAGATGACAATCGTGACAACAAAGGGGATCTGGGTGACAACAATTAGAAAAATCAGCGCCGGCATGAGAGGTAATCGGCGCCGCCAAGCGCTGGCCTTCTGCCCAGCCCTGACGTCGCCGAATTCAGGCGCCTTGGTCGCGGTGGCCACGGGGGAACCTTCTTTCGGGCAAGGCCGGGCACGGAGCGGCATGCGCCCCGTGCCCGGCGAACCTGGGGTTGGCTACTTCTTCTCAGCTGAAACCTGTTCGGCCAACGCCTGGCAGGCGTCGATCGCCTCAGCGGCGCTCTTCTGTCCGGCTATGGCGGCGGACAATTCCTGGCCCACCTTGGTGCCGAGGTCGGCGAACTCCGGGAAGGCCATGTACTGGCAGCCGGGCGCGGGACGCGCCTGGACTCCGCAGTCAGCCGGGTTCGACTGATTGAGAGCGGCCTGCATCTGCGCCGAATAGGCGGCCGAGGCTTCCTTGTACTCGGGGATGTCGAAGGTCGAGGCCCGCTTGCCGTCCGGCACTCGGGTCCAACCGATCTCCTCGCCCGCGGTCTTCTCGTAGTCCTTGCTGGACGCCCAGGCGACGTACTTCCAGGCGTCGTCCAGGTTCTTGGTCGTCTTCGGGATGGCCCATGCCCAAGACCACACCCAGGCGGCGCGAGCCTCTTCGCGCGGAGCGTCGGCGTAGCCGACCTTCCCGACCACGGTCGAGTTGTCCGGCGATTCGACGGTGTTGGCCGCCGAGGTGGCGTCGTACCACATGGCCGACTTGCCCTGGGTGAAGTTGTTCAGGCACTCGGTGAAGCCGGCTTCCGAGGCGCCGGCCTCGCCGTACTTCGTGACCAGGTTGACGTAGAACTCGATCGCTTCGGCGGTGCCAGCGGAGTTCATCTGGGCGTTCCAGTCGGCGTCGAACCAGGTGCCGCCGAAGGAGTTGATCATGGCGCCAACGACGGCCATGTTCTCGCCCCAGCCCGGCAGACCGCGCAGGCAGATCGGGTTGACGCCCTCCACCTTGCCGTCGATCTGGCTGGCCAGTTGCTCGATGTCCGCCCAGGTCGGCTCCGCCGGCATGGTCAAACCGAGTTCTTCGAAGATGTCCGCGCGGTACATGGTGAAGGCGGACTCGCCGTAGAACGGGATCGCGTACAGGTCGCCGTCCTTGCTCAGCACGCCCTTCATGGCCTGCAGGATGTCGTCGACGTCGAAGTCGGCGTCCTCCTCGGCCATGTCTTGCAGGTTGTAGAGCCAGTCGTTGGCCGTCCAGACGCTGCCCTCGTAGGCGCCGATGGTGACCACGTCGTACTGGCCGGCCTGGGTGGCCACGTCTTGGGCGACTTTGTCCCGAAGCTCGTTCTCCGGAAGGATCGTGAAATTGACCTTGATGCCGGTCTCGTCGGTGAAGTGCTCTTGGGCCAGCGACTCGATGTCCTTCATCTGCGGATTGCCCACCATCAGGACGTTGATCTCTCCCCCGCCTTCGCTCCCGCCCCCGCCGTTTCCGCTTCCGCTGTTGCCGTCGCTGGTGTCAGCACCGCACCCGGCCAGCGCCAGGGCCCCGACGGCACCTACTGCCAACAGGGCTGTGATCCTAGACTTCATTGTTCTTCTCTCCTTGCTTGCTGCAGTTTCGTCATTGAATTTCGGCCGGGAGCCGCCCTCCCGCGTCTCCGTCGGCTGTTCGGTGCCAGACGACCGTCACTGCCCTACTTGGTCCCGCCCAAACGGGCGAGCTTGCGCCCATCTGGGCGCGCCTGAAACAATATTGACGGCTCCGCTGGCCGTCAAGGACCGAAACGCCGGAAAGACCCGCATGAGCACAAAATCGTTATCTAAACTTGACCTAACCGAGCTTCATCCCGCACCCAAGGAGATGCGCCATCACCGAGTTCATGGACTTGACGCCAGCGCCACCTGTCGCGCCGGGACCGTCCGAGCTGGTCTTGATGGCGGGTCTGGCCCGCAGCTTCTTCCTTGACGGCAAGTCGAAGGTCGAACTGGCGTCTGAATACGGCGTGTCGCGCTACAAGGTGGCCCGGCTGCTGCACGCGGCCCGCGAGCTCGGTCTAGTCGAAGTCAGCATCAAGTTGCCGGGTCGCCTCGACGCCGACTTGTCCCACCAGCTGCGCGCCCGCTTCGGGGTCGAACGGGCAATAGTCCTGGCCACGCCGACCTCCAGCCAGGACTCCTTGCGCGAGGCGTTCGCGCCGGTCGTGGCCAGTGTCCTGACAGAGCTGATCGAGCCCGACGACGTGGTCGGCATCCCCTGGAGCCGCCTGCTCACTTTGGCCGCCCGCTCGGTTACATCGCTACCGCCCTGCACCCTGGTCCAAGCCTCCGGAGCGGTTGTCGACGAAGACGTCAACGAGACGGCGGTCGAACTGGTGCGGCGTCTGGCCAGCGTCTCCGGTGGGCGCTTCGTCAACTACTACGGCCCGATAGTGGCCCCCACGGCTGAGACCGCCCGCTCGATGCGGGATTCGGCCGGGGCCGCCGTGATGGCCGCGCTCGCCTCGCTGACTAAGGTCTTCGTGTCTGTCGGCGCCTGGCGTCCAGGCCTTTCGACCGTGCATGATTCGATCGACCCGGCCGAGGCCGCGGCACTGGGCGCCCTCGGCGCTGTCGGCGAATGCGCGGGCCTCCTCTTCGACGCGGAGGGCGCCCCCGTCACCGCCCTCGACGACCGCATCATCGGCATCACCTTCGAGCAGTTCAAGCGCACGCCCCAGCGGGTCGTCCTGGTGTACGGCTCCGAGAAGCTCGCCGCCGCCCGCGCCGTCCTGCGCGGCGGCCTGGCGACCACCCTCGTCATCGACGACGCCCTGGCCCGCCTCCTCCTAGCCTGACCCGCCCCCAACCGACGGGGACGGTACCTTTCCATGCTCACCGAGAGGTTTTCCACAGGCAAACCCGCAGGTCAAACCCTGTGGATAAAGGGTCCGTCCCCATTCCATGCCCACGAGCCACAATTCTGGCTGTTGTGCCGGCATGTCCGTCCCCGAGTTTGAGACGAATCTCCGTCCCCAGGTCTATCGGCGTTCCGACATGGACGATGCCGTTCGGTCGGGTTCGCGCCCCACCGCGGCTCCCCCTGCTCGCAGGTCGCTCGCCATCGTGAGGTCGGTCCGCCGATGCCCCGAAAGCCGAGACGACTCCCCCGTCCCCACCACGGAGCCGGGGCACAGGCTGGGCGCCGGGTCGGGGCGCGGAATGCGCCTCGACGGGGTTCGTGGCACGATCCCCGCGACCACGAACGCGTTCTACCCGCATTTCGGGTCCCCGCGGTCATCCAGGGCGCCGGGTCGGGGCGCGAAATGCGCCTTGACGGGGTTCGTGGCACGGGTGCCGCGACTGCGAACGCGTTTGACCTGCATTTCGGGTCCGGGCGACCGTCCTGGGCAGCCGCTCCGAAAGTCGAGGCGACTTCCCCCATCGCGGAGTCGCGGAGCAGGCCGGGTAGCTGTTGTGCCGGAATGTCTGTCCCCCGACTAGTCCCGGGGACGGTTCCTTGACTAGTCGGGGAACCGTCCCCCGATTGTGGGCGATGCCGCGCAGTCGGGTTTCCGCCCCTCCCCCGGTTCCGCGGCGCGCGGGTTCGCAGCCGGTCGACCGGGGTCGCGACCCAGGCCGATCAGCGCCGCCGAAGCAACTGAAATCAACGGAACGGTCACCGAACGGTCAGGCTCGGAACGCCGATTCGGATGGTCGCTGAGTGATTTCACCAGCCGTCGCCCGATGGGCCCAGAAGTCCGGTCGACCGCACCTAATCGACGCTCCCACCGCCGCGCCGACCCACCGCGCCCCGTGGCCGCCGATCCCGAAATGACCGCGAACCGGCACCGAACCCCATCCGCGCCCCAATAGAACAAGCGTTGTATTCACTACTCGAACCAGTCCTAGTTTGGTCACGATTCCAGTAACCATGGAGCACTTTTCGAGCGACAAGGAATCGGTCATCAACCGGTCAATTGCCGCTGTGCAATCCACTTGCCCGGCCCGCGAGGCCCGTGTTGTGATCGTTTGCAAGTTCGGTTCCAGACGGGCCGAAGTTGCCGATCGAGGGAGATCAAGCCGTGCGACCCAGCGCCAGCATTCCCGGCGACAGCCGGGCACTTGTGTGCAGTCAATCGGACGGTCGCCCGCGTGGTTGGGCTGGTGAAGGCGGCAATGTGGGCTGGCGCGCAATTCGCGTCAAGGCTCCTTCACCGCCCAACCAATGGCTCCGACGCCCGTTGACCCAGGATTCGCCTCCTCGACTCCTGAATCGTCCACCGCGCGAGCGGCGGACCTGCGGTTGGCCAGGCCGAGTAATCCTTCCGCACCTGGCCACCGGCCCCCACGCCCCGGCGCCATCCGGCGCCGGGGCAATGCTATGCAAGCCCCCGCGACCCGCTGGCGTTCAGGCAGCGAATCGCACGAACTCAAGGAGTCTCGTTTGTTCGCACAACCGCAATCCCATGGCCTCCGTTGGCGTTGGGCACTGTCCACGCTGACGGCGGCCGGGCTCGCCGCGACCCTCACCGTCACGGCGCCCACCGCAGCGTTCGCCGACCCTGATCCCGCCGATCTGGGTCCGCTCGTCACACACACCGGGACCGCCCCGACCGGCTACGAAGTCACTTTCCGCTACTACGACGCGACCGCCACCAGGATGCAGATCAGCGGAGAGTGGTTCTTCTCCGATGCAGAACACAGTTCTTACAGCAGTTCCGAAGGCAGGACGCCGGACCAGTGGAAGCCGGGCGATTTCCCGCTCGCCTATCCGAGCATGGTGGGCGCCAACGGCCCCGTCACCGACATGGTGAAGGGCTCCGACGACATCTGGACATACACGGTCCCGCTGCCGTCTGGCACGTTCAACTACTACTTCTTCAAAGACTGCCTCTCCAACACCGGCTCGGGCTGCACCCGATTGAGCGACCCCGCCAACCCGCACTGGAACGATGGCCCCGGAGGCGGCACTCAGCAGGTCACGTCCCAGGTCTACGTACCATCCGATCCCTCGTTCGGCACGCAGGATCTGTCTTGGCAGGCGCCCGCGACCAACCAGGGCACCCTGCAGAGCATCACGTACCCGTCGCCCGGCGCCGTCCAGTGCGGCCAGTGGTGCGTGACGGGTCCAGAGGAGCACAACGCCACGGTCTACCTGCCGCCCGGATATGACCCCACCCGTGCGACCGCGTACCCCACGCTCTATCTGCTGCACGGCGCCAACGGCCACGAGAACAACTGGTGGACTGAGAGCCCGGGCGGGAACATCCTCGACAACGCCATTGAGCGCGGACTCATGCAACCAGTCGTGGCAGTGTCTGTGAACTGGTACAGCATCGACTCCTCTACGGGGACCCCGCAGCCAGCATCGTTCTACCGCGAAATCCACGATTTCGTCATCCCCTACATCGAGTCCCACTACAACGTCTCGACCAAGGCGAGCGACCGGGCGCTGGCGGGGCTGTCGGCTGGCGGTCAACGCACCAACTATGTGTTGTACAACGACCCTGAACTGTTCGGCTACTACGGCATCTTCAGCCATTCCGGCAGCTACACCGTCACCGACCAGAACCGGGCCGCCATCCAGTCGAGGCTCGGCATCTTCATCGGCGTCGGTTACCAGGATCCGCTATATCCACGCTCCCAAACCCAGATGGCCAGTTTCGACACCGAGGGAATCGCCTATGTGGACGGCAACACCAATGGTGGTCATGACACGCCGGTGTGGCGCGCCCTGTTGTGGGACTTCGTCCAGCGGGTGGCTTTCCGGACCACCAAGACGGTCGCCTCGACCGACGTGACGGGCGCGACCCTGACCGCCAACGCGGTCGTGGCCGCGGCCACCAAGAACGCCGCCGCCCCGACCGGGCA
>JAISCU010000195.1 GCA_031265345.1 Bifidobacteriaceae bacterium
ACCGACTCCCCCACGCGCAAACGTTTCACCACGGCGGCGTGACGGGCTTCCTCCCTGTCGAAGGCCAGCGTAGCGCCAGGCGCGGCACCGGCCAACGCCTCGCGCGAAACCCAGAACAGCGGTGCCGTCACTTGCCTGTCAACTTCTCCTTGAGGCGCGAGAACATCCCGCCGGTCGCGGCGAAGTGCGACTCCGGCTGCTCCTCGCGGCGCTCCAAGGCCAGACGGCGCAGCAACTCGCGCTGGGAGTCGTCAAGGTCCGTCGGCACCTGGACGTCCAGGTGGACGCGCAGGTCGCCGCGGGTTCTCTGATTGAGACGACCGGCCCCCAGGCCGTCCAGCGTGACGACCGTGCCCGGCTGCGAGCCCGGCCGGACGTTGACCTCGCGCGGGCCGTCCAGGGTCTCGATCACGATGGCTGCGCCGAGCGCGGCCGCCGTCATGGGGAGGGGCAGCGTGGCCACCAGGTCGTCGCCGTCGCGCACGAAATCGGCGTGGCGCTTGACCTTGAACTCGATGTACAGATCGGCGGCGGGGCCTCCGGCCGGGCCCACCTCGCCGTGACCCGAGAGCCGCAACCGGTTGCCGTTGTCGACCCCGACCGGCACCTCGACCTGGACGGTGGAGTGGCCGCGCACCCGGCCTTGGCCGGAGCACTCCGGGCAGGGGCTGGCGATGATGTTGCCGAAGCCTTGGCACTGACGGCACGGGTCCATGGTGCGGACGGTGCCGAGCAACGAACGGACCAGGCGTTCGCGCACGCCCCGGCCGTGGCAGGCCGAGCAGGGCGTGGGCGTGGTGCCGGGCGCGCAACAGGTGCCGCCGCAACCGGCGCAGGTCAGATAGGTCGCGTAGGTGACCTCCTTGACGGCTCCGAAGACCGCCTCCTTCAAGTCCACCGAGATGCGTTCGAGCTGGTCGCGGCCCCGTGAGGCACGCGAAGCCGGTCCCGCCTGACCGGCCGACCCACCGGCGGCGGCGTTGAACATGGCCTCGAAGATGTCCCCGAAGCCGCCGAACGAGGCAGAGAATCCGCCGAACGGGCTGCCGGCGCCGCCCCCAGGGGTGCCAGCGCCGCCGCCCGGGGCCAGTGGATCCACACCGAGGTCGTACATCTCGCGTTTCTTGGTGTCAGAAAGCACCTCGTAAGCGGCGTTGATCTGCTTGAATTGCTCCTCCGCCGCCGCGGTGTGGCCAACGATGTCGGGGTGATGGGCGCGACTAGCTTTGCGGTACGCCAGTTTGATTTCCTCGGCCGAGGCGCCCTTGGAAACTCCCAGGATGGCGTAATAGTCGTTCATGGTCTCCTTCGCTTGCTTCTATGTGCCCACATCTCTAAGCCGCCAGGATGCGTGACAGGTACAGGGCGATGGCGCGCACCACGGCGATCGAGCCAGGGTAGTCCATGCGCGTCGGGCCGAGCACGCCCAAGTTCGCCACGGCCCGGCCCGGCCCGTAGCCGGCCGCCACCAACGAGGTCTCCTCCAGCCCGGCCTGCGTTGTCTCCCGACCGATCCGGATGGCGACCCGGCCCGAATCGGAGGACATCTCGGTCAGCAGTTTGAGCAGGACGACTTGTTCCTCGATCGCCTCCAGCACGGGCATGAAACTGCGGAAATCGGCTGCGGCGCGGGCCAGGTTCGAAGTGCCGGCGAGCACCAGCCGCTCCTGGTACCCGGCCTTGGGGATCTCTTTGAGGCCATCGATCACCGCTTGCACGGCCGGCCTGACCGGCTCCGCGAAGGCCAGCCACAGGGAGTCGAGGTCGTCGAACGCCTCCTCCAGGGTCGGCCCGGCTGTGAGCTCGTTCAGCTTTGCCCTCAGCAAGGCCGCCGCTTCCGGACCCAACGGGACCGGCAACTCGATGAAACGCTGCTCGACCCGGCCCGCGTCCGTGATCATGACCAGCAGGCACCGCGCCGGCGCCAGTTCGATCAACTCGATGTGGCGGACCTTGGTCATCCGCAGCGACGGGTACTGGATCACGGCCACCTGGTGCGTGAGCTGCGCCAGCGCCCGCACCGCCCGGCCCACGATCTGGTCCAGGTCCAACGGCCCGGCCAGCAGCGTCTGGATGGCCCGCCGCTCGGCCGAGGACAGCGGCTTCACCGTCGCCAATTGGTCCACGAACAGGCGGTACCCGGCGTCGGTCGGGATGCGCCCGGCCGAGGTGTGCGGCTGCGTGATCAGCCCGGCCTCTTCGAGCACCGCCATATCGTTGCGGATGGTCGCGGGCGACACAGCCAGTTGGCGGCGCTCCACCAGCCCGCGCGATCCGACCGGCTCCCCGGTCGAGACATAGTCTTCGACAATGGCGCGCAACACCGCCATTCTGCGCTCGTCGAGCATCGGTGAATCCGCCCCCTGTCTTGGTGATCGATCGGTCCCGCCTGCGGCCCAGTAGCACTCGCCGGCCTAGAGTGCCAATTTTACGCCCTCCGTCCAATCGGCGGCTCCAGGTTCGCGCGTGGCCGAGCCGCGGGTCCGCGCGTGGCTGGCCCGAACGTCCGCGCGACCGCCGTCCCCGCCGCCCGGACAGCGTTCGGCCCACCATCTGGACGATGCCGCCGCCCCGGCCGGGCACCGACCGGGCGGTCAATGACTTGGCGGGAATCGAGTGGACGCAGCGGGACATGTTCGAATGACGCCCGGATATGCGACCACCCCGCCTACCGGCCTGGCCGGAGAACCCTCGGGTTCTTGTCAGCGGGGTGGGACCTTTGCCTCCATTCTACCTTGCCCCCCAGCGCCCAGGAACCCACCCGGACCATCCCGCCTCCCCGGTCCAGCTCTGGCCCCGGCCGCCCGCTCGGAGGCAACGCGGCGGCGGCGCGATGGCCAGGCGATCAGGCGAGTTGCGTCGCCCACCAAACGAGTTACCCTCATTGGGTTGGTCTTCGGCGTCTCACCCGAGACGCCCCAACCGGCCAGGCGACGCCTCAGACCAGGCCACGACCCGCTCGAGGAGTTCGAATCAAGAATGATCGCCTGGCACGTCTACCCGCTTGGCTTCGCCGGCCTGCCGATCCGACCGGGCCTCCGCCCGACCCCGGACGCCGCGCACGGCCCGCGATTGGACCCGCGACAAGACTCGCGGCCGGGTTCCGGTCCGACTCCAGGCGGGCGTCCCGTCCCCGGCATGGAGCCCGTCCCGGAGGCAAGCCGAACGCCGAGCCCGCAACCGGATTCGGCGCCGTCGGCGTTCGCCCATTTGACTGATTGGCTCGACTACGCCGCCGCGCTCGGATTCGAGGCGCTCTCACTCGGGCCGGTCTTCGAGTCCCAGACCCACGGCTACGACACCTTGGACCATTACCGGATCGACCGCCGCCTCGGAAGCGAAGCCGATTTCCTGGCATTCCTCGGAGAAGCGCACGCGCGCGGGCTCAAGGTCTACTTGGATGGCGTGTTCAACCACCTCGGCGACCGCCACCGGCTGCACTTGGCGGCATCGACGCCCGGGCCGGAGCAGGCCGCCGCCGAGCGCTTCTTCCGGTGGGACGGTCAACGCCCGCAGGTCTTCGAGGGGCACAGCTCCCTGGTCACCCTGAACCACGAGGACAGCGCCGTCGTCACGTTCGTCCAGGACGTCATGGCCCACTGGCTCGGGTTGGGAGTGGATGGCTGGCGTCTCGACGCTGCCTACGCCACGGGGCCGGACTTCTGGGCCTCGGTCCTGCCTGGGCTGCGCGAACGCTTCCCGGAGGCGTTCTTCTTCGGCGAATTGCTGCACGGCGACGGCACCGATTTCGTGGCTCGGTCGGATTTGGACTCGGTCACGCAGTACGAGCTGTGGAAGGCGTTGTGGTCCTCGATCAAGGACTGCAACTTCTTCGAGCTCGACTGGTGCCTGAAGCGCCACAACCAATTGCTGGCCACTTACTCGCCGATCACTTTCATCGGCAACCACGACGTCACCCGGATCGCCAGCCAGGTCGGCTCACGCGGCGCGGCGATCGCCCTGGTCGCCCTCATGTCTCTGGGCGGCACGCCGCATGTCTACTACGGCGACGAGCAAGGCTTCACCGGCGTCAAGGAGGACCGCGCAGGCGGTGACGATGCCGTCCGCCCGCCTTTCCCAGCCCACCCTTCGGACCTCGCGCCGTGGGGTTGGTGGCTGCATGACCTGCACCGTCGCCTGATCGAGTGGCGGCGTCAGAACCCGTGGCTCGCCCGCGCCACGACCGAACGACTGGAGCTGTCCAACGCCCGCATGGTCTACCGCACCTCGGGCGGCGGCCAGTCGGTCACCGCCACCCTCGACCTGACCGACCCGGCCAATCCGACCGCGCGGCTTCACGCGCCGGACCTCGAACTGGCTCTCTGACTGGCCGGACTCCCCGTCCCGCCCCGTGTTTCCTCCACATCGAGCCGCCGAACCATAGTTGGTGCCAGTCCCCAACTATGGTTCGCCGTTCCCAGGAACGTTTCCGGGGCGCGGGCTGCCAATCCGCTGCGCTTGACCGCCTAGGCCGTCGAGTTGGAGGCTGTGGCGGCGCTGTCCAGTTCCCGTCGGCGCTGTCCGGTTCCTGTCGGCGCTGTCGCCCAATGGGGATGGCCGTCGGCCGAAAAGACATGATCCCTGGCGCTCGGCACCGACTGTTAGGAATCGTGTCTTTTCTGGAGGCCCCGTTTCCGCGACTGTTAGGGATCGTGTCTTTTCTCGATCGTGGCCTTTCCGGCCCGGCCCGCTGGCCTGCGGCTCCGCCGCCGTCCGGTCCGGGGGCCGGAGACAAGAAGACACGATCCCTAACACTCGATGAAAGCCCGCCCCGAAGAAAGACACAATCCCTAACACTCGCGCGCGACAACCATGGATCCTGTCTTTTGCTCGGGACGTCCACCCCTGCGGTGCCCAAGGCAAGTTCCTCGGCAGAACCATGCGGACCCACAGCCAAGCGAACTGCGAGCAGGCACCAACGGCGGCGATAGTTGCCGGGAATGGTTGCGGACACAGACGCTGAGGGCCGCCGGTGCCCCCAACCAGCTGACTTGCGCAAACACGGGCGCCCGGCTAGACGGCCCCGGACGGCAGGTGACCCAACCCACCGCCGGAACAGCCGGTCCGCGCGCCACGGTGGTTTAGGTACACCGACGAAATGGCCGACCAAAACCGCCAACGTCATGACCTGCGCAAACGCGGACGCCCGACCGGGCTGCATCGGTCCGCGCGTGACCTAACCCACCGCCGGAACAGCCGGGCGGCGCGCCACGGTGGTTTAGGGACAAGGTCAGGCGTCCCGAACTCCGTTGGCACCGGACAAAGGACGGCGTCCACAACTGGCGGCAACTCCGCGAGCGGCGCCCATGCCTGTCCCCGAGGCTGAGGCGAATCTCCGTCCCCAGGATCACCGGCACCCCGCCAGGCCGAGCGTTTCGGCAATGCCGCCGTCCCGCTCCCCGCGTCGCTCCCGGCGCCGCAAGCCGGGTTTCCGCCAGCCCCACCTCCGGCCAACGCGAAGCGGTTAGGAGATCGCAGGGCGTCGTGCTTACAATTGGCGAATAGCCCCCCCCCCGCTGGGGGGAACTCGATAACTTGGGGGAAACATGAAACGCACCAGACTCGCCATCGCACTCGCCACCACCACAGTCGCAGCCGGGCTCATGGTCGGCTGCACCGACGGCGATCAAGTCGCGACACTTGAGACCGACGGCCCCGCCTCGCCCGCGAGCCAAGAGCCTCCGCAGACCGAGGCCGCCCAGGATATGGCGGCTTGCCTGACTGCGGCAGACATCCCCGCCACCGCCGAGCCCATCGACGGCGCGGGCACGCCCATGGCGGTACAAGTGAACGCGGACCAGATGAGCCTGGTCAATTTCGGCGGCGGCACGGGCTTGGTGTCGTTGGGATCACGGGGCGAGGAGACGACCCAGGCCGAACAGGAAGCCTTCTACGCCCTCGTGGCCCAGCACGACCCCAGCTTTAGCGAACTGGTGGTCGCACCGCAGGGCGAGGCGATGGAGAAAGCCACCGTCGAATTGGCAGACAAACCGTTCCTGGTCATCGGCCCGACCGACCACACCGAAGCGTTGGTCAAATGCCTCGAGGAGACCGGCTACACCCAGCCCGAATACGTTCCGGACGCCGAGGAGGAACTGGCCGCGAAACAAGCGGACCTGGAAGTCACCATCGCCTGGGCCGAATGCGCCCGTCAGCACGGCGTCACGGAAGTGGTCGACCCGCAGCCGCCGAAGGCCGACCGACACATGACCCAGCCGACCGCCCTGTTGCCGACCGGCATCACAGCCCAGCAGTTGCAGTCGCTGCTGGAGGACTGCCCCAGCTTCGACCACGCCCCCTTCGAGGCCCGCGACGTGGCGGAGGCCGAGCTCGGCCCGGACGCCACCCAGGAACAAATAGACGAGCTCTACGCGACGTTCCCGATAGCCCAGCCTCAGATCGGCTTCGACGCTCCTGGTTTCAACGGCGACGTGGGGGTCGAGCCGGATCCGGAGCTGGCGGCCAAGCTGGGCCCGCTGATGGAAATGCTGGCTCGGCCGGGAATGGAGTACTGGGCCGAGAAGGAAGGCCATGAGCTGGGGCAGGGCGTCGGCTGACCTGGCGCACCCCGCCAGGCGCGCCCCGCGAGGCCCGGCTCAGCCAGAAACGAACCTGGCACCATGGCCGACCGGGAGGGGTTCAGCCGATCCGTTCCCGCGCGATCCGGCCCACGGCCCGCGACTGCGAGACGACCACGACGCGGACGGCCTCCAGTTTCGGCAGGCGATGCGAGTAGAAGGCCGAGTCGCCGTCCCAGAACCGCGCCCCTGTGAACGATTCCAAGCCTGCCAGCGATCCCCGGTACACCATCCGCGCGCCCGCCGCCCGCAGCACGTCGCCCAGGCCGACCACGCCCCGGCGCCGCTCCAGCCCCAGCATCAGCGCGCAATACGAGACGCAGGTGTGGGCCACGCGGGAGCGGACGCGCAGGCCCACGGCGTTGGCGACGGCGTCGGGCAGGTTGTAGAGGCAGGCTTCCAACTCGGGGCGCAGACCGGTCAACCGCGAGCGGACCACGCCCTGCACCCCCATAGGCAGTGAGAACAGGGCCAGCGACGAGCAGCGCCCTCCCCCGACGGTGTAGCGCTCGCGCCCCTCCTCGACAAAGGCTCCGTCCAAAGGAGTCGACCAGCGCCGCCGCGCGAACGAGTAGGACCTCAGCGCCCCGTCCTCCAGCACGATCACCGACAGGTGCCCGTGCTGGCCCCCGGTGCCGAATCGGATCAACCGCGAAATGACCGTGTCCGCCGCCGAGGACAACAGGTAGACACCATCGGGAACGCGCTCGCAGCCCATCTAGACATTAAAGCCGATCGCCCGCAGTTGTTCGCGCCCGTCGGGCGTGATCCGGTCCGGCCCCCACGGCGGCACCCACACCCAGTTGATCTCCACGCTCGTCACCAGCCCCTCCAGCGCGGCCGCCGCCTGCGATTCGATCAGCCCCGTCAAGGGGCAGGCCGCAGAGGTCAGGGTCATGTCGACCTGCGCCCGGCCCTCGGCGTCGATCACCACGCCGTAGAGCAGTCCCAAATCCACCACGTTGATCCCCAGTTCGGGGTCGATCACGTCGCGCAGCGCCTCCTCGACGTCCGCCGCCGTCGGCCAGGGCGTGGAGGCCGGACGTTCGGTGGGCACCGGAGGGGCCCCGGGAGGTTCCGTCGTCACCAAGTTGCCCGATGCCGCGCCCTCAGTCCGCGCTTCCCGCTCGCCCGCGCCGGGGTCGGCTTGGGTAGCTGGTGCCGGTGGGGGCGGCGCGAAATCGCTGCCCGTGTAAGGCGATGGCGGCATCGGACTAGATCCCTTCAGGTATGCGCGCGGGGCTGGCGTCCCCGGCGACGGCTTTGGCGGCGGCGTCCTTCAGGGCCATCCAGCCGAGCAGGGCGCACTTGACCCGCATCGGGTAGCGTGAGACCCCCTCCAGGGAGATGGCGTCCTCCAGTGAGTCGGCGGCGTCCGAGTCGACCCCGCGGCCGCGCGAGTGCATCAACTGGTTGAAAGTGTCCGCCAGCTCCGCCACTTCGCTCAACGGCTTGCCCTCCACCAGGTCTTTCATCATCGAGGCCGAGGCTTGCGAGATGGAGCAACCCTCGCCGTCCCAGGTCAACTGGTCCAGGACCGGCTCCGGCCCCGCCGGGTCCCCTAACGAGACGCGCAACTGGACGCGGTCGCCGCAAGTCGGGTTGACCTGGAAGGACTCGCCGTCGAAGGCGCCCGCCAGCCCTTTGCCGTGGGGATGGCGGGCGTGGTCCATGATCAGGTCCTGGTACATCGTGTCGAGCGAGGTCATGAACTCTCCCCGAAATAGCCTCTGACTTGGGATAGCGCCTGGACGAACTGGTCCACCTCGTCAGCTGTGTTGTACAGCCCGACCGAGGCGCGGGTGGAGGCGTGCACGCCGAGCGCCCGGTGGACCGGTTGGGCGCAATGGTGGCCCACCCGGATCGCGATGCCTTGCGCGTCGAGGTACTGACCCACGTCGTGGGCGTGGACGCCTTCGACGTCGACTGCGACCGCGCCGAGCCGGTCAACGGGATCGACTGGCCCCAACACCCGCACGCCTTCCAATTCCGCCACTCCCTCCAGCAGCCGGACAGTCAACTCGTGCTCGTGGGCCGCCACCCGGTCCATGCCGAGATCGGCCAAGTAACCCACTGCGGCGGCCCAGCCGACCGCCTCGGTCACCGCCTGGGTGCCAGCCTCGAACCGGTTCGGCGGCGGCAGGAAAGTGGCCTCGCGCATCGTGACGATCTCGACCATCGAACCGCCGGTGAAGCCGGGCGGCAGCGCCTCCAGGAGTTCCAGCCGCCCGTAGAGCGCGCCGATCCCGTTCGGCCCCAACATCTTGTGGGCCGAGAAAGCCGCGAAGTCGACACCCAGCCCCGGCAGGTCCAGAGCCAGGTGCGGAGCCGACTGAGCGGCATCGAGCACCGTCAAAGCCCCTACCCGCCGAGCCGCCCCGACCATCGCGGCCACGTCGGTGACGGCGCCGGTGACGTTCGAGGCGTGGGTGAAGGCCAACAGGCGGGTGCGCGGCGTGAGGACGTCCGGGAGGTCGTCCAGGCGCAGGCGTCCATCCGCGCCGACCCGCACCCATGCCAGTTCCGCGCCGGTGCGGGCGGCCAACTCCTGCCACGGCACCAGGTTGGAGTGGTGCTCGGCCTGGGTGACCACCAGGCGGTCGCCCGGCAGGATGGCGAAGCGGCGGCCCAAGCCGGGCCCGCGACCGCTGGAAGCCGCCCCCAACGAGGCCGTCAACAGGTTGATGGCCCCGGTGGTGCCCGAGGCGAAGATCAATTCCGCGGGCGAGGCGCCGACGAACGCCGCGATCCGCGCGCGAGCGTCCTCGAAGGCGTCGGTGGCCTCGGCCGCGAGGGTGTGGGCGCCGCGATGGACGGAGGCGTTGTGGTTCTCGGAGTAGTCCCGCATGGCGTCCAGGACCACGCGCGGGCGTTGCGAGGTCGCGCCGGAGTCCAGGTAGACCAGCTTGTGGCCGCCTTCCAGACGGCGGCCGAGGATGGGGAAATCGGCCCGGATCGCGGCCAGCTCCGGTTCAGACAGCGCTGAGGAAACGGTCATACCCCTCGGCCTCCAGACGCGCGGCCAGGTCCGGACCGCCTTCCTCGGCCACCCGGCCGGCCACGAACACATGCACGAAGTCCGGTTGGATGTAGTCCAAGATCCGCGTGTAGTGGGTTATCAGCATGATTCCGGCGCCGGTGGTCGCCTTGGCCCGGTTGACGCCCTCCGAGACCACCCGCAAGGCGTCCACGTCGAGGCCGGAGTCGGTCTCGTCGAGGATGGCGATCCTCGGTTTCAGCAGTTCCATCTGCAGGATCTCGTTGCGTTTCTTCTCGCCGCCGGAGAAGCCCTCGTTGACCGAGCGCTCCTGGAACTCGCGGTCGAACCGCAGCGAGTCCATGGCCGCGCCGACCTCCTTGATCCAGGCCCGCAGCGGAGGGGCCTGGCCGGAGATGGCGGTCTTGGCGGTGCGCAGGAAATTGGCCACCGTCACGCCCGGCACCTCGACCGGGTACTGCATGGCCAGGAACAATCCAGCCCTAGCCCGCTGGTCGACCGTCATGGCCAACACGTCGTCGCCGTCCAGAAGCACCGAGCCGCCGGTCACCTTGTACTTCGGGTGCCCGGCCAGGGAGTAGGCGAGGGTCGATTTGCCGGAGCCGTTGGGCCCCATGATGGCGTGCGTCTCCCCGGAGTTGATGGTCAGGTCGACCCCGTTCAGGATGGCCTTGGCGCCTTCCGGCACTTCGACGCTGACGTGCAGGTCGCGGATCTCAAGCGTTGTCATCTGGGTCTCCGATCTCTCCCAATTCGATCACGACCTGGCCGTCTTCAACCATCACCGGGTAGGTGGGCACCGGCCGGTCGGCGGGCAGGTTCTGCGGTTCTCCGGTGGCCAGCTCGAAACGCGATCCGTGGCCCCAGCATTCCAGGGTGCAGCCCTCGAACTCGCCTTCCGACAACAGCACCGGCCCGTGCGAGCAGACGTCGCCGATGGCGTACCAGGCGCCCTCGGCGGTGTGGGCCACCACGATCGCGGCGGTGCCGGGCGGACCTTGCTCCTGCGGCGGTCCGATTATCTCCGGCTCAGGCCCCAGTCTGACCTGAACCGATTTCACTTCGCCGGGTCCGATCTCCTCGGCTGCGGCGACGGCGAGGGCTGTCATGGTCGCGTGTTCCTCCGTTCGTCCAATTTGGCGTCGACGGCCACCTTCAAGGCGTCCTCGATCTCGCCGGACCCGATCTGGTCGATCAGTTCGGCGAAGAAAGCATGCACCACCAGCGAGCGCGCCAGCTCCTCCGGGATCCCGCGCGATTGCAGGTAGAAGAGCTGTTCCTCGTCGAAGCGCCCGGTGGCGCTGGCGTGGCCGGCGCCCTGGATGCGCCCGGTCTCGATCTCCAGGTTCGGCACCGAGTCGGCGTGGGCGCCCTTGGCCAGGACCAGGTTGCGGTTCAACTCGTAAGTGTCGGTGCCCTCGGCGCGAGCCCGGATCAGCACGTCGCCGATCCAGACCGAATGCGCCGCCGGTCCCAGCAGCGCGCCCTTGTAGGCGACGCGGGAACGGCAGTTGGCGGCGGCGTGGTCCACGAACAACTGGGCCTCGTGGTGCTGCCCCGAATCGGTCACGTTGATTCCCAGCGCGTCGAGCGACGCGCCTTCGCCAGCCAGCTCGATGTGCGGCGTGAGGCGCACCAGTGCCCCGCCGAGGGCAGCCGTGACGTGCTTGAGGTGCGCGTCGCGGTCCAGGCGGACCCGGTGCGAGGCACTCAGCACCGCGCCGTCGGCCCCGTCATGCACCGCGATGACGGTGATGTCAGCACCTTCCTCGAGGACTATCTCGACCCCTTCAGCGAGCCGCGCCAACCCGGTGTGCTGCAACAGCACCGTGCCCCGCGCCCCGGCCCTGGCCAGGATCGCCAGATGGGTGGCGGACGGCCGGGGCGACCACGAGCCGTCCCCGCCGATCACGCGGACCAGGGTGACGGCATCGGCCCCCGTGCCTTGCAGCGTCACCAAGGTGGCGCTCTCGGCGGCGGCCCAAGCGGCGGCCGCCACGCGGTCCCCCGGCGCCGGGGCCAGGCCGATCCGGGGATGGTCGCGGCCAACCGTCTCCACCGTCACACCCGCCTCAGCGTCGGTCGGTGCCTGGACCTGGATCACCACGTCCGCGCCCAGGTCGCCCGCGAACAGATCGGCCAGGTCGCGCACCGGCGTGAAACGCCATTCCTCCTCGCGGCCGGTCGGCGAGGGGAAATCCGCCAAGTCGAATGAAGCCAGGCGCGTGCCGCGCGACTTAGTCTCAACGCCCATCAGCCGACCGAGCCTTCCATTTGCAATTCGATCAACCGGTTCAACTCCAAGGCGTACTCCATCGGCAATTCGCGGGCGATCGGCTCCACGAATCCGCGCACTATCATCGCCATCGCCTCGGCCTCCCCCAAACCGCGCGACATGAGATAGAACAGTTGGTCCTCGGAGACTTTCGAGACGGTCGCCTCGTGGCCCATCGTGACATCGTCCTCGCGGACATCGACATACGGATACGTGTCGGTGCGGGAGATGTCGTCGACCAACAGGGCGTCGCAGATGACGTTCGATTTGGCCCGTTCGGCGCCGTCATGGATTTCAACGAGCCCGCGATAGGAGGTGCGGCCGCCGCCGCGCGAGATCGATTTCGACACAATCGAACTGGACGTGTCGGGCGCGTCGTGGACCATTTTCGCGCCCGTGTCCTGGTGCTGTCCCTGACCGGCGAACGCTATCGACAGCGTCTCGCCCCTGGCATGGGGGCCCGCCAGCACGCAGGCCGGGTATTTCATGGACACTTTCGAGCCGATATTGCCATCGACCCATTCCATGGTGCCGCCCTGCTCCACCCGGGTGCGCTTGGTCACCAGGTTGTAGACGTTGGTGGACCAGTTCTGGATGGTGGTGTAACGCACGCGGGCGTTCTTCTTCACGATTATCTCCACCACCGCCGCGTGGAGCGAATCGGTCTGGTAGATCGGCGCCGTGCAGCCTTCGACATAGTGCACGTACGAATCCTCGTCAGCGATTATCAGAGTGCGCTCGAATTGGCCCATGTTCTCGGTGTTGATCCGGAAATAGGCCTGCAGCGGGATTTCGACGTGGATGCCCGGCGGCACGTAGATGAACGAGCCGCCCGACCACACGGCCGTGTTGAGGGCGGCGAATTTGTTGTCCCCGGCCGGAATAATGGTGCCGAAATATCTCCGGAACAATTCCGGGTGCTCTTTGAGTCCGCTGTCGGTGTCGAGGAACACGACTCCTTGTGCTTCGAGGTCTTCCCTGATCTGGTGGTACACCACCTCGGACTCGTATTGCGCCGCCACTCCGGCCACCAGCCGTTGCTTCTCCGCTTCCGGTATGCCGAGCCGGTCGTAGGTCCGCTTGATGTCGTCCGGCAGCGCGTCCCAACTGGTGGCGGGCCGATCCACCGGACGGACGTAGTACTTGATCGTGTCGAAGTCGATCTCCCCCAGGTCGGCCCCCCATCGCGGCAGCGGCTTCTTGTCGAACAGCCGCAGCGCCTTCAGCCGGACCTCCAGCATCCAGGCCGGCTCATCCTTGATGCGGGAGATCTCCTCCACGATCTGGCTGGTCAGGCCCCTCTTGGCGGTCAGGCCAGCGGCGTCCGAATCGTGCCAACCGTACTGGTAGTTCCCAATCGACGCGATCGCGTCGGCCTGGCTGAGTTGTTCGGTCCCAGGTGCGGGCGCGGTCATGAATCTCCTTCTCGGGTTTGGGCGTTTTCGCGGCCGGGCGCGGCCGCTGTCGGACCGGAGCTGGCGGCGGCGGGGACGCGCGTGTCGGGACTCGCGGCGGCCGTGTCGGCCGGGCATACGGCATCGCCCAACGTGTCCGATGCCGTGGCTCCCCCCGCGCGCGCTCTCGCGGCTCCCGGCGTTGGCGGCTTGGGAGCCACGCCGAGAGCGGCCTTCGCGGCATGGGGCGGCTCGGCGGCCGGGGGCGCCTGCGGGGCCGGAGCAGCCGACACGGCCAGCGCCACCGGCACGCAGGTGGTGCAGACGTGTTCGCCCCCGGCCAGCGTGGCCAGCCGCTGGACGTGGACGCCGAGCAGACGGGAGATCGCCCTGGTCTCGGCCTCGCAGAACTCGGGGAAGGCCTCCGCGACCTGATGCACCGGGCAATGCCCCTGGCAGAGCTGCAAAGTCAGGCCTTTCGGGCCGGGGCGCACCGTGGCCGCGAAACCATCGTTGGTCATGGCGCTGGCCAGGGCTTTCGCCCGGGCAGCGAGGTCGTCACCGGCCCCGGCCACGACTTCGGCGTAGCGGTCCTCGAGGCGCCGGGCGCGTTGACCGGCGAAGCCGTCGATGGCGTCCCGCCCCGCCGCCTGGCCCAGGAACTCGATGGCTTCGACGGCGAGCGACGGGATCTCCTGCCGCAGGGCCTGGTGAGCGGCGGCGGTGGCCACGAAGTAGCGGGCCGGGCGCCCCCTTCCCCTGGGGGCGCCAGCGGGACCGGGGCCGTCGTGGTGCTCGATCAGGCCATCGGCTTCGAGCTCCCCCAAGTGGCGGCGAATGCCAGCGGCGGCGAGCGTGAGGGCGTCAGCGATCTCGACCGCGGAGATCGGGCCGTCCGTCACTATCAAGCCCAGGATCTGCGCCCGAGTGGTGGCGTCGGCATCGGCGGCCTGGTCGTTGTCTTTGCGCGCGGCCTGGCGGACGTCGCGCCGGGTGGCCGAATCGAGTGTCATCAACCCCCTCCTTACAGGCGCAATGCGCAACATCCGTGTATCCAAAACCCTCCCCGATGTTAGTCGCAATTCGGCCGCGGCGCGAACTCCCCGCCCGGTCTGTCCGTTCCCGGCCTGCCCGCTCGGCGCTCACGTCCCAGGCAGGGCCCCACCTACCGGCGGGCGCGCCGGTAACCGCCGCCCACCAGGACTATCACCAGGGCCACCGCCAGGACCACCGACTGGACGGCGGCCATCTCGCGCTGGCTGTCCCCCAGGATCGACAGCACCGCCATGACCACCGCTGTGAAACCCAGTTGGGTGGTTCCGATCAAAGCGCTCGCGGCCCCCGCCACCTCCCCGTGCCGTGACAACGCCAGAGCCGAGGCGTTGGCCGGAACCATCCCGTTCATGAACAACAATCCGGCCATGCCGGCGACCATGCCCCACATGCCGCCCCAATCGATGAAGCTGAAGCCCAACCCGGCCAGGGCGAGACACAATTCCACCGGAAGCGCCGCCAGGAGCAGATTCTTGGGCTTGAAGCGGAACACCAGGGCGGCGTTGAGTTGGGCGCCGCCCACCATGAAGGCTCCGCACAGCGCGAAGATGACCGCGAACCCCAACTGCGACTGGCGGTACTCGGTGCGGATCAGGAACGGCGAGGAGATCACCCACGCCATCATGGCCGACTGGGCCAGCCCGGGAATGATCCCGTAGCCCATGAAGCGATAGTCCTTGGCCAGGCGCCAGTAGGCCTTGAACGCCGTCCCCAAGCCGGTGGCGGCCCGCTTGACCTCCTCGGTTCTGGTGTCCGGCACCCGCAGCCAGACGAAGACCCCCAGGCCCAGACCGACCAGGGACAAGAAGACGAACGCGTAGCGCCAGGTGCCGAGCCCGGCCAGGGCCGTCCCGATCGTGGGCGCGAACAGCGGCGCCACGCCGATCACCAGCATCAACTGCGACAACAGCTTGGCGGCCTGCGAACCCGACCGCAGGTCCCGGATGATCGCCATGGCCACCACCCCCGCAGAAGCGTTGCCGATCCCTTGAAGGAAGCGCAAGGCGACCAGCAACCCTATCGAGGGTGTGAAGATGATCACGATCGAGGCGATCACGTGCAACACCAGTCCGGCCAGCACCGGTTGGCGGCGACCGTAACGATCCGACAGCGGCCCGATTATCAACTGCCCGGTCGCGCCGCCCAGCATGGTGGTCGTGATGGTGGCCTGCACCCATTCACGGGAGGTGCCGAGATCCGCCATCACTTCCGGCAACGAAGGCAAGTAGATGTCCCCCGCCACCGCGCCGAGCGCCGTCATCGACCCCAGCAACACGACCAATCCGGCCTGGGTTCTGGGCAAAGCCGGTTGACGCACCCGCCTAGCTTAGTGGCCCTGGTCAAGCGGCTCCTTGGCGCCCAGCGATCCCCACGGCCGCCTCTCGGGCCAGCGTCGGCGGCAACTCGCTCAGCGGATAAGCACGTCCTGGGGGGTAGCCGGACCCGAGTGCTGTCGGTAGGCTAAAGGACGAACGGCAAGCACGGTATGGAAAGGGGGACGGGGTACGGTCCCACTGCACCGAAACCCCGAGTCTAAGAATGTTTACCAAACCACGGAAGCTGGCCTCGGCTATAGCGATATTGTTCGCGTCTGCCCTGCTGGCAGCCTGTTCCGCCCCCTCCGCCAAGGAAGATCAGGAGAATGAACCCGAGCCCGCGCTGGACCGCTCCCAACAATTCGTCACAGTGTTGACCGGCCCGGCCAGCGGCGTGTACTTCCCGGTCGGAAACGCTTTCGCCGAAGTCCTGAGCGGCGCCGGCTACAACGCGTCCGGCCAGGAGACCACCGGGTCGTCCGAGAACATACAGGGCATCCTGGGACACGAGGGCGACATCGCCATCGCCATGTCCGATGTCGCGGTCCAGGCCTACAACTCCACGGAAGCCTTCAAGGACGCGGTCCCGGCCACGCAGCTCCGGTCGCTGATGGGCTTGTGGCCGAATCTGTGCCAGATCGTCACCACCAAGGACTCCGGCATCACGTCATTCGCGGACCTCCGAGGCAAACGGGTGGGAGTCGGGGCGCTCGGCTCCGGCGTCGAGGCCAACGCGCGAACCATCTTCGCGGCCAACGACATGACCTATGACGACGTGGAGGTCGGCTACCTGGATTACGGCGAGGCCGTCGAAGCGATCAAGAACGGCGAGATGGACGCGGCGTTCGTCACCTCGAGCATCGGCAACGCCACCATCAAAGAACTGGGTGAGTCCGGCACTTTGGCCTTTGTGCCGGTCGAAGGCGAGGCGCTGACCAAGCTGATCACCGACTTCCCGTATTACGTCGAGGCCACCATCCCCGCGGACGCCTACGGCACCGACCAGGACGTCACCACCGTCGCGGTGATGAACATCCTCTTGGCGCACGAGGATCTGGCCGATGACCTGGTCACGGACATGTTGGAGTTGTTCTACTCCCCGGACGGCCTCACCGTGATCGGCGAATCTCACCCGATCGCGAAGACGGACATCACTTTGGAGACCGGCCTGGTGGGCATTTCCGGGATCGATGTCCCGATCCATCCAGCGGCCGCCCAGTTCTTCGCCGCCAAGGGAATAAGCGCAGCTGGCTGACCAGGACGTGGACAGCGATAACGACATCGGTTCGCCAACCCGGTCCTCTGACTTCCCAATTGGAGGCGGCTTTGTCACTCCCCCGCCACCTGGGCGGCCGCCAGGTCACGGGTCCGGCGCGCCGAACAAGCTCCTCCGCCAACGGCCACTGAGAAAGGCCAGACCATTGAGACCAAACCGATCATCTACCCGGACCCGCCGCGCCGTGGGCCTGGCGGCGTGCGTCGGCTTGGTCGTGTCCGCCGGTCTGGCCTCTTGCAGCGGAGGACCTCTCGGCGCGATCGTGGGCGGCGACCGGATCGCGATCTACACCTGGGCCGACTACTTCCCGGTCGAGATGTTGGCGCGGTTCGAGGAGGAGACGGGGATCGAGGCGACGGTCGAGTTCTTCGGGAGCAACGACGATCTGTTGACCAAGATGGAGGAGACCCAGGCCACCGGCTATGACTTGGTGGTGCCGAGCGATTACGCGGTCGAGATCATGATTCAACGCGGCTTCGCCTCGAAGATCGACGCGATGGAACTGCCCAACTCCACCAACATCATGGAAAGCGCTCTGCACCCCTACTACGACCCGGAGCGCGAGTATTCGGCCCCCTACATGTACGGCACCACGGGCTTCGCGTACGATGCCGCTCTGCTGGCAGCCGACCAGGCCAGGCCGCGGTCGTGGTTGGACTTCTTCACTTGGGAGCAGCCCTACGCCGGCAAGATCGGCATTCTGGACGACCAGTTCGACGGGGTCAACGCCGCCCTGCGGGCCGTCGGCGCCGCGCCCTGCACCACCGACCCGGCCCAGATGCAGGCCGCGCTCGACCTGCTCATGGATTTCAAAGGCCGGACCAACGCCATCAGGTCGGACGCCACGCCGGAGCGGCTCGGCACCGGCGAGAACTCGATGGCGATGATCTGGAACGGCGACACCCACCGGGCCTGGGTGATCAACCCGGCCATCACGTACGTCTACCCGACCGAGGGCGTCTCCATCTTCGAGGACAACTGGGTCGTGCCGTCCGGATCGAAGAACGTGGAACAGGCGAAGACTTTCATCAACTGGATGCTGGACCCGAAGAACGCCGCCGAGGCCGCCAACTACGTGGGCTTCAACGCCCAGATCGAGGGGGTCTTCGGCTACCTCAGCCCGGCGATGCAATCCGATCCGGCGATCGTCCCGCCAGACGGGGCGAAACTCGAGCTGGTGAGAACCTGCGACGACCAGACCATGGAACAATACGCTCAGACTTGGGCGAGCTTCACCCAGTGAGTCGGCCGCACTGAGCGGCGCGGTCCAGCCGGTTCAGGACTCGGTCTTGCACGACACGCGGTTGGTCGGCGCGTAGCGCCAGCTCCAAGCCTCTTGCCCTGTGGATGAGCCGTACAGATCGGTTCTGGTGCGCCAGTAATCGATCTCGAAGCCGGCGGACCCGTCTGGTTGCGGCACGCAACCAGGCCCGCTGGACTCGATGGTGCGCGCCGCGATGTGCGAGCCGGGCTCTCCCGTCTCGGCTTCCACGGTCCAGTACTTCGTTGACCACAATTCGACCCAGACCCGGTTGTCATCGGTCATCCCGGCCCGCAGCAGCACGCCCCAGGGCGTGTCGTTGCGGAACGTCACGTCTCCGCCCGCCATCAGGCTGGCTTCCCTCCCCATGCCGAACCGCGCGACGTAGGTGGCGTGCGGCGTGTTGCCCAAGTCTCCCATGCCCGCCTCGAACGCGGCGTTGAACAACGCCGTCGCGAGCCCGTCGAGCTTGGTGCCCGGCGAGCCCAGGGCCTTCGTCAGCGAGAAGGCCTGATCCGGCAGGACCAGCTGTCCGGTCAGCTGTTCCGCGGCCAACGCGACCGCGCCCAACCCGTCCTCCGGCTCGGCGCCCGGCAACTCGTAGCGAGCCACGGGCTCGGCGATCCCGAGCGATTCCAACCCCGCCCGCCCCGCGACCGGGTCGATCGTCACCAAAGGCAGAGCGATCCGCCGCGCGTCTCCGGCGGCGGTGGCGGCGTGCGTCATGGCCGCGATCAGCGCGGTCGTGTCCAGTTTGGTCCCGGGCCGCCCGTCCTGGATGACCGGCTGGCCGTCCACGAACACGAACGTCGCCTCGAGGCCCTCGGTGTCCGCCAGTTCCGGGAAGTGGAGCGCCACGGCGTCTTCCAGCAGGTCCTCATGCCACCCCAGCGCCAGGCGGCCGGGCTTCGACGGATCCTCGATGATCGTGGCCCATGCCGCCAACTCCGGAACCGACAACTGCACCGTCCGGCCTGACTGGGTCAAGGCCACCGGGCCCGACAGCAGCGGCTCCGCGATCGCCGCCACCGCGATGTCGACGGCATCCTTGCCAATGGCGGGGCGAACCGCCTTGGTCGGCAGGACCCAGGGCTCCTCAGCCACCAAGAAGCTCTTCGTGAGCAAGTCCACGGCCGCGTCGACATCCAGCCGGAGACCGTCGAGCGGCTCCGAGATCACCGCTTGGGCCGCCGCCACATCGAGTCCTCCTTCGACCGCGCGGATCTCGGTTTGCTGGGCCACCGACTCGAGATAGGTCGTGGTGGTGCCCCTCTGGGCCAAGACTGTGGGGGCCAAATTCCCCCCTCCGGCCAAGTGTTGCCACACCCGGGCGGGCGACAGGCTGAACCCCGTCACCTGGGCCACGGTGTCAGATGCGGAGAATGTCAGGCCCGCCGCCTTCGGGTTGATCCAGGTCTCCTCCTGCCCGACAACGACCCTGGCCCGCGCCTCGACGCTGGAGGCGAGCGAGAAGTTCAAGGCCTCCACCGCCTCGCCGCGGGACAGCCCCCCGATCTCGACTCCGGCGACAGTGGTCCCCTTGGGAACCTTGCCCGCCATGGACACCGCGGTCACGCAGTAGATCGCCACGACCAGAACCGCCGCGGCGCCGCAAATGAACACCACTCGATGGTTGGTGAAACCTCTCGACGCGGCCGCGCCGATCCAGCGTGCCAGAGCCATGGGGCCATCCTTGAACGGATTCGGCATCGGCTCGGACCAGCGACGCGGGCGGCCCTGAGGACGCGCCAGCGCGGCGGCCTCGGCGGCCTCCAGCGCGGCTGCCTCTCGGGCGGCGGCATCGGCGGCGGCTCTGGCCGCGGCCTCCGCGGCCGCCCTCGAGGCGGTCTCCGCAGCCGCCTGGGTCGCGGTCTCGACGGCTCGCTGGGTGGCGAACTGGACCGCCTCGACCCATTGCTCCAAGTTGCTTCGCTGCGCTCGCCGGGGAGGCAGGGCCGGTCCCCTCGGAGGCGGCGCTTGCGGGCCGTAGGCCTGAGTCTCGGCTGTCTCGCGCAGCGCCTGGGACTGCAGCCTCGTTAGCAACTCATCCGACTCGGGAGCGCCAGTCAAGGCCTCCGCCTCATCGGCACCCCCCGAATCGGGGCTGAAAGAGGGCCAGGGTGGCCCACCGCGAGGTGTTTCTACCATTTTCGCGACCGTCAATTCCCCTCGTCCGGTTTCTTACACCTATAAAACGCGAAGTCGCCCCGGCCTATTCCGTCTGTTCTGAATGACGGCCGCTCACCTGCGCGGCAACTCATCCCTATTGTAATACCGAGCCCCGATCCCATTCCAGGGAATAGGCAATTCATCCATTGGTCCCGCCAATTTGCCCCAGGTCAGTGGCCCGCCTCGCGCCACGACTCGCCTCGGCCCACGGACACCGTCAAAGGGACTTTCAGCGAGGCTGCCGCCGCCATCTCGCGACGCAACGTCTCCTCCACGACCGGCGACTCGGCATCGGCCACCTCGACCATCAGTTCGTCGTGGACCTGCAGGACCAGGCGCGACTTCAGCGCGGCGCGGCGGAAAGCGTCATCGACTTTGAGCATCGCCACCTTGATGATGTCCGCGGCGCTTCCCTGGATCGGGGCGTTGAGCGCCATCCGCTCGGCCATCTCGCGGCGCTGCCGATTGGTGGAGCCGAGGTCCGGCAGGTAGCGGCGCCGTCCCAGGATGGTCTGCGTGTAGCCGTCTTGACGCGCCTGGGCCACCACGCCCTCCAGGTAGTCGCGGATGCCGCCGAAGCGCGCGAAATAGTCGTTCCTGAGCGCCTCCGCCTCGCTCTGCCCAATCCCGAGCTGCCGGGCCAGGCCGTAGGCGCTGAGCCCGTAAGCCAGGCCGTAGCTCATCGCTTTGATGCGGGACCTCTGCTCGGGGGTGACCTGGTCCGGCTCGGTGTTGAAGACCCGCGCGGCCACCGTCCGGTGGAGATCCTCGCCCTCGTTGAAGGCGGCGATCAGGCCCTCGTCGCCGCTCAGGTCCGCCATGATGCGCATCTCGATCTGCGAGTAGTCGGCGGTCATCAGTTCGGCGTAGCCGGAGCCCACCACGAAACAGTGCCTGATCTGCCGCCCCACCTGGCTGCGGGCCGGGATGTTCTGCAGGTTCGGGTCGGAGCTGGACAACCGGCCGGTCGCGGCCACGGTCTGGCCGAAGGTCGTGTGGATGCGGCCGTCGTCCTGGACCGACCCCAGGAGGGAGTCCACCATCTGACGCAGCTTGATGGCGTCGCGGTGCGACAGGAGGTGCTCCAGGAAAGGGTGCCCAGTGCGCTTGAAGAGGTCCGCCAGGGATTCCGCGTCCGTCGAATAGCCCGTCTTGGTGCGCCGAGTCTTGGGCATGTCCAGGTCGGTGAACAGGACCTCTTGGAGGGCCTTGGGGCTGCCCAAGTTCACCTGGCGGCCGCCCAGCGCGGCGATGGCGTCCCTCTCGGCCAGCTCCACCCGACCGGCCAGCTCCTGGCGCACCTGGGTCAGGCGGGTCTCGTCCACGGCCACCCCGGCCCGCTCCATCCGGGCCAGGATCCGGGTCAAGGGTTGCTCCAACTCGACCAGAAGGCTGGTCGCCTGGCGGTCCTCGAGCTCCTCCGAGAGCGGCGCCACCAAGCGGGCGGTGGCGACGGCGCGAGCCGCTTCCTCCAGCCCGGCCGGGCCGTCCCCCAAGTCGAGCACGCCCTGACCGCCGCGCTCCTCCTCGGCCAAGCGCTCCCCCAGGAACCGTTCGGTCAGCCCGGACAGGTCGTAGCCGCGTTGGTCGGGCCAGATCAGATAGGCGGCCAGTTGGGTGTCGAAGACCACGCCCTCCAGCCCGAGCCCGCTGCCCCGCAGCTCTTGCGCGGCGGTCTTGGCGTCGTGGACGGCCTTGGCGACCTCCGAGTCCGTCAGCCAGGCGGCCAGGGCGGCCTCGTCCACCGGGTCGATCAGGCTGGCGTCGATGGCCGTGGCGCGCCCGTCCCCGAAGCCGATCACGATGCTCCAGGCCTCGCCGCTCCCGGGCATCAGGCGGCCCACCACCTGGAGTCCGGCCGTCTCGCCCTGGTAGCCGGACAGGAAAGAGCCCATCCCGCCGACGCCTATGACGACCGGCTCGATCGACTCGGGGGGCGCGGCCAGAGGCGCCCGGACGGCATCGGCGGCCCAGACCCCCGAATCGAGCAGCCGGTCCTTGATACGGCCGAACTGCAACGACGCGAACAGCAGGTCCAACTCCTGCCGGTTGATCGGGCCGAGCTCGAGGCCCTCGGGGGCCACGTCGACGGGCACGTCGCGCCTGAGCTCGCCCAACCGCCGGTTGAGTTTGACCTGGTCGAGGTTCTGCCGCAGGGACTCCCCCACCACGCCTTTGATCTCACCCGCGTGTCGCACGATGCCGTCCAGCGAGCCCCATTGCCCGATCCACTTGGCCGCGGTGACCTTTCCGACCTTGGGGACTCCGGGCAGGTTGTCGGACTGTTCCCCGACCAGCGCCGCCAGGTCCGGGTACTGGGCGGGCGTGACGGCGTAGCGGGCCTCGACCTGCGCGGGGGTGATCTCCGCCATCTCCGATTGGGCGCCCCGGCCCTGCGGGTACAGGACCGTCACCGACTCGTCCACCAGCTGGAAGGTGTCGCGGTCCCCGGACATGATCAGCACCTTGAGCCCGGCTTTGACGGCCCTGGCGGCCAAGGTCGCCACCACGTCGTCCGCCTCCACGTCCGGCTCGGTGAAACTGCGGATGCCGATCGCCGCCAGCACCTCCTGGATCAGCGGCACCTGGCCCTTGAACTCCTCTGGCGTCTCGGAGCGTCCACCCTTGTACTCCGGGTAGATGTCGGTCCTAAACGAGTGGCGCGAGGCGTCGAAAGCCGCCGCCACATGCGTTGGACGATGCCGTTTCAGCTGGCTGACCAGCATATTCACGAATCCGTACACGGCGCCGACCGGCTCTCCCGTGGTGGTCGTGAAATCCGCGTCTCGCAGAGCGTAAAAGGCGCGGAAGGCCAGGGAGTGCCCGTCCAGGAGCAGCAGCGTCGGAGTCATTGAACTAGGTTACGTGCCTGGCCGCCTCAGTGTGCGCCGACTGGCGCGGGCCCGTGCCAGCGTGGGCGGCCGGCACGGGCTGCGCCGGGTCGGTTCAGGCTTCCATCTGGGCGATCACGGCATCGGCCACTTCGCGCATGGTCAGACGGCGGTTCATCGACGTCTTCTGAATCCAGCGGAAGGCCTCGGGCTCGGTCAGGTCCATCTTCTGCATCAGGAGCCCCTTGGCCCGCTCGACCCGTTTGCGGGTCTCGAGGCGCTCCTCCATCGAGGCGACCTCGGCTTCGAGCGATTGGATCTCCTCGTAGCGGGCGATCGCCAGTTCGATGGCGGGCAGCAGGTCGGCAGCGGTGAACGGTTTGACCACGAAAGCCATGGCGCCCACGTCCTTGGCCCGTTCCACCAGCTCTTGCTGGGAGAACGCGGTCAGCATCACCACCGGCGCGAGCCGTTCCTTGCCGATTTTCTCGGCCGCGGTCAACCCGTCCATCACGGGCATCTTGATGTCCATGATCACGGCGTCGGGCCGCAGATCCTCGGCCAGCTTGACGGCTTCTTCGCCGTTGGCGGCCTCTCCAACCACGTCGAATCCCGCTTCGCGCAGAATCTCAACCGCGTCCAACCGAATCAGCGCTTCGTCCTCAGCCACGACCACACGGCGCGCGGCAACATCGTTTTCCTTCTTATCAGTCACAGCATGTAGCCTAGTGTGCGGACCAGCCCTGGTGGCCCAACTGGCAGAGGCAGTCGGCTCAAACCCGGCACGGTGTGGGTTCGAATCCCACCCAGGGCACGTTCACATGTGCGCGGCGCGCTCGGGCAGGGCAGCGTGTTGCCTTGGGTCGGGCTTCGGCATGGCGCTTCGAGATTGACCCGTGCGACATAAAGATGCTATCTTGGCGTTGTCTTTATGAAATGCTCTGGCAAGAGGAGAGCCATGTCCGAAACGACTCTGGTCAATTTCCGCATGGATAGCGGGCTGAAGCAATCCATGGAAGAAACCTGCCGCGACCTAGGCATGACCATGACCACGGCCTTCACGGTCTTTGCAAAGAAGATGACACGAGAGCATCGCATCCCTTTCGAAGTGTCGATTGATCCCTTCTACAGCGAAGCCAACCAAGCCCATCTGCGCCGAGTCATGGCAGACGCGGCGACAGGCTTGAACATGTCCACACACGACTTGATCGAGGACTGAATGCTCAAGTCCTGGCATGATTCGGCTTGGGACGACTACCTGCGCTGGCAGGTCGAAGACAGAAAGACTCTGCGCCGAATCAATTCCCTGATCAAGGGAATCGAACGCAACGGGTACGAAACGACGGGAAAGCCCGAGCTAGTGGCGGCACCCTTTCACGGCCCGTGGATCTCCTGCGGCTGACTGTCCTGCCGCGCATCGTAGTACTCCCGTTGCTCCTGGAGCAGCACGTCGAACAGGGCGTCCAGCTTGGGGTCCGGCATGTACTCGCCGACCGTCTCGCCGTTGTAGCCGGGCACGTCGAAGCCGATGCCCGGGTCGACTATCAACTCATCCCACTCGGCCTCATAGTCCGGATCGGCCAGTCTCCGATCCTCCTCCTCGTGGGCCGCCTGGTCCCAGTTCGGGCAGTCCGCCAGCAGGGCGCGCAACTGGTCCTCCGTGATGGTGGACGGCAGCAGCACGATCGGTACGCGGTC
The DNA here is from genome assembly GCA_031265345.1 of Bifidobacteriaceae bacterium. Next base: position 24,850 of record JAISCU010000195.1, read on the forward strand.
CACCGTCTCCAGGGTCGGCGTCTCGGGGTCCTTCACTCCTGCCCAACCCGCCGAGCGCGCGCATTCGGCCCATTTCGCCCCGGCTTCGGCGTCGCGTTGCCGGAACTGCAGCAACTCGGACGGCGGTGTGGCCGTCGGGTCCTCGTACCCGGTGGATTCCAGGCAGCCCACGAACGGCTCGGTCAAGTCTTGGAGCTCGCCGTCGCGCCCCACCAACAAGTGCGGCAACGCCCGCCCGTCCGATTCGTTGAGGTACTTGTCCTCGATGATCGTCTTGGCCGCCCGGGTCTGGTCCCGGTAGGCGCCGTCCGGGTCGTCGCGCCCGTCCGCGCCAGTGGCGCCATCCGATTGGCCAACAGTCACCGTCATCTGCCAGTAGTCGTCCGGCCCCACGTCCGGCCGAACCACCAGCGCGCCGTCGAACGCCTCGTCGGGTTTGGCGCTCGCCGGGATGCCTTCCGCCACCAGGCAGTCCGCCATCGCCAGGGCCGTCTCCGCCGCCGTCCCGCCGCTGCCCTGGGACTCCTCGCCCCGGTCCAGGCTCGCCACGTCGTTGTCGCTCGAGCAGCCGCCCACGAGGGCCGCCGCCAACGCGACCGCCAGGCCCGTCCTCCAAGCCACACTTCTCACAGTTCGTCTCCCCCGTCCAGTCCTGTGCTTACGGGGACCTTAACACACGCGCACGATGCCGCCGTCCGACTTCCCGCACACCATCAGCCCACCGGACGCAAGGGTGGCCGCCAAACGCGCTCGCCAGCCGGGAACCCGACCACGGTGAGAGTTCGGCCGGGCGCGGACCGGGCGAACGGCATCGTGAGTCAATCACTAAACGCGGTCGTCAAGGGCGCCCCGGCGCAGTCGCAGCCCTCAGGGAGCTTTGAGCGCCTCGACAGTGCTCGCTTTCTCGTGCCAGGTCACGATCCAGGCGCCGTTGCCGAGGGGCGGGAACAGAAGCGGCCTGGCCGAGAGCAGCCGCTCGTTGTACGAGAACGTTATGTCGTAACCGGCGTAGACCACGCTGTTCGCGTCCATTTCCCCGGTGATCCC
>JAISCU010000201.1 GCA_031265345.1 Bifidobacteriaceae bacterium
AGTCAAATGGTGTCAAGTCGTGGCTGGCGTCGATGCGCTCAGAGTGGCGAGGACGGTCCGGCCTCACAGCTGAACAAAGGCTGGCGGCTGGGCCAGTGCCCTTTCAAGCACCGGCAGTGGCTCGGGCTCGTCCAGGGAATCGATCAAAGCGTCAAATTGCTCCGCGGCCATGAGTGTGACATCAGCGCGGCCCAGTACCCTATCAGCCTCGGCCCGTGCGGATGCGACCATGAAGGCTGCCTTGGATTGACCGGTCAAGGACGCGGCCTGAGTGATGATCTCGTCGGACTCAGCGTCGATCCTTCCCTCGAATCGTCGTGCCTTAGTAGCTGTAGCAGGCATGCGAGGAGTGTACGGGATTTATACGGTGGGGTCAACGTGTGCGAGCAGACTTGAAGCACAGAAGGGCCGCGTCAAGTGGGGCGCGGGGTTGGCCAGCACGCTTTCCAGCACGGCCCAGGCGGCACCGGTCATGGCCGGAGCCGCGAGCTCGCGAGCCGGGCGGACCCGGACTTCGGCCCCACCCCAGCGAGCTGCCAGCACCCGAGCGTTGAGCGCTGTCCGCAGGGGTTCGGCCAGCACGGGGGAGAGCACCGCATAGTCGCCGCCCAGGACCACTTGGCTCAAGTCGAGCAGATTGAGGACGCTCGACAGGGCGGCGGCCAGGCGCGGCACAACCTGATCGGCGAAGCGTCGAGCGGCGGCCGGGGAATTCGCCAGCGTGGCCAGCACTTCGGCGGGAAGAGCCGGACCAGCGAGCCCGGCGACGCGGGCGATGGCGCGGCGCCCAGCGTAGACCTCGAGACAGCCGCGGGCGCCGCAGGTGCAAACCGGTCCCGAGGGATCAACCGTGACATGGCCGATCTCCCCGGCCCAACCGTGCAGACCAGTGATCAGCGCCGCGTCGGACACCAGGCCCGCGCCGATCCCGGACTCGGCGGACAGGTAGACGAAGGACCGCTCCGCCGGATCAGGCCCGGCCAGGCGCGCCTCGGCGCGGGCCGCCAGATTGGCCTCGTTGTCGAGGACCAGTTGACCAGGCGACCCGGACGTCGACGCCCGCGCCGAGTCTTGCCCTCGGGGTTCCGGCAAATGGCCCGAACCGAAGCAAGGCGATTCTGGTGGGTGATCCGGACGTCGGTCCAACAGTGCGGCGAACGGCGCCAGGTCGATGCCGCGCCAACCCAGGTTGGGAGCGTTGAGAAGCGCCAATTCCCCGCGGGCGGTGGTGGTCAATCCGGGCAGGGCCAGCCCGACCCCCGCCACCGACGTGCCGATCCGCTCCAGGCGCGCGATCACGTCGAGCGTTAGCTGGCCCAGTCGTTCCAGCACCTCGTCGGGCCGTGACAAGCGCAGGTCCGCCAAATCGACACGTTCAGCCAGGATGGCCCCCGTCAAGTCGATCGCCTTCAGGCCCAGGTACTCAACGTTGACTTCGAGGCCGATCGCGGCCAGGCGTCCAGGGGCCGGTGCCAAAGGCAAGGTTGGGCGCCCTGAGCGGTTGGCTGCCACCGGATCGAGTTCGATCACCAATCCGGCGGCCAGCAACTCATCGGTCAGTTGCGAGACGGTCGTCTTGTGGAGGCCTGTCCGCACCGCGATCTGGGCGCGCGCGGGCGCACACGCTCCCGGTTTGACACCAGCGCAGATCTCGCGCAGCACCAGGCCCAGGTTGCGTTCGCGCAATTCTGGTGAACTGGCCATCGCCTCTCCTTTCCATCTCGCGCCTGTCCCGTACCTGTCGCATGCCCGTCCGTCGGGCCGATGGCCCGGGGCGCCAACCATAGCGTCCAGTACGCGGCCAAAGGCGCCCCCGATAGCCTCGAAGGGACCATAGGCCCCTAACAAGACCGGTCCTCGACAGGATAAGTTTATGACATCTACAAATCCCGGCCAAGGGGCTAAGGGTGGGAAGCGCGACAGCAAAGGCGTCTGGACGGCCACAAAAAGGGCACTCCGGAGACGTTCGAGATGACCGCGCGGCATCGTCCAAATGAGAACCCGCCCAAAGACCCAGCCGGACCAACCGCAAAGGAGCATTCCATGCCAGGCATCCCGACTCCCACCCCCCAAGACAAGTTCTCGTTCGGACTCTGGACTGTCGATTGGGTGGGCCAAGACCAATTCGGCTCGGGCTCGCGACCGCGTTTCGACCCCGTGGAGGTGGTCACGAAACTGAAGGAGATCGGCGCCTGGGGGATCACCTTCCACGACGACGACCTGATCCCGTTCGGCTCCTCGGACCAAGAGCGCGAGCGCATCCTGGGAAGATTCACCCAGGCCCTGCAGGACACCGGGATCGTGGTCGAGATGGTGACCACCAACACCTTCTCCCATCCGGTCTTCAAAGACGGCTCCTTCACCTCGAACGATCGCCGGGTGCGGCGGTTCGGGCTCGCGAAGGTGCTGCGCAACGTGGACCTGGCGGCGGAGCTGGGCGCCGAGACGTTCGTCATGTGGGGCGGTCGCGAGGGCGCGGAGTACGACACGTCGAAGGACTATTTCGCGGCGCTGAGCCGTTACGCAGAGGGGCTCGACACGGTCGCGGCCTACATCAAGGACAAGGGCTACGGCCTGAGGATTGCCCTGGAGCCCAAGCCGAACGAGCCCCGCGGCGACATCCTGCTGCCCACCGCCGGCCACGCCCTCGCCTTCATCGAGCGCCTGGAGCACAAGGACATCGTGGGGATCAACCCCGAGGTGGGCCATGAGCAAATGGCGTGCCTCAACTACACGGTCGGGATCGCGCAGGCGCTGTGGGCCGGGAAGCTGTTCCACATCGACCTGAACGGCCAGAAGTCGATCAAGTTCGACCAGGACCTGGTGTTCGGGCACGGCGACCTGCTGAGCGCCTTCGGCACGGTGGACCTGCTGGAGAACGGCTTCCCCGGCGGCGGCCCGCGCTACGACGGTCCCCGCCACTTCGACTACAAGCCCTCCCGCACCGAGAACTCCGCCGGCGTGTGGGAGACCGCCGCCGCCAACATGGAGATGTACCTCCTGCTGAAGGAGCGCGCCGAGGCCTTCCGCGCCGACCCGGAGGTCCAGGCCGCCGTGGCCGCCGCTGGGGTCAACGAGCTCTCCGAGCCCACCTTGGCGCCGGGCGAGACGCTGGAGCAGTTCCTGGCCGACGATTCCGTATACCGCCAGGCCGACCCGGACGCGCTGGCCGCTCGCGGCTACGGGTTCGTGCGGCTCAACCAATTGGCCATCGAGTTCCTGGTCGGCGCGCGATGACGCTGGTCGCCGGGGTGGACACCTCCACCCAGTCCTGCAAGGTCGTCATCCGCGACGCCGCCACCGGCCAGTTGCACCGTTCCGGTCGCGCCGCCCACCCGGACGGCACCGAGGTCGCGCCGGCCGCCTGGTGGTCGGCTTTCGAACAGGCCGCCGATGCCGCTGGAGGGCTTGATGACGTGGAGGCCATCGCCGTCGGTGGTCAGCAGCACGGCATGGTGGCCCTCGACTCGGAAGGTGAGGTGATCCGCCCGGCTCTGCTGTGGAACGACACGCGTTCGGCGGCGGCTGCT
>JAISCU010000220.1 GCA_031265345.1 Bifidobacteriaceae bacterium
CGAGCAGACTGTGTATGCCACAATCCCGCCCGGCCGCGTGGCCGTGATGGCCGCGGTCAAGAGCTCTCGCTGGAGCGGACCCAGGGTCGCCAGATCGGCGGGCGCGTGCCGCCAGCGCGCCTCCGGCCGTCGCCGCAGCGCCCCCAGACCGGTGCACGGCGCGTCCACCAGCACGCGGTCATATTCGCCCTCGACCTCGCGCCCGTCCAGTTCGGTGACCGAGACCGCCTCACCCAGCTGCTTGACCGCGCCCCGCACCAACTCGGCCCGGTGCGGCTGCGGCTCGTTGGCCGTCAGGTGGCCGCCTCTTTGTTGCACGATGCCGCCCAGCAAGGCCGCCTTACCCCCCGGCCCGGCGCACAGGTCGAGCCAGGCGCCCTGGTCATCTGGGACGGGAGCTTCCGCCAGTGCCCATGCCACCAGCTGTGAGCCCTCGTCCTGCACGCCTGCTTGGCCGTGCCGGACAGCCAGCAACTCGCCCGGCGCGCCGCGTTCCATGATCACGGCGGTGGGCGCGAACCGCCCGAGCCGGGCCGGTCGTTTGGTCCTGGCTCTCACCTGCTCCGCGAGCGGTTCGGGCCTTATCAAGCCCGGTCGGGCCACCAGCGTCACCAGAGGTTGAGTGTTGCCGCTCGCCAGCACCACCGGGAGGTCGGCGGAGTCGCGCCCGCAGGCGATCAGGGCTTGGCGAAGCGCCCGCACCACCCAGGCGGGATGGGAGTAGCGAATCGCCAATGCGTCCACGGACTCGTCGGCGGCCGGCGCGGCTGCTTCCAGCAGCGCCTCATAGGGACCCTCGGTGACGGCCCTCAAGATCGCGTTGACGAATCCCGCTGGACCCACTCCGATGGCTTCGCGCGCGATCGCGACTGTGGCGGCGACCGCCGCGTGGTCCGGCACCCTCAACGTCGCGATTTGGTGGAGGCCGAGCCTGATCACGTCCATCACGGCCGGATCTATCGAATCGCGATCCGTCGTCTGAGCGACCACGGCGTCGTACTGCCCGCGCATCCGGATGGTTCCGTAGGCCAGTTCTGTGGCGAAGGCCGCGTCGCGTCCCGTGATCCCCCGCTCGGTCAGCAACGCGGGAAGGGTCAGGTTCGCGTAGGCGCCGTTCTCCACCGCGCCAAGCAGGTCGAAGGCGGCCCGGCGCGCCGGGTCGGCGAAGCGCTGACGTTCCGACGGAGCCTGGGCGGACCAGTTACGGCCCGGCCGGTCGCCGCCGCGTGCGCGTTCCGACCCGTGGCCACCACGCGGCCCACCGTCGCGATCCCGGCGAGGACGGTCACCGTCGCGTCGCTGCCCGTAGTCCCTGCCGCCGCCGAACCGATCATCTCGGCGGTCGTCCCGCGAACGCTCGTCCCGGTCGTGGCGCGGGCCGCCGTCACGGCTGTAGCGAGGACGATCATCCCGGTCGTAACGCGGTCGGTCATCGCCGCGCCGGTCGTCCCGGTTGTAGCTCGGCCTGTCGCCCCGCTGCCCCCCATCGCGGCTGTACCTGGAACGGTCCCCGTCCCGACTGTAACGTGGCCCGTCGCCGTCATGGCGGTCACGGCTGAAGCGGGGCCGGTCGTCGCGGTTGTAGCTGGGCCTGTCGCCCCTTTGACCGCCATCGCGGTTGTACCTTGGACGGTCCCCGTCCCGACCGTAGCGCGGCCTGTCATCCCGGTTGTAGCCGGATCGGTCGCCGTCGCGGTTGTAACGGGGCCGGTCGTCGCGGTCGTAGCTGGGCCTGTCGCCCCGCTGACCACCGTCACGGTTGTACCTCGGACGGTCCCCGTCCCGACTGTAGCGCGGCCTGTCATCCCGGTTGTAGCCGGGCCGGTCACCGTCGCGGCTGTAACGGGGCCGGTCGTCCCGGCTGTAGCTGGGCCTGTCGCCCCGCTGACCGCCGTCTCGGCCGTACCCTGGCCGGTCCCCATCCCGACTGTAACGCGGCCTGTCATCCCGGTTGTAGCCGGGCCGGTCCCCGTCCCGACTGTAACGCGGCCTGTCATCCCGGTTGTAGCTAGGCCTGTCGCCTCGCTGACCACCATCGCGGCTGTACCTGGGGCGCTCCCCGTCCCGGCTGTAGCCGGAGCGGTCGCCGTCGCGGCTGTAACGCGGCCGGTCGTCGCGCCCGTAGCTGGGCCTCTCGCCCCTCTGCCCGCCATCGCGGCCGTACCCTGGCCGGTCGCCATCCCGGCCGTAGCGCGGCCGGTCACCGTCAGGCGTGTACCCGTAGCTGCCTCCACCACCCCGGTCGCCGTCGCCATGCCCGCGCCCGTAACCGTCGCCGCCCGGACTGCTGCGCCGTTCGTAACCTCCACTGGAGGCATCCTCCCGACGCCGGAACCCGCCGCCACCGGAGCCGGCCCTGCGGTCGTAGCCTCCGCCAGCGGCATCGCCCCTGCCTCTGTATCCGCCGCCAGAACCGCCGGAGCCGCCGGAGCCGCCCGAACGTCCCCAGCCTTTGCCGCTCTTGCGGCCCGTTCGACCGTCACTCCCATGGTTGCTCATTCGCCAAACCTCTCTTTGCCTTCCCAGCCTCGGCCATTCCAGTCCCCCGAGTCCACGCGCACGCCGCGCGCCCAGGCGGCCGCGTCCATCCAACCCTTGCCAGCCGGTTCCACCTCGCCCAGGGCCACTAGCTCTGTGGCGGTGCGCACCAGCACGCGATCCTTCAGACCGATCACCGCGCCAGACCGCTGGTCGTTCAGCAGGTGCTCCGGCGAAGAAGCCGCTGGAGGAGCCAGCGGGCCGACCTTCAGACGCTTGCCCCTGAACGTGGTCCAAGCTCCTGGGCTCGGCGTGCAGGCGCGGATTTGCCGGTCGACGGCGTTGGCCGGCCGGTTCCAATCGACACGCGCCTCTTCGACTGTAACCTTGGGCGCGTGACTCAGGCCCTCCAGGCTCTGCGGCTCCGGCCGGGCTTCGCCCGAGGCGACCAGGTCCATGGTTGCCACAAGAAGTTTCGCGCCGTCGAAGGACAACGCCTCAAGCACTTGGCCGGAGGTCGCGCGCGGCGGCACCTCGTACGTGACGACCCCGTAGACCGGTCCCGCGTCCAGTTCTTTGACGATCTGGAAGGTGGTCGCGCCAGTGATCGGGTCCCCAGCCCAGATCGCCCGCTGAACCGGCGCGGCCCCGCGCCAGGCCGGCAAGAGCGAGAAATGCAGATTGATCCAGCCGTGAGGCGGGATCGTCAGCGCCGATTCCGGCAACAGAGCGCCGTAGGCGACCGTCGCCACGACATCGGGGCGCCATGCCCGCAATTGGTCCAAGAACGCAGCATTTCCGGGGCGGTCTGGCTTCAGCGCTTGCAAGCCCAAGGCCGCCGCGGCCTCTCCCACTGCCGAGGCCCCAACCCGCCTCCCCCGACCGGACGGACGGTCCGGACGCGTGACGACTCCGACCAGCTCGTGACCCGAGGCGGCCAACGCCTCCAGGGACGGGACGGCCACGGCCGGAGTCCCGGCTAGAACGATGCGCACCAAAGAACCTTAGCCGAGTTCGCCGTCCACCTTGACGCGCACTCGCCCGGAAGGCCGACCGGTCGCCCGTGCCCGGATCGCCTCCCTGAGGTGCTGGATCACGATTCGTGCGTATGTAAGTTTGATCAATAGCACAGTCTGATCCGGGCCGCGCCGCACACTGACCGCCTCCATTGGCCGCAACCTCCCCACGAGGTCGTCCACCGCTTCGGGCGGCCCGCTCAGAACCACCGCCTTGGTCGCCGGGGGCAGTCCCAACTCGCGGCGCTCATGCAGTTCCCGGGCCGCGAAACCGACCGGGTCCCAGCGCACCAGCGCCTGAGCGGCGGCCGTTCCCTCGGAGCCCAAGAGCAATGCCTTCCCGCCCGGTCTGACCAGCGCCGCCGCCCCCATCCAGATGCGCAGAGCGTCGATCCCGGCGTCCAACTCCGACCGGCCGGCCCAGGCGCCGCCGTCCAGGAGCACGGCCGCCGCGTACCCGCCCCGGGCTGCCGGTTCGGCCCCTGGGGTCGCCACCACCAGTCCCGCGTCCTCGCCGACCTGGTCCACGATTCCGATCTCCGCGCTCGACCGCTCCAGTCTCAGGGCAGGGAACGCCCGCACCAGTTCCCCGGCCGTCCTGACCAGCCCGAACGTCTCGTGGTTGGCCGAGGGCACCTGGACCAGGACCGGCCCTGCGGCAGACGCTTGGCGGATCAGGCGGAACGCCGCTTCCGGCAGGCGACTGGCCGCAGTGGCGCCTTCGCGGCCCAGGTCTTCCGTGGTCGGCGCGTCCGCCACCGCAGTCGCCCTCCGGACGCTCGCCCGGTCGGGCGTGGCGAGGTCCAGCCAGCCGCTCTCGGCCAGGGCCTGGACCTCGACGCTGCGAGCGAGCCCGGCGATCAGCAGACCGGCGCGTTCCTGCCCCGCCCGCACGGTCAAGACCGTCCGCGCGTGCGGGTAGGGCGCGCGCGGTTCGCGCAACGCCGGGTCGCCGTCGTTCAAGAGCACCAGCAGGCCCGGCCGTGCCAAGGGTGCGAACGCCGCGGCCCGGGTGCCTACCAACACGTCCACCATGCCCGATGCCGCCGCCCAGTAGGCCTCCAACCTCGCCTCCGCGCCGTCCCCGGCCACCAGCCGACCGACTGCGAAGTGGGCATCGAGCGCCTGGATCAACTGGGACACGATCCGTTCCGAAGGCGCCACCACCAACGCTTGGCGGCCACTCGTGCGGCTGGCGCTGATCGCCGCCGTCAATCCGTCCACCAGATCGCCGCCGGGAAGGCAGGCCCAGGCGACTCGGCTCGGCCGCCCCGCCGCCAGTCTGTCCACGAACTCGGCCAGCGGATGGTTCGGGGCCGACCCGGCCGGCGCCGGGGTCGGGGCGGTGCCCAGGGCCCCGGTGGTCGGCCCGGCGACGCTGGTCGTGGACCCGGTGCCGGTCCTCGGGAAGTCGCCGGTTCCGGCACCGCGTACGAGGCCCCCTTCCACGAGGCCGTGGCCCGTTCGGCCGCTGTCGGACACGCGGCCCCCCGGTATGGACGCCCGCTC
>JAISCU010000229.1 GCA_031265345.1 Bifidobacteriaceae bacterium
TGACCGCCCGGCCTGGAGGCGCCGGTCATTGCGGCGTGTGACCACCACATCCCCCGCCGAGGCCCGGGTTCCGTCCGCCAACTCGACCGAACGCCCGGCATCAACCTACCGTGCCAAGATCCTGTCTTCCCGTGCGCGGGCGTTGAGCTGGGTCACGGTGCGGCGGTCTTCGGCGATCAGAATCGACGCGCGCCACTTGCCCATGTCGGCTCGCCACGCGCTATAGGCGGCGTCACGCATCTCCTCATCTGTGCCAGCGGTCACCCACCCATGGGACACGTAGGTGTTGATGGCTTCGACCCGCCCGTGGCGCAGGTCGAGACTGGCGGTCTTCTCCCATTCGCGGGTGAACCGGTGGACATCCACGAGGGTGGGCGCGTCCTCCCGGTCAGCGGCCAGCAACGCGAACGCCCCACCTGCCTCGACGGCTTGGAGTTGCGCCCAGTCGCCTACTAGCAGGACTCTTGCTCCGGTATTGGCGGCATGCCCGCAGATCGGGTCCAGGGTGGACGTTCCGGCAAGGCTGGCTTCATCGACGATGACGAGTTGTCCCTTGGCAAAGGCGGTCCTTCTGGTGTGGTGGTCGGTCAACCATTTGGCGGTGTTCTCGGTCGGGATCCCGAGTTCGGTTCCCAGGACGCGGGCGGCGGTGGCCGATGGCGAGAGTCCCACGACGGAGCCTCGCCCGGCTTGGTTCTCCCACACCTCGCGCAACGTTCGCATGGTCGTGGTCTTGCCCGCACCGGCCGGGCCGACCAGGATGTCCACGACACAGCCCGGGGCGACCACGCGCGTGATCGCTTCTGCCTGATCGGCACGCAGCGCGGTGTGGCTCTCGCGGCGGGCGGCGAACAACGTCTCCCATCGCACTGTGTCCATTGCAGGTCCGCCGCTGCGTCTGGATAGGGCGAGCAGTCGTTCTTCGGCGGCGAATAGCGCTTCGGAGGTGAACACGGTACTGCCGGTGGGTCTGAACATGCTGGTCCCGTCGGCCCGAGCAAACCGTGCGGAAACCGACGCCCGCTCGGTGGGTGTCAGGCGTAGGGAGGCGCGTTCGGCGGCGTCAGCGACCAGTGCCGTGGCGGTCGCGCGGTCGGTGGCGCTGGCGAAGCGCCATCCCATGGTTTGGCGAGTGGCTTCGGCGTGAAGACTCCACCGCTGCCATGTTGATCGCTTGTCACCGACTGCCGCGACCACAGACCGGCCGAGTTCCTCGGGTTCCACGCAGTTCAACGGACCGGCGCTGGGCAGGCGCCGTGGCCCTGACGGCCACAAGGTCTCGCGGCGCCCAGTCCCGGAGTATTTCGTAGGTGCGCTGCTATGCCTGGGCTTCGATCAGCCTATCTAGCATGGCGACCAGCAGCGATTCGTCGTGGGGATAGGGTATGGGCGCTGGCGTCCACGTTCGCCTGGGCTGACATTCGATCCCAGGCGATCACCACGCCTGCCGTCTGATAGGCCGGGAGACTCAGAAGCGTCCTGATTGCCCGGCCATTTCCTTCGCGAAACGGGTGCAGGGTGTTCGACTCTGAGTAGAACCAAGCGAGTCGCTCGACGAAGCTCTTCTGGTCGAGCCCCGCCAGGTACCTTTCAGCCTTGAGGCGGGAAAACAGTTCTTGGCCGAGACTCTCAAGGTACGGGCCGAACGCGAAGCGGGTGTTCCCTTTGCTGATTTCGATGGTTCGCAACTCGCCCGCCCAATCATGCGCAAGACTCGGCACCTGTGGGTCAACGCCATCACTGGCCGGGTGGCGCCGAGGTAGACGCCATCGCCGGGCCCGGATCGAGTCCGCCGATGACTGGGGTTGGGAGATGGTTAGGTGTGGTCGGGGATGTTGGTGATTGTGTAGCCCTGGCCCCGATGGGACTCTATGGCCACGCCCGCTCCGGTCGCCTTGAGTTTTTTCTTCAGGCAGGACATGTGGGTCCAGACCGCTCTGGGGTCGCCGTGCATGGGGCGGCGCCAGGCGGCTTCGTAGAGGTCTTCGGCGGTGAGGACTTCGCCTTGGGCTCGGACCAGGGCCACCAACAGGGAGAACTCTTTGCTGGTCAGGCGCAGGTCAGTGTCGCCCACCGACGCCACTAACGAGACCATGTCCAACCGCAGCGGGCCTATCTGCAAGCTTTCCGTTGAGCGCCGCCATTCGGCTATCCGGTCGCGGCGGCGGAACGCGTCGACTTTGGCCACCAAGAGCGTGAGGTCGAAGGGTTTGCGCAGATAGTCGTCGCCGCCCATGAGCATCGCGCTCAGTTCGTCCTCGTAGTCGTGGTAGGACGTCAGAAACAGGATGGGGGCTGCGGTTTGGGGGCGAACCTCGCGGCAGAAGTCCGCGCCGTTGCCGTCCGGCAGGCCGATGTCGAGAATGATGACATCGGGCGCGAATCGGGTCATCGCGTCACGCGCGGCGCGCAGGTTCAGCGCGGCCACGACCTCGTAGCCGGCCCGTTCCAGCGCGCGGCGGTTGATCTCGTTGAGTTGGCGGTCATCCTCGACGAGCAAGACCTGCCCACGCGCTGCCCTAGCCATCTATGTCCCTTGTCTTGCGTCTTAGTGGCCGGGCCACCCACCCGAAGTCGCCTTGTCACGGGGGTGGCCCGGCCATCTGGCTCGGTTCTCGCGCCCGAGGTGCGGCGCGAGAACCGACTAGTCACGTCATTTCACGGTGATCGTGAAGGACGTCTTCTTTCCCTGAGCTGTGGCGGTGATCGTCGCCTTGCCGGCCTTCGCCGCCGTGACGCGGCCCGCCTGATCCACGCCGGCCACGGCGCCATTCGACGTCTTCCAGCGCACGATGGCGCCTGTCGCCTTGGCGGGACTCAGCGCCACCGACAACTGCGCCGCCTGGCCCGCTTTCAGCGTCCGTTTGGCCGCGCCGGAAGACTTGATCGCCTTGAGCGCTGTGGCTTTCGCCGTCACCTTGACCGTGAGGACCAACCTCTTGCCCGATGCCGCCACAATAGTGATCTTCGAGGTTCCGGTCTTCTTCGCCTTCACCTCCAGGACAGTGTTGCTGTTCGCGCCGACCCCGGCCTGGAACGAGCCGCTGCGGGCCAGTTTCGCCCCCGCGACGGCCGGACGGGCCGCCACCCCGGCGTTCGAGGTTGTCCACGTGAACTCGGCCTGCCCGGCCACGTCGGCGCGGGCCACCACTGGCACCTTGACCGTGGCGCCCTTGGCCACGTAGATCGTCGCCTTGGTCGTCTTGACGGCCGAGACCATCGGCGTCGCGCCCGTCTGGACGCCCTGTTGGCCTTGGTCTTGCGGCGCCACGCCCGGCGAGTTGGCCTGTTGGCCTTGATCCCGCGGTGCCGCGTCCGTCTGGATGCCCTGTTGCCCTGGATCCCGCGGCGCCGCGTCCGGCGGGTTGGCCACCACGGTGGCGGGAGTGACGCTCAAGGTCCCGATGACGAGGGACGTCGGGGCGACGGCCGCCGAGCCCTCGTAGGCGACCTTGACCTCGTAGGTCCCGGCGGGCAGGGCGGGTAGGGTGACCGTCCCGGTGGAGGCGTCCAGGGCGCCGCTCGCCGTGAAGCGCCCGGCGGTGACGGTTAGGTCTCCCGTGACCTCGGACAGACCTGGGGCGCTGACCCTGGCCGTGACCTGGGCCTGGGCCGCCGTTGTGACTGAAGGCGCCACGAGCGAGGCCGTCAGGTGCGGGGTAAGCCGGGCGATCACCAACGGGGCGGAGCTGCGGACGATGTCCACATC
>JAISCU010000344.1 GCA_031265345.1 Bifidobacteriaceae bacterium
AGAGCACTCCCCCATATTCGGTCACTACACCGCCGAGCCGGGCGAACGCGGGCGTCCAGCCGGTGTCGGTGAAACGGGTGACCAGGATGTCGCCGGGCTCGATCCGGGCTATGTCCGCCACCGATCCGACCACCCGCGCCCGCCCGGTGACCCGCCGGGGCTGGCAGCCGTAACCGGTCAATTGCCCCGAGCCCGGCGTGCCGCCCCGAGCCACCCGGCCGGTCGGAGATCCGGCCAGACCCGCGCCGATCTCCCCCACTCCCGGATAGTTGCGGAAGCCCTGGTAGTAACGCTTGTGCCGGGCGACCGCGTCGCGAAGGCCCGCCTCGGTCAGCCGCCCGTCCTGGAACGACCAAAGCTCGGCGAGGGTGGTGAACCAAATGTCGGCGGCATCGTCCAAGACGTCTTCCGCGACCAGACGCGCGGCCAGACGCAGCGCGGCCTGCCTGATCAGGTGGTAGTACCGCGTCGAGACGTCGCGGAACTCCTCGCGCCACCACAGCAGCGAGCGCATCTTGGCCGTCTTCCGGGCCAACCGGGCGGCGCGACGGGCGCCAAGCCGCGCGGCGAGGTCGGCCAGCGCCGCCGCATGGGCCGCCGCCGCCCGCTCGGCGTCGAGGCTGGGCGCGCAATCATCGGGCAGGAGCACGGTCGCGGCCAGTTGGGCCACCACCACGCCGGGGTCCTCCGACCACGACGGCGTCAACAGGTCGAGCTCCCGCTCGGAGTGGAAGCCGAACCTCTTCAGAAAGTCGGCCAGTTCCGGCAGATGGTGGTCCTTCGCCTGGGCTTTCAACCTTCGCACGATGCCGTCGGGTCGGGTCCCGGTCCACCAGGCCAAGTCGTCCGGGTCGCGCCTGATAGCCCGGCTGAGGTCCCACAGCTCCGCGAACGGGGCCAGGTGGGAGACCTCTCCCAGCCCGCCGATCAGGGCCAGGTACCCGGCCGCGTCGGTGTGCTTCAACAGGGCGTCCTTGAACAGCGACTGGTGCACAGTGTTGAGGAAGATCTGGGAGAAGTAGGTCGATTCCGAGCGGCGGTAGTCGTGTTCGGTGATCTGGCGGAACAGTCCCTGGATGGCGCCGGGCTCGCAGTTGTCGAGTTCCGCCAGGCGCTCGGCGTAGACGTCGAGCAGTTCAGTCTTGATCGAGGCGGCCCGGCGGCGACGGCGAGCCAACCAGACAGTCTCGGTGAGCCCCACCCGCGCCAGGGTCCAGGCGCTCGCGGGCGTGAGACGCGTGACATGGCCCTGGCCGGTGTAGGCGCCGGCGATCCCGTACTCGGAGTCGAACTCGGCCTCCTTGTAGCCGGGGACGCGGGCCATCGCCTCCTTGACCATCGAGAGGTTCCAGTAGGGGCGCCCGAACAGCATCCGGCCGGCCTGGCGCTCGCGGCGGCGCGGCAACATGCCGGAGCCGACCAGGAAATCCGGTAGTGCGTGCCGCCAGATGTACTCGTAGCAGGACCACATCAGCGGCGGGTAGACCTCGGAGGAGACGCCGCCGTCGCGGAAATCGGCGGTGGTCCACCAATCGGTCAGCGCGGCGTAGCCGAAGCTGGTGATGGGCCGGGCCTGCAGCAGATGGACCCGCCCCGGCGTGAACGCCACCTCCAGGTCGAGGGGGAGGCCCCAATGCTCCTGGGCGCGCCAAACCGCCTGCCAGAGTTGGTCCAGCTGCTCGGGCGTGACCGGCGGCTCACTGGTCGCGGGCCGGTCCGGGGTCGCGGTCGGGTCCGGGGTCGCCGGGCTGGGCTCTTCGAGAGTCGCTTGGTCCAGCCAGTCGTAGCGGTACCGGAAAGTGCGGACCCGGCCCTGGACCAGGTCCTCGCCCAGACCGGCCGCGAACTCGCCGACCGCCTGGGTGTCCAGTCCCGTGACGGGATCGGAGGTGAAGACCACTCCGGAGGCGACGGCTGGGACCATGGCTTGGATCATCACGGCCATGGCGGCGTCCTCGGGCAGGCCAGCCTGGGCGCGATACGCCCTCACTTCGGGCGACCGGCCGGAGGCGTAGCAGTCCATGACGGCTTGTTCTATGTCCTGGGCGCGGACATTCAGCCGGGTGGTGAACTGGCCTGCGAACGAGTGCGCGGCGGAGTCCTCTTGCGGGCTCGATGACCGGACGGCCCACAACAGCGGTGCCGGCGCGGAAACTGGGCCGGGAGCGCGACCCGAGGTCTGAGCGGAACCCAGTTCCGGGGCCGGAACCAGGGACGGAGCAAGGCCAGAGGCGGCCCTGCGGACTGGGACGGCGGCATCGTCCATATGGGAAGTTGACGGACGGACCTGGGCGGCGGGCGCGGCCATGGCCTGGCGCAAGGTGGCCAAAGTGGCGGCGGGGAGGCGTCCGGCGGCCAGGTCGCTCGCGGCCCAGACCTCGACGGGCAGGACCCAGCCGGGCGGCGTGCCAACGTCCAGCCCCACCAATTCGCCGACCGCGGCGGCTTTGGCGCCCACCCGCGCGGGGTCGAGGCCTGGCGTCAATGGCAGCGGCGTCAGCGGCGCCTGAGCAGCGGGTGGCGGCTCTGGCGGATGGTCCATGTGCGGCTCCGGGGTGTCGGGGGTCATGCGGTGTCGGGGTCAGACGGGCGAGCGCCTGAGGTGGGCCAGGTACAGCAGGGCGTTGAGCGCCAGATGCGTGACCGAGCCGACCACGACCCAGACTACGGCAGTGGGCGCGGGCAGCGGCGTCAATATCGCTGTCAGCAAGACCAGTCCGATCACCGAGTCGGCCTGGTCCAGGATGATCAACCCGAGGCGCGCGGGCCCCTTCGCGGACTGGCCGGGACCGACCCCGAGGCGGCGTTTCCAGAACGAGTTCGGCAGTTCGAAGACCGCGTAGACCAGGCCCATGGCTGCGCCCAGGACCAGGTTGATGGCGGGGCGGTTGGCGAAGACGTCGTAGAAGCGGTCGTTCGCGGCCAGGCCGGGCGCGTGGGCCAGGATGGCGCCCCAGGCGACCGCCAGGCCGGCCCCCAGGAAGACCATCCCGACCAGCCCTTTCCAGGTCTTGTGGTGGCCCAGCACGGGGCGGCCGTCGGCCATTCTGCGACCGGCGTCGATCGGCTTGGCCAGCCACTTCGCGACCGGGGCTTTGACCCAAGCCATGTTCAAGATCCCGGCCACCAGCACCGGCATGAGGGTCACGTAAGGCGCGGCGACGGCCCCTGACCAGGTCATCTTCTAGTGCCCTTGGGTCGCGAGCGAGGCGGCGATGAGGGCCACGACGGTGCCTTCGGCCACGTATTCGTACCACTGGAAGCGGTCCACCAGCTTGAAGGCGGCCGGGCGCCGCAGCCATCGGCGGGCTTGGAACACCAGCCAGATGTACGGGACCAGGACCAGGACGGGCGACCACGGGTAGAGGCGGTAGACCAGGTAGCCGGTGGTGACCAGGTCGGCGCCAAGGATCGCGAGGATGAACCGGACCGGTCTGGCCGGGCCGAAGAGCTTCGAATAGGTGACATAGTCGGTTTCTTGTTCGGGCGCGCGGACCTTGCGCGCGATCTCCCAGACCAGGCCGGGGAAATAGAGCGTCAAGGCGATCGCCGCGTTGGGGAGGGTGAGCATTGGGATGCCGTACTTGTGGGCCGCGAAGGAGATGACGTAGAGGTTCATCACGATCTGGACCGGATTGTGCGTGACCAGCGCCAGCATCAGGTTCGGCTGGATCTTGGCTTTGGCGAAGAACCAGAACGACATGGCCGTGCCGTAGATCGCCAGGAACGCGAACCAGGCCGGGTTGTTCATGAAGGCGATGTTGAGGGCCACGGCGGCGGCGTCCACGGTTGCCATGAGCCCTATGACGTCCTTGCGCTTGACCCGGCCATCGGCCAGCGGGCGGTCGGGGAAGAGGCGTTGGTCGGTCTCGAAATCCTTGAGATCGTCCGCGACGCGCAGCGTCAGGAGGAACGCGAAAATGGTGTATGCGCCGACGGCTTCTTGGGCTCCGATCCGGAGCGGGCCGATCTCGGTGCGGTTGGTCAACAGGACCAGGAAATAGATCTCCGCGAACAGGATCACCGCCAGGCCCGCGCGCGGCAGGACCGGATAGCGTTCCGCCAAGTACACGTTGATCCGGCGGAGCATGGGTGCAATCCTATGGCGCTGCGGCGCGTGCCCGCCGGGCGTGGGGCCGAACCTGTGGATAACTCGTCGCGAACACGGGTTTGCGTCAGACGCCAACCCGTGTTCCGCTCAGCTGGGGCGCCGGGGCTGCGGACAACTAGCCGGACACGCGTTGGGGCCTTGCCCTGTCATGCGTGTCGGGGACGGTGGGCGATGCCGTGGGGACGGGGCAGGAGCAGGCCGGCCCATCCATGTCGCCGCCGGAGGCTGGCGGCGCAGTTCCCGGGGACCCGCACGCGGGAACTCGTCCGGTCGAGTCCCCTGCTCCGAAAGTCGAGCGGCTTTCCCCCGTCACGGAGCCCCGAAGCAGGCCGGTCGACCGGCTCGGACGCGAATTGCGCCTTGACGGGGTTCGTGGCACGACCCCGGCGACCACGAACGCCGTCCACCTGCATTTCGGGTCCCCTCGCGGTCGGCCCAGGTGCGAATTGCGCCTTGACGGGGTTCGCGGCACGACCCCGGCGACCACGAACGCCGTCAGCCTGCATTTCGGCGCCCGCGACCGTCCCGCGCCGCTGCCGCTCCGAAAGCCGAGGCGGTTTACCCCATCACGGAGCCGCGGAGCAGGCTGGGCAGCTGTTCTGCACGCGGGGATCGAGACCGCTGATTTGTACGTCTCCGGGAACACCCATAACGCGCTGACCAGCGACGATGCCGAACCGGTCGGGCGCAAATCGGTGACCTCGATGAAATCGGCGAAGCGAATCAGCGTTCTCGATGAAGAAGGGCGCGCAGAACAGCAGCCTCGATGAGCAATGGGGCGCGAATCGACGGACTCAGCGAGGTGTGGCCGGGCGAGTGGGAGGAGCCGAACCTGTGGATAACTCGTCGCGAACACGGGTTTGCGTCAGACGCCAACCCGTGTTCCTTGGACGCCCTGGGCGGCAGCGTGAAGCCGGGCGGGCGGCATCGGGCAGCGGTTGTAGGGTGGCCGGATGAACCAGACTCCGCAAGTGAACCAGACTCTACGGCGCGCCGACCGGGCCGTCTCAGCTGATGGCGAGATCGACGCCATTCTGGGCCGCTGCGAGGTTGGGCGGCTGGGCTTGTGGTCGCGCGACGAGCCGTACGTGCTGCCGCTGCACTTCGCGCATGTCCGCGCCGACGGCCGGCTGACGCTGTACTTCCACGGCGCGGGCGAGGGCCGGAAACTGGAGGCGATCGGCGAGGGCGCGCGGGCTTGCTTCGAGACCGACCGGCGAATCGGCCTGGTCGACAGCCCCAAGGTCTGTCGGATCGGGGCGACCTTCGAATCGGTGATCGCCTGGGGCCGGGTGGAACCGTGCGCCGATCCGGCCACCGCCCTGGCGGGACTGGTCGCGCTGGTGGACAAGTACGCGCCGGGACGCTCGGCGGAGTTGACGGCGCGCGAGGCCGCGCTGGTCACGGTGCTGCGGATGGTCCTGGACGAGGTGGGTGCCAAGCGGAGGGAGTGACTGCGGGCTTCGGCGAGAAGACCATCGGTCCGCACCCCAAGAAGGCGAGTCAAACCTGGACCTGGCCCGCCTGGGCGCGGTGCCGTTCGCGATCACCGACACCCACACTTTGTTGGCGGGTCAGCTGGACTGGGACCACGGCGACCCGTTCGACCGCCTGCTCGCGGCCATCGCGACAATGGAAAACCTTCCGTTCGTCTCAGCCGACCGCATCTTCAGCCAGGTGCCGGGACTCCGCTTGATCTGGTGAACCGCCTGATCAGCCCACCGGTTGGGTGAATCCCGTGTTCAAGCCGCTGGACGATGCCGCGTGACCGCCGCCGCGATCCCGCACGTCACCTCCCGGACTACTCAGGCGCCAGACAGTTCGGGCACAAGGCGGTTCGGACGTCGGGCAGCGCCCGCGGCAACGGAGTCGGCATCAGACGGCGCGCCGCCGCTGGGTTCACCACCACTGCCCAACACGCACCCCGGGTGTACTCGGGCCGTGCCGACGACGCTTCCTCGCACGCAGATCACCCACGTCCCGCGGGTCCAGCGCATCATCGACGCCGGGCGCCGGTGGTACCCCGACGCGACCCCGGCCACGATCCTGGTCAACCTGGCCGAGGAACGCGTGAACGAGCGCCTGCCCGAACCGCCTGAGCCACTCGGCGACCCGAAGAAACGCAACGGACTGACGGTCATGCCCGGTGCCGGAGTCTTGACGACGCAGATGGTCTTGGACGCCCTCGGTGAGGACTGACCTGCCGGATGTGAACGTGCTCGTGGCTCTGTTCATGGCCAATCACGAGCACCACGACCAGTCCCACGAATGGCTGTCCGGCACTCAAGGGTTCGCGACCACCCCGTTCACCGAGGCGGGTTTGGTGCGAGTGCTGATGACCCGCACCAGGGCGACCGACCCGCTTCCCGCGGCCCAGGCCCTCGACCGATTGCGCGAGTTGCGCGGGCTCGCGTGCGCGGTCTTCTGGCCCGACGACACATCCCTGGCGGATCGCCGGGCCATCACAGCCCACCTGGCCGCGCCTCGACAGGTCACCGACACCCATCTGCTCAACCTGGCGATCGCGCGAGGCGGTCGGCTCGTGACTTTCGACCGAGGGATCGCTGCGCCTGTCAACGCCAGGAGCCGGAGGAATGTCCTCGAACTGGCCTGAGCCGGGGACCAGCAGGACGGAGCGCAAGTCCGGAATTGCCCCCTCCCCCTGGCAGGCCCGTCAGCGTCGGGGCCGCTCGGGTAGTGTGCTGCGAGGCATTCGGCGCCACGGAGGAGGAAAGGAGAGACCCATGTCCAAGAAGAACCCGCGCCCGCCCAAACCGTGGGCCATCCCCAACCCCGAACTCGCCCGCGCCATGCAAGAACTGCGCCGCAGCAGCGCGACCTCGCCCCACCGCTCCCGCGCCGACAAACCGACCCGCGCCGAGGCCAGGCGCGAAGCCGTCCAAGACTCGGCCAACGAGGGTCGCGAACGCTGAGAAACGGCATCGGCCCCCGCGGCTATGCAGACGGACCCCGTCCCCCGAAGATTTCGTGGGCGATGCCGCCAACCCCGCCGACGCGCTCCCCCGCCCCAAGCACCCCGGCTCGAGCATCGACATGGCGCCCGACAGGGGCCTGCAAGCTCCGCGCGCAGCCCGTCATACCGCTTGGCAGGCCGGGCAGACCCCAAGGGCCAGCGACTCCTCATTGAGCGATCTTCCACAAACACAGCACCGGTCACCGCGGAATTCGCGGTGCGGCTTGCCGTCTACGGGCGGCGATGGCATAGAGCCCGGGAACGCCTCGCGCATCGCCTCGGCAGTGAGAGGGTGGTGCCGACCGAGGATCGAGTGGAGCGCGTTCGGCGTGGTGCCGCTTCCTGTTCGGCTCCGCGACCACGCCGTCACCACATCCTTGTATAGAGGGGGCGTCAGCACCCGAGACAGGAACAGGTCGGGATGCACCGCTGACGCTCCCGTCCGTCTCAGGTCGTCCGGGCCGAAATGCCGCACGTTTGCCGTGACTACAACGCGAATGCCGGCCAACCCAGCTGAGGCCAGCACATGGCGATCTTTCGGGTCGGTCCCTTCGAGGTCGTTCTCCGCCTCAGGTGGCGGTGCCTCGATCAGCACCCGCTCGCCCCAGTCGAAGCGCTCCCGTAGTTGGCGGACCTTCACCCGGCCTGGGCCGATGTGGCCGTCCGCCTCCGCCTCGATCCGCAAGCTCCAACGCGGGCGGAAGGCCGACCCTCGGGCGGTGCCGGCCATCACCAGCAGACTCCGAGTCATCGCCCGGACCAGGGTGTCGGCATCCAAGAGGACGCGCGGCGGCTCAGGAGTCGTCACCATCATCAGCCAGGAACGCCACAGTATCCAGCCACATTTGATGGCGATAACGGTCGAGTTCGGACTCGGCGATTCGCCAGTGGCTGCCCCGCTTGGTCGCCTTGATGGTCCCGTCCTCGATCCGGCGCCGGATCGTCATGCGCGACACACCCGCTGTCTCAGCGGCTTCCTGGGGCGACAGCATCCGTTCGTCCACCGTCAACGTCACAGACTTGCCATCCCCTGCCGCCCTGCGCACCAGGGCGTAAACGGCCCTGCCCCAGTCTGACTCCCAGGACGCGTTCAACGCCACGGACGCGGCGGGGACCACCAACTGCTGCCCTGCCTCGCTCTCAACCATCGCCATTCCCACATTCTGCCACAAATGGGCAGATACTGCGAGTCAACTGCACACGGCCGCCCATCCGCGCCATGCAGGATCTACGCCGCGGCGGCGCGACCTCGCCGCACCGTTCCCGCGCCGACAAACTAACCAGCGCCGAGGCCAGGCGCGAAGCCGTCCAAGACTCGGCCGACAAAGGCCGCGAAAGCTGAGAAGCGGCATCGTCCCCCGCGGCTCAGGCGGCGTCCAAGGCGCGGTCGACCGCGTCACGAAGCAGTTGGCTCCGGGACATCCCGGCCCGCTTGGCCAGGGAGTCGAACCGCTCCAGGCAGTCGTTGTCAATCCTGAACTGGATCACCTTCGCCCGCTCCCGCCCGATCTCCAGCGGTCTGCCGACCGGCCGCAGAATGGCTCCCAGGAATCCCGCTTCGGCATTCGCCACCAACCGGGCAATGTCGTCATTCGTGATCGGCTCGCCGCGGGCGTGAGACCACCAGACATCGCTGTCCACTTGAGACACGGGCCGAGCCAACCGTCGGATCATGGGCGGGCCATGCATTTGGATGGTCTCGATCCGCGCGACCAAGCATTTGGATGGTTTCGGCGGCGAGACCATCGGTTCGCGCTCAACCGGTAACCTACCGGGGATCGAGACGCGCCACGGACAAAGACAAGGAGAGGCGCATGGCGAAGAAGAAGCCGAGGCCGCCCAAGCCCTGGGCCATCGCCAACCCCGAACTCGCCCGCGCCATGCAGGAACTGCGCCGCAGCGGCGCGACCTCGCCGCACCGTTCCCGCGCCGACAAGCTGACCCGTGCCGAGGCGAGGCGCGAGGCCGTTCAAGACTCGGCCAACGAGGGCCGCGAAACCTGACAAGCGGCATCGACGCCCAAGAGCCTTCCCCGCGTACGTCAACTCCGTGCCGCCCCAGCACCCGGCGGACGATGCCGCCGTCCCGCCGACGCGCTCCCCTCAGGCCGCCGATCCCCCGGCACCCCATCGGCCTAAGCAGCCACTCAGATCGGCTCGAGCGCGCCGCCAAACACCGGCGAAGGACGAGTCAGTTCGATCTGGACGCCGAAGAGGCAGCCATCTTCGCCCACGCCCCGAAAAACACTCAAACGGCGTCCAATTCCAAGTCGACGGCATGGCGCAGCAACTGGCTGCGGGACATTCCGGCCCGTTTCGCCAGGGAGTCGAACCGCTCCAGGCGGTCATTGTCGATCCTGAACTGAACCACTTTCGCCCGCTCCCGCCCGATCTCCAGGGGTCTGCCGACCGACCGCGGCGTGGCTCCCGGGAATCCCGCTTCGGCATCCGCCACCAACCGGGCAATGTCGTCATTCGTGATCGGCACGCCATCGACCGTGCCCCACACCCCGTCAGGGCCCGGTTCGGCCCGCGTCACCAAGTCCGTCCGTTTCATTGCTTCCTCCTCTGAGCATGCTCGACCAGCCTCCAACTCGATTTCCTCGCCTTCATGCAGTGGTGAATCAGAACGCGCCGGTCATCGAAGACAAGGGCGACCGTCTCCAGTTCTGCGCCCGATTGATCCCAACCGATCCGCAGGTAGCGACGAGGCTCGCGCCCATCCAACCAGCATTCATTCGCCTGCCCGCTGTCCCACGCCGCCACAATTTGTGCGTCAGTGAAACCGCGCTTACGTGCGGACGGGTAATTTGCGACTTCCACAGCTCAGTATTGTACTACATAATTGCAGCCGCCAGGCGCTTTGCCCGGTCGGGACCACGCCCACAGCCACGCCAACAGAAGGCAGCTTCCCGCCGCGCCCGCCGGGGACGATGCCGCCGTCCCGCAGGCGCCCGCACCTCCGGTCGCCGACCACCCGGCTCGCGTCCCGACGGCCCTACTTCGCCAGCGCCAACGCCTGGGCTGGTGTCAGCCTGGCCAGGCCGGGCACATGGTCGAAAGCGGAGTCGGTGCTGACGATCCGGTCGATCCCGTGGACGAGGGCCGTGGCCGCGTGCACGGCGTCTCGCCCCCGCACCGTGTCCGTGTCCCGGACCAGGCCCATGGCCCGGCCGAGCACCACCTCGTCAAAGGCCAGCAACGTCACCAAGGCTTGGAGCTCGGAGCACTGGCTCACCGACCTCGCCCTGTCCCCCGTCACGCGCAGCCGGTGGTGCAGAGCCTCTTGGACCATCTGAGTCGAGGCGAACCCTCCGATGCCGCCGTCCGCGACCGCCTCGACCACCGCGGTGCAGTCGTCGCGCCACGGGCTCGGGGCGCCGAGGGCGTAGAGCACGACGCTCGTGTCGATCAACAGCCGGGGAGCCGTCACTCGAGGCCTGCCAGGTGATCGCGCTCGAAGCCCGCTTTGACGTCTTCCCAGTCGCCCATGGGCTGCTGCTCCTGCTCCCGCGCGCTTGTGATCATGCGTTCGAAGGCCGCCCGCCGAGCGGTTCGCCGGGAGGCCAGCCGCTGGTCCACGGTCTCGCGGACGGTCGCGCCGACGGATTGCCGCTCCGACCGCGCGAGTTCCTCCAGCGCCGCGTACTGCGCCGGATCGAACAGGACCTGGACCCTTCGCTCAAGTGTGGCCACGGGGTCAGCTTAGCATGCTCATGCCTGCACATGCTCCGATCATGCCATCGACGGCCTGCGCAGTCGTGCGCCTCCCCCTGGCTCCCATGCACGATGCCGCCGTCCCGCGGGCGCGCGCCCCTCCGGTCGCCGATCACCCGGCCCCGGCACCTGATCGACCGAAGCGGCCGGTCAGGCCGACGCCAGCGGTCCGCCCGCCTCACCGCGGACCAGACGAGCCTCCAACAGGCGGGGTCCCCCGGCCTCGACGCCCCGGTACTCCACGACCGCAGGGCACCGCTCCGCCAACGCCCGCGCCGCCAGCGCCGACTCCTGATGCACCAACGCCGCCAACTCCATCGGCGCGAACCGCTCGCCCCTCGACTCCAGTTCCCGAACAGCCGCCGGCTTGATCCAAGATTCGTAAGACCCGTCGGCCAACGCCGCGCGCAACAAACCCACCTTGAACTCGTCCGAGCCGTCCACCACGAACCCGCCCACATCCAACTCGTCGAGCAGCACCGTCCCCTTACCCGCCCCGGCCGGACCAGCCGACACCACCGCCAGGAAGTCACTCCGCGCCTGTGGGAAAGCGCCCAACAGCCCCGACATGAGATCGCGCTGCATACGGTCCCTGCCTTCGGTGGCTACCGGCCTGTCGCCGAAGCTCCGGTCAAACCAAGCGGGATTGTTGACAGTCGCACTTGCGGACCCAAGCGACAGCGGGCCACCGGGAACCGACAAAGAACGAATCAACTCGATATGCGCGTCGAAGGGGTCCCTCGCCATCACCTACGCCCGTGCGGCCTTCCCAGCCTCCAGAATCGCGCCGTACTCCTCAGGCCCGATCAGCCCGCAGAAACCCGCTTCTTGGACCTCCGCGAACGTGCCGGGCGGGTCGATGGGGAGCCAGTCATAGCCGTCAGTGTCCGGTCGCGGCACGTACGGGTAGCGCACAAGCTCGTCGACCAGTTGCTCGCGGCTGATCTCGCCGGCCGCGTACCGCTCGCAGATCTCCCACGGGGTGGCCCCCGAGAACCCCTCCAACGGCATCGGCACGTCGTCCTCGGCGACCTCGGACTCCGGCACGCTCACCCAGCGCGACACCTCCGCCGGGCTGTAGCCATCCTCGACCAGCCGATGAGTCGCCCGCCGCTGGTCGAGCACGGCCAAGTTCGCGCGATGTTTCAACCGCACGGCTTCCCTCGCCCTGGCGGGCATCTCAGTCATCGCCATGGTTCTCAACCCCCTTCCGCATCCCAGTGTCCCGCGAACCGCCACGCCCCCGCAACCAGCGCCCCAGGCGGCCCGCGCCCCGCCACCACCGAAGCAGCCGCTCAACCAAGGCCTCCGTGTGCGTCGGATCAGACTTCATCCAAGACCTGACCCGGCAGTGAACCATCGGAAACCGCAGCACCGAGAAATGGCGACGATCAACAACCGCGGCCACTGTGCTGTTGTGTGGATCGGACCGGTCGAACGGCGCCAACAAAGCACTGGTGTCAACGGTTATCGGAGGCCGAACCCATCAGCGAGAAGCTCATCGACGCGTTCGCTGATCGGGTCCCCGGTGGCGTAGAGGCCAACACTCGGCGCGGCCAGGACTGCCGGCCCCCTTCCTCCAGTGGACGATGCCGCCATCCCGTCAACCCTCTCCCACCGGCTCCTGACGGCCCGGCCCTGCGCCGTCAACAATCGTCAGCGCGGCGGGCGGGCCGAAGTCTTCATCGCGGCGATTGAAGCTCCCTCGTCCAGCCCCACGATGGACGCGCCGACCAGTGCGTTCGTCTTCCCCGGAGCCGCACGTTTGATCGGCATGTCAGCTAGCGTCGGCGAGACCTCGGCCAGGGCCGCCGCAAGGGGGTCGCGGACCAAGTCCCACGAAGCGGCCATCCCTCCGCCCACGACCAGAATTTGGGCACCGAATTCGACGCACGCCGGCCCGACCGCCGTGGCAAGATGCGTCATGGCCCGCTCGAAGACCGCCCGGGCGGCGCGGTCGCCAGCGCGTGCCAGAGCCGCGATCCGGGCCACGGACAGAGCCGACCGCCCGGACGTTCGAGCGAAATCGCGGCAGATCGCCCGGCTCGACACCAAGTCCTCGAGTGGACGGCCACCCACTTCCACATGCCTGAGCCGTCCGCCCGGAGGGACGCCCGGCCCTGAGGACTGCGCTCGATGGCCGGCCACGAAGGCAGACCCCACGCCGGTGCCCAGGGCGATGCAGACGGCCCGATCGAAACCCGCCGCCGCGCCCACCACCGCTTCGCCCAGACCGAAGGCGTCGGCATCGTTCAAGAAGACCATCCGCCCGGCCGGACGCGGCAACCGCGGCCCCAGGGCGGCGCGCAAGTCCAAGCCGTAGAGGGACTCGAACTTGCCGACCGTCTGTTCGGTCATCAGCGAGACGCCCCGTTCGTAGTCGAACGGATCCGGCACCGCGAACACCCACGCCTCGCCGCCACGGACGGGCACCTCGCAGGCCGCCGCCGCCAACGCGTCGATGATCGGCCCGGCCTCCCAATGCGGGTCGAGCCGAACCTCCGGAGCCTCGAGCACCGACGGCGGCCAGGCCGACCAGTCCACCAGTCCGGCGGCCGCGTGCGACCCTCCCACCTCCACCACCGCCACGGCCTCGCGCATCCGCATGTGCCTATTCTTCCCTTGTTTCCCGGTGCCTCACCCAAGGATCACATCGCGCGCCGAGGGCGGCCAACTGATCCAGCCAGGACTGCGTCGGCTCGGCGGCGGCGTCCGGGCCATCGTGGGCATGGGCTCCCCGCCTGAGAACGTCACCCTGCCCGTGGCACCAGTCCTGTCACTATCGCCGACAGTCCAGTACATGATGTCAGGCGCCAGGCGTAGGGGCCTATGGATGTCGCTGCCCTGCGCGGGACGTTGACGTCAGGTCCGGTTCTCGGCCCGGGCGCCGGGCCTTGTCCGTGAGCGGGCTCGACTGGAGGCCGGGTCGGCCGGAGGCGAGTGGTCGGGGACGGCGCCAGGGAGCGGTGCCGGAGCCTCCGGCCCGGCGGCCTGCGCGAACGTTGGTGGCCGGGCGGGCGGCGCCGGGCGGCGCGTGACACAACTAACGGCGGCAGTAGGCCGGGGCCGCGCGGCAGTTAGTTAGGGACGCGATCGGCCCGCCATTTCCGGCCCCGGCCGTGGGTCGGCCCTGCGAAACGATGGTCTCGGCGTTCGGCGGCCCGCGAGACCATCGGTTTGCAGCCCGGAGCGTCGGTTCGGTGTCCATAAGCGGCTTCAATTGGAGGCGCGGACCAGTTGCAGTCAGTTGTGGACACCGGTGCCCGATGCCGCCTGCCCGGCCGGGCGTGTTTGCGCAGGTCACGCAGGCGGCGGCTCCGGCGGTCCTTTCCGGCCTTGTCCGCAAGCGGCTTGAACTGGAGGCGGGGCCGAGTTGAAGCCGCTTGTGGACAACTGGGAACGGTTCCAGCAGGAATGGGGACTGTCCCCATTTCATCTGAGAACGGTTCTCGCGGCCCGGCCGCGCCCGGAACTCGCCTGACCTGGAGGCGCGGAGCATGGCATGGAGGCGCGGACCAGTTGCGTCCAGTCGCGGATACCGGCGCGTCCCTTTCCGCCGACTGGCCGTCCGGCTCGGCTGGTCCGCGCGGCCGGACGCATCGAGTCCGTCGGGCCGCATGGCGGCCGTCGCCGTGCCACGGGTTCCGCGCGCCGCTAGACTCAGGCAGGAGGCGCTGACCAGGCAGGACGCGAGTGGGTCGGACGCGAGCCGACCTCCCCGCCGCCCGCGCCGTTCGGAAGCCAGACAGGGACGCCACCCGCGCCCGCCCCACGACCAGCCCCGGGGCACCGGCGTGGACAGCCCTTCCAGGCGTTGATACAAAGCCCCTACCGGGTACTCGCGACCCAGGAGGAACCGTGCGATCTTGCTAGCGGAAAGCGTGCGATGTGGCGAGCGAGAACTGTGCAATTCTTTCAATCAACCGTGTGCTAACATATAAACGTGGAGGTCAGCGGACTATGAGCGGATACGTGCCGAGGCTGGCAGACAAGGCCCTCCGAGAGCTGTTCGAGGACGTGCCAGCAGTCAGCATCGTTGGACCGCGGGGCTGCGGCAAGACGACCACCGCCAGTCGGCTGGTGCCGAACGTGGTCCATGTCGACCAGCGGGCCGTGGCCCAGGCCTTCCAGGAAGACGCCGACGCGGCTCTCCGCGCAGTCGGGGAGCCGGTCGTGTTGGACGAATGGCAGGCCGCGCCTGACATCCTGGGTGCCGTAAAGCGGGCCGTGGACGCAGGCGGGGGCGCCGGACGGTTCCTGCTCACAGGCAGCGTGGGTGCCCGGCTGACCACGCAGGAATGGCCCGGCACCGGGCGGGTCGTGGAGTTGCGAATGGCACCCATCACGGCACGGGAGATGCACGGGAACGCGGCCCACGACTCCCTGACCGACCGCCTCTTCAGCCCGGACGCGGGAGCCCTGCTGACGGTCGGGGTGACCCGCGCGACCGGCCTCGCGATCGACGACTACCTGGACATCGCGTTGGCGGGGGGGTTCCCTGAGGGGGCCGCCGTCCCTGCGCGGAGCCGCGGGCGCTGGTTCGCCTCCTACCTGGACCAGGTCGTGAACCGCGACTCCCAGCTCGCGGCAGCCGGCATCGACACGGCCCGCTTCGGCCGCTACCTCGCCGCGCTCGGGCTACATTCGGCGACGGTCACGACCGACCAGAGGCTCGCCGAGATGGCTGCCGTCAGCGCCGCCACGGCCGCCGGTTACGAACGCCTGCTTGACCGGCTCCACCTCCTGGCCACCGTTCCCGCATGGGCGTCGAGCCGGGTCAAACGCCTGGCCAGGACGCCGAAGAGGCTGCTTGCCGACTCCGCCCTCGCGGCCGCCCTCATGGGCGAGGACAGGGCAGGCCTCATGCTGGCCCCCGACCTCAGAGGCCGCGTGGTCGAGACCTGGGCGGTCGCCCAGTTGATGGCCGAATTGCCGGTCGATCAGTCACGCACCAAGCTGTTCCATCTGCGGGACTCCAATGGGCGGCACGAGGTCGACCTCCTGCTGGAGCGTCCCGGCGGACGGGTCGTCGGCGTCGAGGTGAAGGCCTCGTCCAGCGTCACCAAGACGGACGTCAAACACCTCATGTGGCTCCGCGACGAACTGGGCGATTCGTTCGTCAGGGGCGTGGTGCTCCACGCCGGGCCGATCGCCCGCGAACTCGGCGACCGCATCCTCGCGGTGCCGCTGAGCGTCTGCTGGGAATAGGGCGCCCCCGCCTGTCCTCACGCTCCAGATCAGCCTGGCACGTCCGCATGTCGCTATTCTTCCCTCGTTTCCCCGCGCACGGGCCTGGAACGGGTCTTCCACGACGGGCGACGTGGTGCCCGCTCCGTAACGCACGTCGGTCTGGCCGCCTATTCCATTTGAACTGAGCCAGGTGGCTGCGGGTAGTTGGGCCGGGCGGCTATGGCCAATTGGGCCGGGCGGCTGTGGGTGGTTGGGCATGGCGCTGTCTGGTTAGGCTCGTGGGTTGACGACATCGGGCGAGGGCCCGGCGGGCGTCGACAACTGTCCCGCCGGGACCTCTGGCGCGTTGGGAGACGCGTTGGTGATCAACTTAGGGCTTGCCAGTTTATAAGTTTGTGTTTTGAGGGTTTCCGTGCCAAGATCGTGTTATGGGTACGGCAGAACTCGTCGCGTCGGTCAGGGCCAGGAGCCGGACCCTTTGGCCC
>JAISCU010000348.1 GCA_031265345.1 Bifidobacteriaceae bacterium
GACTTGACCCGAGGGCTTGGTGAGCGGCATCGTGCAAAGCTTGGTGGTCATCCTGATCGCTTCGGCGGGACGACGGCGGTCGCTTGCCGCGGCGAGTGTGCTGCGGCTAGGTCTCGGGGTCAGGTTCGGACCATGGGCAGGTGCGCCATCGGGACGGCGCACTCCATGATGATGGTGCAGGCTTTGACCGGGTCGACCAGTTGCTGGACCGCGCTCATGGCGCGTTGCAGGGCGACGCCGAACAGGATGGGCCATTCCTCGGGCATGACGCAGGTGAGGCCCAGCAACGGCAGGAAGCGGGGCCAGGCGGCATCGACCAACTCCTTCGGCGGATTGTTGCCGAGCGAACTGCCAGCGGGCAGGCGGGGCTGGCCGAACTCGGGCGTGCCGACGGTGCCGACAACATGGCTCACGATCTCCTCGACGTTGGGCAGCGGCGCGTCGGTGACCGCGCGCGCGGCGGACGCGACCAGCCACCACACTGAGTGTGTGTCCTCCAGCAGAAGCTTGTTCATGGGGTCGGAGAAGGGGTACTCGGCGCCGTCGGCGGTGCCCGCGACCAGGAAGACCGACTCCATGGCGTAGCCCTCGTTCACGACCAGCGACTCCCAGGTGGCGGCCTGGCAGGCGAACCCGGCCAGGGCTGCCGGGACGCCCAGGACCAGTTCCGCGCGCACGCCGTTGGGATCGTCTTGCAGGATCTCGATCAACTTGTCGTAGAACAGCCGCGCGCCGACCTTCACCCCGGCAAGGGGATCGTCCTCGCGCTGGGCGCGGACCTGGCGGGCCAAGGCCTGCTCCATCGGCGGGAAACCGGGGTCGGTCGGGTCCGGCGGGGTGGTGGCTAACGCCGGTCTGATGGCCGGGCGGGCTGGACCCGCCGGACCATCGAGCTGTTCGGGGTTCACGGTCATGGTTTCCGGTTCTTGAGCGGCTGGATGGAATCGGTTACAGGGAATCGGTTACAGGCTAGCTCCTGGGGACGCTCGGCGTCGAGAGCTCGGGCGAGTCGGGCGGCGCGGGGCGGAGGCGGCGGCGCCTCTCGGGGCCAGGACGGGTGGGCCTGGAGCGGGGGCTCGGGGCTTCGGAGAGCAGCAGGGACGCACGGGCCTCGCTGCGTGCTTGGTCCGGTCCTTTGGCCTGGCCCGGTTCGGGTGCTGGTGCCAAGTTACCGACTGGCCGGGCGAGCGCTGGCTGGCGGACTGCGTCTTGCCTCATGTTGCCGACTGGCAAAATATCACCTAAACTATCCAGGCTGAACGACGCGGGGTGGAGCAGTTCGGTAGCTCGCCGGGCTCATAACCCGGAGGTCGGAGGTTCAAATCCTCCCCCCGCTACTATTTGCGCAGGTCAGAGGCCCGGAGTGATTCGGGCCTCTTGCGTTTCCGGGACGAGGAGTCCGGTGTTATAGGCCAGAGTCGTTTTGCTGCCCACTTTCAGCGGGAATCCGCAATGCTAGCGCGGCAGCACGTCGGAGCCGGTGACGCTGGGACCGGACTCCGTCACCCCGTCATCGAGGTGACCCATCAACTCTCGAACGGGCATGTCCAGCGCGCGGGCGATCGTCCACCAGGTCCGCACGCTGCCTTCGTGATACCCGTAGAGGGCACCGGTCACCGTCGATTCCGCTATGCCGGCCCGAGCCACGAGTTGACGCAAGCTCAGCCCAAGGCGCTGCCGTCGCACATGCGCGGCCAGGCGGAGGGCATCGAAGTTCGGCTCAGGCCGGGAAGGCCGTCCGCGCGCCCGAGTCGTGGTCACACACCCATTTCAGTGCTTTGGGCCGTGATGGTTGCTCCGATTTCTCGGAGCCGCTATCATCTCTCCGAGAAGTCGGAGCATTTCCCCGGACCATCCGAAGGCCGAGGTCACTACCCGACCACCATCAGAGTAAGGAGCGAGAGGCGGAATGGCCTTCGTTGGCACAGCGAGCCCAAGACTTGACCTCAGTCGAGTTGACTACCGTTTGCGTCAGCGGCCATTCATGCCTTCGGCAGATCCTGCTCGGTTGGTCGCGGCGGGAAGGCCTCGGGTCAAGATCCTTGTTGTACCACAACCGTTCAGAAGGGAGCATTTCAGTGGCATCGGAGAGCGAATACTTGTCGGCGATTGCGCGGGTGAGGGCGGGCACCGCCAGTCAACGGGACTACGAATTGTGCCAGCAGGCGGCCACAGGCGTCGGTTCGCTCGGCGATAAGGCTCGAGACGCGCTGCGTAACGCTGGGCGCTGAGCCCGCGACACCGAAGGCCAATGCGCCGTTTCGAGATGACACCGCACGAGTCGCAGCCGTCGCAGATCGGGAGAGTCATCCATCGAGGCTGCACTTTTGGCGTCGTCAGTCAGCGTTGGAGCAGAGGACTATTCTGCGGCCATCCGTCAGAGGCCACGCCGGGTCCGATCCCACGCCGGATCTCGCCGCCGTTGGGGGGATGGGGCTCAGGGCCTCTGACCCCTCGGGACTAGGCCGAGCGCGGTCGGCGAGCACTTCCGGTTCGCAAGTGAAATCGCTGGCCCGCGCACAGTAAGGACATGCGCCATCACTGGCGCACGCTATTCAGAAAGAGAGACTACGCATGACTGGCTATACCGTCGACGAACTCCTGAAGATCGTTCCCCCGGCGCAGGAGGGGGGAGGAAGACCGGAGGGCTTCGCCAATGAGTGCATCTGTCTGTTCGCGCAACAACCAAGTGACGTCGGTGCTTTGGGTGCCGAACTGCTTAGCAGGGCACCAGCGATCATAGGCTCCCTGTTGCCCTTGGACAACGACGCGAGCTTCAACTGGGACAATGCAAGAACTAAGTTTGCATTGTTGCCTCAGGCCAATAGGGGCATCCTGCGCATTGAAAAAGGCCTGAAGAATCCCAGCGCCTACGAGAATGACTGCTATTACCTTCGCTTTTTCGGTTTCCGCACCTCTGATGTTCCTTTCAACGGACCATCCCAGTTGATCAGGAGCATCGCGGACGCGTTGCAAGGGGTGTTCGCGGGAGTGGAGGTAATCGAAGACACGGCGCGCAAAGAGCACTCGACAGAAGCGAAAAAGCGTCAGGTCCTGGCATGGAGAGATCAGAACAAGTGCCAGTATTGTGGTGGCGACCTCGGTTTGTTCAGGAAATGTAAGTCTTGTGGCCGGAAGAACTGAGTCTTCGAAGGCGCGCTCTCGATTGGCGCGTCTGGGAGCGAAGGTACCGCTCTCGATGGCAGTTGCGGTGGTTGTGGCGCAGCTAGTGGCTCTGGCCAGTGAACTTGGGATGCCCGAATAGGAGGAGCTGTCTGGTCATGGCGGGACTCAAGCCCAGTTGGGAGTTCGGGCCATGCAGGATGAGATTTGTCCAGATCGGGGGTGAGGTGGGGTGCCGAGGCATCCCGCGAGTTCGGCCTGACCTTGCGCATCTGCGTCACGGATAGTGCGGAGACGGCGGTCGCAGGTGACCGCCGTGCCGCCGGTCGTCTTGCTGGCGGTCACCCACTTGACGGTTGTGTGGCCGAGGCGGCCCCGCCCACGATCAGAACGACGTACCAACGCCACCGCGAATCCCCTGTCCGGCCCGATGTAGTTCCGGGCAGCGATCAGAATCGCACGATACCGCGCGGTTGACGTCAAGACCTGCGGGCTCTCACTCCGGTGTTGGCGTCAGGACCGGCGGCGCAGCAATCTCGAGAGGCCGGAGCTGGCACCACAGGGTGCGCGTTA
>JAISCU010000353.1 GCA_031265345.1 Bifidobacteriaceae bacterium
CCCTGGTCAAGGCCGCGCGCGGCGGCCAGGGCGCCAACGTCAGCGAGCGGAACCTCGCCGTTCGCCGCGAGCCCTGTGAGCAGGTCGCGCAGCCTGGTCTCGGCCGCGATCACGTCCAGGCTGGTCAAGCAGGCGACATGCTCCGGGGCGGGCGCGCCCAGGGGCAGCACCGACAGGCAGTCCGCCCGTGCGAGGCCGGCGGCCTGGTCGGTGAACTGGCGCAACTGTCCGGGGGCAGCGCGCACGCCGGTCTCGGTGACCAGTGCCGCGACCTGTTCCCGGATCGTGTGGGGCGTCCACGCGGACGCTTCGGCGGCGCACCGGTCCAACGCGCGGTTGGCGATCCAGCGGGCATCCAAAGCGTGCAACTGGGCCACCGGCGCCGATGCCGCGCGGCGCAGGCTGGTTCCGTCGTAACCGGCATGATGCAGTTCCGCGATCCACGCGGCCTCGCCCGCCAGGGTCGTCGGCTTCTTCGACGGCCGGTCCTGCGCCCAAGCGCAAGCTTGCAGCCTGCCCGACATGGTGCGGCTCATCGTCTCGCCCGGATGCGCCCGCTCCCACTCGCCGACCAAGCGCGCGAAGTTGGTTTCGGCCTGGGCGCCGCGCTTCGACATCACAGCGTTGAACGGCTCCAACTCGACCACTTCGCCGGTCTTGGGATCCAATGTCAACCCGTGCCCGTCGAGCACCGCCGCGAGGTGCGGGTGCGCCGCTATCACCGCAGTGCCTACCGCGCGGATCGCGCCTTGCATCTTGAACAACGCCACACCGTCCAGGCCACGCCACGCCCCAGCCGCCCACACCCTTGTGCCGATCTGGAAATGGACGTGCCAGTGCGGGTCGCCCGCCCTGGACGTGCGGTGCACGATCCCGACCGTCTGCAACTGCTCGGCAGGCACGACCTCCTGCGCCCCGCGCGGCCCGACCCGTGTTGTGGCGTGCGAGGCGAGGTAGCGGCGTATCTCGTCGGCGGCGTCGGCCTGCGCCCGGTCAAGCGCGGCGGACACGTCCGGGTGCAGGGCTGCCGCTATCGACAGCGACTTGGGGGCGTTGACGATCATCTCCTGAAACCGAGGCGAACCCTTCCTGCCGTCACCGGCTGCACGCGGCACGCCCATCCGCTCGCCCGTCACCGGGTGCGCCCAGTCAACCCATGCCGCATACGCCCGCGGCCCCAGATCGGCGGCCGCCGTCACCTCGCCCAGGGCGTCGCTCAACGTCCATGACGCCAGGGCGTCACGCTCGCTCAGGTAGTAGTCGTCAGCCGTGCTGCGGTCGGATTCGACGTACCGGCGCGCGTCCGCGCCGGTGCCGCGAAACGGCTTGACCCCACCTGTCAACGGTCACGTAATTAGTCCACCCTGCGTCACGCAATTGGGCCACCAACAGATTTCACGGATGGGACGCGGACGCCGGTTCAATGCCTGGTCAGAACGCTGTGGCTTCGCCGTGGGATGGCCTGCTCTGGTGACACCCACTGGCCCAATTGCATGACGCGCACTGGCCCAATTACGTGACAGACCCTGGCCCAATTACGTGACCGTCGACACCCACCCCGCATGACCCCACCCCTCTTTTCTGACGGTGGTTCCGTCAGTGGATAGGTGCGCACGACTACCCCGGTAGATTACGTCCCTCATCGAAGACAGTCTTGGATCAGGCGGGACGACGGGCGGGCGGTTTCGCGGGCACCTGGGCTCGGCGTGACGAGACGGCGGCCGGGCGGGCGGCGTGATCCGGTTCATCGCGTGCAACTTCGGCGGGGGCGGGCGTGTGAGGTGACGCGGGCACCGGGTCAGGCGCGGAAGGAACGGCACGGCCCAGGGTGTGTGATCTTCCTCCTGTCGCCGCGCGGGGCGGCCCTGGCGGACGGCGACGCGGTGCCCGGTGCCAAGGCCGACCGCGCGGCCACCGCAGGCCAGGGGGAGCCCCCGCCGTGGGACGGCACCGCAAGACGGGGGTCCTGGGGAGGCGGTGCGCACCTGGTCTGTGTGAACCAGAGAACGACTGGCGCGCCCGAAGCAGCGCGCCGGGAAGGAGGCACGCCATGAGCGGGACGAGCACGCCCGAGGGGGCCGGGATCGCCGCCGAACTGCGGAACTGGGCGGCAGGCACGCCTTGGGCGCGGGCGGCCGTCGAACTGTTGGTGAACGGCGCCGATGGGAGGCTTGCCTACCGGGGCGCGCCGTGGATCGAGCGCCTCGGGACCGGCCAGGACGGGAAACCCTACGCCCGGATCGACGCGGCAAAGCTGGCAGCGGGCTTGGGCGGCATGTCGTCGGGGGAGAGGGTCGTCGGGAGGGTCGTCGCCAACCTGATCGACGACGAGACCCCGGTGGCGTTGGCGGACATCGCCCGCCTCGACCCCCGCCAAGCCGGGCTGGTGCTCGGCGCGCTCCGCACGGCCGCTGGCCTCGGACCCGCCGCCCGTCCGCGTCCAGGCCCCGCAATGGCTCCAGTGTCGGCGTTCGGGCGCGGCCAGGCCCGTCCGGACCCGCGCGGGATCGGCATGTGACCGACACGGAACAGGACCAGAACATACGGGACGGCCCGCATAGTGTCGGACTGGTGGAAGGGGGCAGGCTTGAACCATGACGACGCCGAGGAGCGGCCGCCGTTGACCGAGCTTGCCGACAGGTACCAGACGGTCAAGAACCAGGTCGCGGACGGGTTGCGCGCTCGCCAGTTGGCGACCCGGTTCGGCGGCAAGCCGCTGCCTGGGGACGGCCCATCCGATGACGCTAGCGGGGCGCACCAAGGGAAGCAGGACGCCCGCCGGATCGCGGCCGCCCGGCTCGGCGCGGGCGTGTCGCACACGACGTTGGAGAAGGTGTTGTGGCTGCGGCGGGCCGCGTTCGACCTGGAACGGCGGGCGTCGCTGCGGCGGGCCGCTTTCGACGCTTTGGAGGAAGTGGACCAGACCGGACGGGTGGACTGGCCCTACGGGCGGGTCCAGACCCTGGTGTTGATAGACGACTTGGAGCAGACCCTGGCCGACGCGCCCGATGGCAGCGCGGTCCAACTGCTCGCCGGACGCCATCTGAA
>JAISCU010000359.1 GCA_031265345.1 Bifidobacteriaceae bacterium
CTTGCTGGGCCAAGGCGATGCGCGTGCCGGGCCATCCTGCGGTCACCACCGCATCTAGACCCGCGATGTCGATCCCAAGCTCGAGCGCGGTGGTGGACACCAGGCCCAACAGTGCGCCATTGCGCAAGCGGCGCTCCAAGTCGCGGCGCTCCTCCGGCAGGTAACCACCCCGGTAGGTGGCGACCCGGTTGGAGACCGCTCCGTCGAGCCATTGCCGGGCGGCCGTCGCCACCGACTCGGCCGAGTAACGCGAGCGGACGAACACCAGCGTCCGAGCGCCCACATCGACCAGGTTCACGAGCAACCGCGACGCTTCGGCTGCGGCCGAGCGGCGTCGCGCCGACCCGTCGCCCGAGCCGACCGACGCGGACTTTGACGTAGCGCGGCGAGATGCGTGAACGGCATCGTCCACTGCATCCCCCGACGCCTTGACGGGACGGGGGGCAAAGTCATGCCGGGCGGCCTTGACCTTTGGAGACCCCGCCGAGGCGTCCTCCGCCGACTCGTCGGCAGCCGCGCCGTCATAGGAGGCCGGGCGCCACAGCACGAACGTGCGCTCGCCGTGCTCCGCTGTGTCGGCACACACAGCGGCCACCTTCGCCGCGTCCTCGCCGATCAGCCGTGCGAAGGTCACCTCGGGCTGGCTGACCGTCGCGGACGCTGCCAAGAAGATCGGGTCGGCGCCGTAGTGGCGGGCGAGCCGCCGCAGCCGCCGCATCACCCAGGCGACATGCGCTCCCATGACCCCGCGATAGGCGTGCAACTCGTCCACGATCACATAGCGCAAGCCGCCCAGGAAACCGGCCCAGCGAGCATGGCCGGGCAGCAGCGAGAAGTGCAGGAAGTCCGGGTTGGTGAGCACCACATCGGCTTTGGACTGGACCCATCGGCGCAGCTCCCACGGCGTGTCGCCATCGCAGGTGGTGACCTCGAGGCCTTCGGCGCAGGCGGCGGTGAGCAACGCTCGCAGCGAGGCCAATTGGTCCGCGGCCAGGGCTTTGGTGGGCGCCAGGTAGAGCGCCGAGGCCCGCGCGCGGACCTCCGCCACCCGACCCAACTCATACGGCTCATCGAGAGCGGCCAAGGCGGGCGTCCACAGGGCCAGCGACTTGCCGGACCCGGTGGCGGTGGCGATCACGCAGTGGCCCTGACGAGCGCGCTCCATCGCCTCGACTTGGTGCGCCCACGGTCGAGGCACGCCCAAGACCTCGTACCCGGAACGCACCCAATCCGGCACCCATTCCGGCCAAGCGCCATGAGCCCCCGGCCGGGGCGGCGTCACCTCCACATGAGTGACGCATTCGGCCCGGACGGAGGCTTCGCCGAGCGCCGCGACCAGGCGATTCACATGACTATGATGCTCCGCTCGGGCCCGGCGCCGCCAGTGGTTTCACTGACAGCGCCAAGCCCGACCGCGGCCGACCCGGTCAGAACACTTCTGCCGAGAAGAACGCGCCCATATCGAGCAGCGACGCCGTCGGCGAGATGTACCAATCGCCGCCCGCGCCCTTGACCGCGGACAGCGCCAGCAAGCCCTTCAGATCCGGCAGCTTGTCGATCTGGTTCAGCGGCGAGGCCTCAAGATCGACACCCAGCTCGTCGCCGCACATCTTCTGCGACGCCCCCGCCATGTCCGTGGTCACGCAGCCGTCCTGGTAAGCGAAGCTGCCCTCCACGCCGGCGCCGGACATTGTGCCCTCGACCACGCCTTTGGACGGCACCGTGATGCTGAGGCTGACGTCTTGGTCGCCGCTGTACTCGTCCTGGCTCTGGACACCGATCCTCCAGGTCTTCCCGCCATCCTGGGCCACGGTCACAGTGGTGTCCGAATAGCCGGTCGAGACCTTGATGGTCCAGTTATCGTCCGCCCGGGAGAACTCGAACATCCCGCCGGCCGCGCTGAGCGAGTCCAGCGTCACCCGGGCGTGGCCGCCGATCTCGGAGTGCTTGGTGCCGCTGACACCGCTGATCACTCCAGACGCGCCCTCCAAACTCATGCCGCCGTCCGACATCAGAGCCGGGCCGTAGACGGCCAGCAGTCGCGACTCGGCTGTCGGCAGAGCCTTCGCCAGTTCTCGCAAGTCGTTGTTCTGAGCGGCCGCGTCCCAGGCCGCGACCAGGTTGCCGAGGGCGTCTTCCGGGCTCGAGGCGCCCTTCATCTCGCCGTCCGGGATCGGATCGCCCAGGGCCGCATTGTCCATGCCCGAGTCCTCATAGGCGTACTGCGCCAGAGTCATCGACGCCGAAGTGAACCACTTGCCGTCTTCTTTGACCGTGACCACGAACAGATCATCGAGGTCGGACATGGCGACCAGGTCCTCAACATCCTTGGTGACCGGGAAGAACTGGTCCAGTTGCTCCTTGATCTCCGACCGATTGTCGGCTGGCGCCTCCATGCCGAACGCGGTCACGCCGGACAACAGCCCGTCGAGGCCGGAGGACAGGCTGGAAGCGGAGCTGCCGGACAAGTCGTAAAGATCCATCACGGCATCGGCCAACTTGTCCGTGTCCGCGTCGAGCGAGACCGACCCGCCCGTCACCACTGTCCGGTCGACTCCTTCGGCCAGCGCTTGGCTGGAGAACTTCAGATCCTTGAACTCGACGGTGACAGCGGCCTTCGCGTCATTCCAGATCTCCTGGAACTGCTTCTGCTCCTCGTTCTGGTTCTGGGCGTCAGCGGCCGCGTCCACGAGCGGGTCGAAGAGGGTCTGCTCTGACGGCGCCACCTTGGAGGCGACCTGCGTGAAGTCCAGCGACGCCAGATCGACCAGCAGCGCCTCGGCGGCGTCCTCGGGGCTCGCCGCACCGCCGCCGCCTCCGCGCATTGTCAACAGCACATAGGCGCCGCCACCGGCCACGGCCAGCGCCACCGCCACGCCCGCCGCCACCAGCACGCCGCGCCTCTTCCGCTTGGGCTGGGCTGGTTGCGCCGGGGGGACGCCCGGACTGGCGAGCGTCGGTTGGTCGGCTAGGGGATAATACTGGCCGTCGGAGGCCAGGTAGTAGCCCGCAGGTGCCCCGGGCGCCGTTTGTCCGATGCCGTCCGGCCCGGTCGGCGCGGACCAGCCAGTCGGTTGCGCGGTCGGCTCGGGCGCTCCATATTGGCCCGGCGCAGTGTATTGGCCTGGCGCTCCGGATTGACCCGGCGTTCCATATTGACCTGGCGCAGCGAATTGGCCCGGCGCGCCGTACTGGCCTGGCGCAGCGGTTTGGCCGGGCGCACCATATTGACCGGGCGCGGGGTAGGCGCCGCCCGGGCTGGCAGTCTGGCCGTACTGCGCGGTGGCGCCGTACTGGCCCGGCTGCGCGCCCGTGGGTGGGCTCGACCACAGGCTGGGTCCGCCCTCAGGAGTTTGGTTGGGATTGGCGAATCCGCCGGGATTCTGCGGGGGAGCAGAGCCGTCGGAGGACGGTTGATTCCACGGCTGTAACGGTGGTGTTGTCATTTTGACCTCCTCAAGGGCTTTTCAG
This sequence comes from Bifidobacteriaceae bacterium, assembly GCA_031265345.1. The sequence continues at coordinate 3,472 of JAISCU010000359.1, forward strand.
TCCCTCAAGTCTGACGCCTAAGGGGTGCAATCAACAACTCGGTGCGCCCGCCGGCAGAAAATCGACGCCCCTTCGGGGACGCGCCAGGCCCGTGGCCGTCCCCGAAAGGGTGTGTCCTTCGGAGTGGCGGGTTCTTGGACAAGCTGGCCGGGCACGGGGGTGAAATGCGCCTCGGCGGAGTTCGTGGCACGGTCGGCGCGACCACGAAGGCCTTTGACCCGCATTTCGGCGTCCCGCGGCGCCGGCCTGGGCGTGAAATGCGCCTGGGCGGGGTTCGTGGCACGACCGCGGGGACCACGAACGTCGTTGACGCGCATTTCAGCCCCTGGGTGGCCTCGAATCCCGCCCCGCCAGGCGTGAATTGCGCCTCGGCGGGGTTCGTGGCACGGTCGGCGCTACCACGAACACGTTTGACCCGCATTTCGGCGCCCTGCTGCGCGGGCCTGGGGGTGAATTGCGCCTCGGCGGGGTTCGTGGCACGGCCGGCGCTACCGCGAGCGCGTTTGACCCGCATTTCGGGGCACGCGGGGCTCGGGGCGCGGTCAATGGCGGTGATTTCAGCCATTAGGGTGCCATGGAGGAGGTAGGGACAATGAGGACAGCGGTGATAACAGGGGCATCGAGCGGAATCGGCGAGGCCTCGGCACGGGCGTTGGCGTCCGACGGATGGAGGGTGGTGTGCGGCGCTCGGCGCCTCGACCGGGTCGAACGCCTGGCGGCCGAGCTCGGCAACGGGGCCTTGGGAGTGTCTTTGGACGTGACCGATCCGGGTTCGGTGGAGCGCCTGGCCCAGGCGGTCGATCAGTGCGACTTGCTGGTCAACAACGCCGGCGGCGCGAAAGGCACTACCCGGATTGCCGATGCCGACCCAGCGGAATGGGAGTGGATGTTCGCCACCAACGTGCTCGGCACGGTTCGCGTCACCAAGGCTCTGCTGCCGAAGCTGTTGGCCGCGCCCGCCGGCCTGGTGATCGACATCGTCTCAATCGCCGGACACCATCCGTATCCAGGCGGTGCCGGGTACAACGCCGCCAAGTTCGGGGAGCGGGCTTTCACCAGTGTCCTGCACCAAGAGTTGGCTGGCACGCCGGTGCGCGTCACGGAGCTCGATCCGGGGATGGTCCTGACCGAGTTCTCGCTGGTCAGGCTTGGTGGCGACGCGGCCGCGGCAGCGGCCGTGTATGAAGGCGTGCAGCCTCTTGCGGCCGCCGACGTGGCGGAGGCCGTCCGCTGGGTGGCGGCCCAACCGGCGCATGTCAACATTGACCATCTGACCATCACGTCCCGCGACCAGCTAGGGCCACAGAAGGTGCCACAGAAGCGACGGTAGGCGAAGCGCCCCGGTTTTGGGGTACGGTCAAGGGCCGTAACTTGTGTTCGGCGAGGATCGCGCGTGTGGTTTATCAGGAGGGGAAGTGGAGGCACACAAGAAGCTGGTGATTGTCGAATCACCGACCAAGGCCAAGACGATCGGTCGCTACCTGGGGAAGAACTACCAGGTCGAAGCCTCGGTCGGCCACATCCGTGACCTGCCGCAGCCATCCGAATTGCCCGCCGACATGAAGAAGGGCCCGTACGGCCGGTTCGCGGTCAACGTGGACGACGGCTTTGACCCCTACTACGTGATCGAACCTGACAAAAGGAAAAAGGTCACCGAACTACGCAAGGCCCTCAAGGACGCGACCGAACTCTATCTGGCGACAGACGAGGACCGCGAGGGCGAAGCCATCGCCTGGCACCTGCTGCAAGTCCTCAAACCGAAGGTCCCGGTGAAGCGGATGGTGTTCCATGAGATCACCAAAGAGGCCATCGACCACGCGGTGTCCAGTCCCCGCGAGGTCGACCTGAACCTGGTGGACGCCCAGGAGACCCGGCGCATCCTGGACCGCCTCTACGGCTACGAGGTGTCCCCGGTGCTCTGGCGCAAGATCAGGGCGGGTCTGTCGGCGGGTCGCGTGCAGTCGGTCGCGACCAGACTCGTGGTGGAGCGCGAGCGCGAGCGGATGGCCTTCAAGGCCGCCGGATACTGGGACATTGCCGCGACCTTCGCGGCCGAGGCTCAGCCCTTCTCCGCCACCTTGACCGCTGTCGACGGCAAGCGGGTCGCGACGGGCAAGGACTTCACCGACGCCGGACAGATGACCGGCACAGACTTGATCCACCTCGGCGAGCCCGAGGCCCGTCGGCTGGCGGACAGCCTGGGCGCCGCCAAGTTCGAGGTCTCCGACCTGACGGAGAAGCCGTACAAGCGGCGCCCGGCCGCGCCGTTCACGACTTCCACCTTGCAGCAGGAGGCGTCCCGCAAGCTGAGGATGAACTCCCGCCACACCATGCGCGTGGCCCAGCGGCTTTACGAGAACGGCCACATCACCTACATGCGGACCGATTCGACCCACCTCTCCGACCAGGCCATCGAGGCGGCCCGGCACCAGGCGCGCGACTTGTACGGGCCGGACGCCGTCCCGTCCGCGCCCAGGCATTACGCCACCAAGTCGAAGAACGCCAGCGAGGCGCATGAGGCGATCCGCCCCTCCGGAGATCGGTTCGCCACGCCGGACTCGCTGGCCGCGCGCCTGACCAAAGAGGAACTGAAACTGTACGAGTTGATCTGGAAGCGGACCGTCGCCTCCCAGATGACCGATGCGACCGGGCAGACCGTCTCCGTCCGGTTGACTGGCCGCGGCACCGAAGCGACAGCCACGTTCAGCGCCGCAGGCACGGTCATCACCCATCGCGGATTCCTGGCCGCCTACGAGGAGGGCCGCGACCAGGCCCGCTACGAGGACTCGGCTCCCGGCGAGACGCGTCTGCCCAAGTTGGTCCAGGGCCAGGGCGTGGACACGGTCGGTCTTGAGCCCCAGGGGCACCAGACCACGCCGCCGCCCCGTTACAGCGAGGCCTCGTTGGTGGCGGCCCTGGAGAAGCGAGGCATCGGGCGTCCCTCGACCTACGCCGCGACGGTCTCTGTGATCGAGGACCGGGGCTACGTGGAGCGCCGGGGCATGGCCCTGGTGCCGACCTGGCTGGCCTTCGCGGTCACCCGTCTGCTGGAGCAGAACTTCGGGGACCTGGTCGATTACGATTTCACGGCCGCCATGGAGGACGACCTCGATCAGATCGCAGCGGGCCACGAAGACCGGGCGCGTTGGTTGGGGGAGTTCTATTTCGGCACCGCGCCGCAGGGCTCGGCGACGCCCCAAGACCAGGCCGCGCCACGAGGCACGGCCGCCCAGCAGAGCCCGTCGTCACCCGATCCGGCTGGCCACTCCGCGATGTCGCTCAAACAGGCCGGGCTCAAGCGGCTGGTGGAGAGCCAGGGAGAGATCGACGCCCGCGACATCAACACCGTCCCGCTCGGCGACGGGATTGTGCTGCGAGTGGGCCGCTACGGTCCCTACCTCGAGGTCCAGGGCGACCAGCCGTCCGAGGCGGTCAAGCGCGCTCGCGTGCCCGACGAGTTGGCACCGGACGAGCTCACCTTGGCCAAAGCCCACGAGTTGCTGGAGGCGCCGGCCGATCAGACCCGTTCGCTCGGCACCGACCCGGTTACCGGTCGAACGGTGGTGGTCAAGACCGGACGCTTCGGCCCTTATGTCACCGAGGTCGTGGAGGAGGCGCCCAAAGCGCCGAAACCCCGCAACGCCTCGCTGTTCAAGTCGATGTCGCCGGACACCGTCACGCTGGACGAGGCCGTGCGCCTGTTGTCCCTGCCGCGGGTGGTCGGCGCCAGTCTCGAGGGGGCGGAGATCACCGCCCAGAACGGCCGCTACGGGCCCTACATCAAGTGCGGTGCGGAATCGCGGTCGTTGCCGAGCGAGGACGACCTGTTCACGGTCGATCAAGAACAGGCCCGCGCGCTGTTGGCCCAGCCGAAGCAACGGCGGGGAGCGGCCAACGCCGCCCCGCTGCGGGAGCTGGGCGCGGATCCGGTGTCCGGAAAGCCAGTCGTGGTCAAGGACGGACGCTACGGCCCCTATGTGACCGACGGCGAGACCAACGCCACCCTGCGCAAGGACGACGACACGGCCACGGTCACCCTGGAACGCGCTGCCCAATTGCTGCAGGACAAACGTGACCGTGGCCCATCCACCCGCTCGCGCCGTCCCGCCGCCAACAAGGCCACCACCAAGAAGACGACTGCCGCCAGGAAACCGGCCGCCAGGAAACCGGCCGCCAAGACCGCGAAGCGCGCCGCCGCCACCGGCAAAGGTTCCGGCCCGGCGGCGGGCGGGCCGACCTGACGAAACCCTTGGGCGAATGAACACGCCTACACTCTACGAAGGACCTGCGACACTTGCTTGACCTGGTGTTCTACGCTCCCTGCATCCCCACCAACACGGGCAACGCGATCCGGTTGGCAGCGGTCACCGGGGTCCGGCTGCACTTGATCGAACCGCTCGGCTTCGAGCTCACCGACACCAAACTGCGGCGCAGCGGCCTGGACTACCACGACCTGGCCGACCTCAGAGTCCATCACGACTTGGAGCAGGCGTTCGCCGCCGTCGCGGCGGACGCGCGAGTGTTCGCTTTCACCACCCACGCCACCGCCAGCTACGCCGATGTCTCATATCAACCCGGCGACGTCCTCCTGTTCGGCCCGGAGCCGCACGGCCTGCCCGAACACGTCAAGGCCCATCCCCGCGTCACGGCCCAGGTCCGCATTCCGATGCTGCCCGCCCGGCGCTCGCTCAACCTGGCCAACTCGGCGGCCATCGCCGTCTACGAGGCCTGGCGGCAACTCGGCTTCGGCGCCGGAAGCTGACCGGACGGCATCGTCCGACTGATCTGCGACGGTCGAAGCCCTGCCCTACCGGTCGCGCGACAAGGCGACATAGCCGCCCTCATCCGTCTCCAAGATGAGGGAGTCGCCGTCCAGGAAGCCGGTGATGGGGTCCGCTTCCTCGGCGGTCAGGGTCAATTCTTCGCCGTCCCATTCCCACCAGCCCTCGGCAGTCTCGCCGAACACCTCGAAGACGAAAGCGCCGTCCTCGTCAAGCTGGAGAGTCATGTCGCCGGGCGGGTCGTCGGCCGTGTAATAGAGGATCGACTCCATGCCGGCGTCTTCCAGGACCAGCCAGCCGTCCTCGTCGATGATCGTGTCAAAGGTGAAGCCTTGGAACTCGACTACCGCCGTGACATCGTCGTATCCGTACCAACCGCATTCGGACGGCGCGTCCTCGTTGAAGGTGACGGAGCAGTCTCCGTCCGGATAGAGGTGGAGCGAGCCCTCGGGCAGGTCCTGGTCCTCGACCCACTCGCCGCCTTCGCTCTCAAGCTCCAATGTCCACGAGCCCACCATCATGAGGTGCGCGGCGGTCAAGAACAGGTCGTCCTGCGTCAGAGAATCGACCACCCAATCGTCCGCCACCGCGGGCACGTCCACTGCGGGCTCCTCGGCCGGAGGGCTGACTGCGGGGACGGACGGTGCGGGAGGCTCTGCGCTGGGGCCGGCCAGGCGGACGGTCTCCGCCGCGACCACCTCGAGGTTGTGGCGCCGCAGAGCCTGGACGCTGGCCGACTCGCCGGCTCCGGCCAGGGCCTCCTCGGCGTGCAACTGGACGAGCGCCAATGGCGTGTTCAACTCGTGCGCGGTCGATGCCAGGAAGCGGGACTTGCTCTCGTTCGACCGGGCGAGTTGGCGTTGGGCGCGCTCGTAGACCCGCAACAGGACATGGAACGCGACCGCCAGCGTCACCCCGGCCGCCACCAGCGCGTAGACCGAGTCCCACATGGCGGCTGCGCCCGTGACCGGCCTGACCCAACCGGGTCGCTGAAAGGCGGTGACGCAGCAGACGGTGTAGACCACGACCTCCAGGCCGACCAACGACCAGAGGAGCGCTCCCTCGAGGATGAAAGCCGTGAAGGCGATGGCGAACACGAAGAACGCCGGCATCCCGGCGCTGTAGCCGCCGCCGGAGAAGAACAGCGCCGGGAACGCCATCAGGAACACGGCCACCACGGTGATCACGTAGGCGGGGCGGTAGCGCCCGGTGCGGCGCGTGAAACGGAGCAGCCCGACCGCCGCGCAGGCCGCCGCCAGGTTGAGGACGACTTGCGCCGCGCCCATCCGGTTCAGCGCGCTCACCAGGGCCGTGACCAGCGATATGGCGATGCCGGCGAGCGCCGCCACGGTGAAGACCTGGGCGCGGAGGTCGGCCTCAGGATCGATCAGCGCGGTTCGCGCCCGGCGCGCCCGGCTGGCCCAAGCGGCCCGGCGCAGTGACAGCACTCGGCAGATTCTAGGTCCGGCGTCTCGGGACTGTCCAGACCGACGGGGCCGACCAGGCGGCATCGGGCAACTGGGTGTCAGACGGGAGTGAGAGACTTGTCGGCATGGATTCGAGGCGGGGCCACCAGCCGGGGCGGTTCATCGCCTTCGAGGGCGGCGACGGCGCTGGCAAGTCCACCCACCTGAAAATGCTGGCCCAGGCGCTGCGGACCGGCGGCTATGTCGAGCGGCCGGGGCGGCCCGGCCTGGTGGTGACGCGCGAACCGGGTGGCACGGCGCTGGGGGCCGAGATCCGGCGAATGCTGCTGCACGGCGGCGAGGTCGCGCCCGCGGCGGAGGCCCTCCTGTACGCGGCGGACCGGTCGCAGCATGTGGCGGAGGTCTTGCGACCGGCACTGGCGAGGGGGGACATCGTCATCACGGACCGCTACCTCGACTCGTCGATCGCCTACCAGGCCGAGGGGCGCGGCCTGACCGAATCGGTCATCCGGCAGGTCAACGCGGTGGCGACAGGCGGCCTGGAACCGGACTTGACCATTTTGATGGACGTGGACCAGGCGACGTCCCGAGATCGCCGCGAGCGCCCCGGCCAGACCCCCGACCGATTGGAGGAGGCCGGGGAGCCGTTCCATGCGACAGTCAACCGGCGTTACCGTGAATTGGCGGCGTCCGCGCCGGAGCGGTACGCGGTCGTGCTCGCCACGGGCAGCAAGGACGAGGTCCACGCCAGCGTTTGGGCGGCGGTCGAACCACTGTTGCGGAGGGGAGCCGAATGAGCGTTTGGGAAGCTGTGACCGGGCAGGACGCGGTCGTCGACCAGCTCCGCCAGGCCGCCAGCCGGGCCGAGTCCATGACCCATGCCTGGCTGATCACGGGACCGCCCGGCTCGGGACGCTCCATCGCGGCACGGGCTTTCGCCGCCGCGCTGCAGTGCGCCGAGGGCGGTTGCGGCGACTGCCAGGCCTGCCGGTCGGTGATGGCCCGGACGCACCCCGACGTGCTCGACACCGCCACCAAGAAGGTCGTCATCGCCATCGACGACGTGCGCGAATGGGTCACCTTGGCGGCGCGCATGCCGTCGCAGGGACGCTGGCGCGTCATCATTGTCGAGGACGCCGACAGGATGCTCGAGCGGACCGGCAACGTTTTGCTCAAAGCCCTGGAGGAGCCGCCGCCCCACACGGTTTGGATACTCTCGGCGCCCCGGCCCCAGGACGTCCTGGTGACGATCCGTTCACGATGCCGCGGGGTCGGCCTGCGCATACCGTCGGTGGAGGCCGTCGCCCGGCTTCTGGTGGAGCGCGACGGGACCGATCCGGAGGACGCGCGTCTGGCCGCCCTGGCCGCTCAGTCGCACATCGGAGTGGCGAGGCGGTTGGTGCGCGACCCGGAGGCGATCGAACGGCGCCGCCAAGTGTTGGCCATACCGAAGGTGGCCTCGTCGGTCGCGCGGGCCGTGGCCGCGGCGGGGCAACTGGACGCCGTCGCCAAGACCGAAGCGGAGTCCGTGGTCAAGGATCGCGAATCCGAGGAGCGGACCCAGCTGTTGGCGCAGCTCGGCGAGCCGACCGGACACAGGGTCAGCCCCTACGCCCGCGCCAGGCTGAAGGAGTTCGACGAGGAGTCGGTCAAACGGGCGCGGCGCAGCCAGGCCGACACCTTGGACCAGGCTTTGATCGATCTGCTGGCCTTCTACCGCGATGTCCTGGCCGTGCAGGTCACCGCCCAGGTAGAGCTGGTCAACGCCATGGACGCGGACCTGGTGGCGGCGCAAGCGCGCACCTCGACCGTCCGTGAGACAATGGTCCGGTTGGACGCCATCGAGCTGGCACGGCAACGGCTGGCGGGGAATGTGGCCCCGGCGTTGGCGCTGGAGGCGATGGCCGTCATACTGGCGATGCCGTCGATGGCTGCCGAGAGTGTGCGACCCTAGGGGGATGGGACGAACTGTGAGACGACGTTTAGCCATGGCCGCCGTGTGGGCTTTGTTTGGCGGATTGACGTTGACCGGGTGCCTGTTGCCGACTCGGGATCGGGGCGGCGAACCGAGCGCCGAACCCTCGGCTTCGGCCACCGAGGAGAGGGACGTGCCGCCAGGCTGGGACCGCTGCACCGCCGCGAAGGGGGCGGAGTGCGCCACCTTGGAGGTGCCGCTCGATTGGGCCGACCCAGCTGGCGAGACCATCGAATTGGCGTTGGCACGGGTCCCGGCCACGAACCAGGCCGAACGGATCGGTTCGTTGCTGATCAACCCCGGTGGGCCAGGCGGCTCCGGCAAGGCCTTCCTGTCCTCCATGATGGGCCTGATCAGCGACGAGGTCACGGAACGCTACGACATAGTCGGCTTCGACCCGCGCGGGGTCGGCGAGTCGGCGCCGGTGACCTGCTACACCGAGACGACCGACCTAGACGAGTTCTACGCCGCGACCTGGCCCCGCACTCCGGAGGGCTATGAACAATCACTGGCGGTCGTGGAGCCCTTCGCCCAAGCTTGTGAGCAGAACTCGGGGCCGTTGCTCGCGCATGTGGACACGGTCTCCGCCGCCAAGGACATGGAGGCGATGCGCGAATTCCTGGGCGACGACAAGCTGAACCTGCTGGGTTACTCCTACGGCACCTTCCTGGGCGCCACCTACGCCGACCTGTACCCCGAGAAGGTCGGACGGTTCGTGCTCGACGGCGCCCTCGACCCGTCTGTGAACGCGGACCTGCACGAGGTGGAACAGGCCGCCGGATTCGAAGCGGCGCTCGACTCGTACCTGGATAGCTGCCTGGGCACCCAGATCTGCCCCTTCAAAGGCACCAAAGCCGAGGCCAAAGCCCAGATCCACCAGTTCCTGCTCGATGTCGAAGCCCGGCCTCTGCCGGCCGGCGGCAGCGACGGACGGGAGCTGACCATGCCTTTGGCCATGAACGGGATCGTCGTGGCGATGTACGACGAACGCACCTGGCCGGTCGAGTCGATGGCCTTGATGCTGGCCCTGGAGGATGGCGACGGCTCCAGTCTGATGATGCTCTCGGACCTCTACCTGGAGCGCGAGGGGGGCAAGTACTCGTCCAACCAGATGGAGGCCTTCATCGCCATCAACTGCCTCGATGACCGCGGACCCGCCGACCTGGCGTCCGCCGAGGCCCATGCGGCGGCGCTGAAGGAGGCCTCGCCCACCTTCGGGGAGTTCTGGGCCTACGGCGAGAAACAATGCGAGGTCTGGCCCTACCCCCAGGTGGGCAGCCCGCACACGATCACCGCCTCGGGCGCGGACCCGATCCTGGTGATCGGCACCACGGGGGACCCGGCCACTCCCTACCACGGCGCGGTGGCGCTGGCGGAACAACTCGAATCCGGGGTTCTGCTGACCTACGAGGGCGACGGGCACACCGCCTATGGACGGTCGAACGATTGCGTGGGCGAGGCGGTGGACGGATATCTGCTCAAGGGGGAGCCCCCGGGCGACGGCCTAGTCTGTTAGGCGCAAACCGATAGGCCGTAAAGGGCTGCGGCCAAACCGGCTTGGCCATATCCTTTATGTGTCCTTAGTGTTCGCCCGCGCCGCAGCCGCGACGCTGTACCCCAGGGAATTGTCGGTGACTTCCGCGTCCAAGCCGAAGAATGTGTGGGCCAGTTTCTTCGCTGCCCTCACGGCTGTGCTGCTGATCGCGGTGCTCGCCTTGGCGATAGCGGTCGGAGGCGTTCCGCTCGCGGTGGGCGGGCGGGCCTTGAACGTGCACGGGGACTCGATGGCGCCGACTTTCGAGCGCGGCGACATCATTGTGATTCGGGGGGTCGAGGATTCGGCCGCTATCGAAGCAGGCCAGATCATCAGTTATCGGAGCGCGGGGCCCGGTTCGTCGGTGGTCACTCGCCGGGTGGTCGGCGAAGCCGGCGAGGGCCCGGATCGTCGAATGGTCACGCGGAGCGACGCCGACGAGACCCAAGAAGACAACGTCGCTGAGAGCCAGATAGTCGGAGTGTACATGTATCGCATACCGAAACTCGGTTACGCGGTCGGGTGGGCGGGTGAGCATGGACTCGCACTGATCGTGATCTGTTCCGTGGTGGTCCTGGGGATCGGGACCTTCTTGATCGTGACGGCGCGGCGCCGAGCCGCCAGAGCTCACGAAGCGCGCCACTCAGCCGCCAGGGCGCCCGATCCACGCCACGCGGCCGCGTCTGCCGGTCGCGATGCCGAGGGTGTGGGACGGCCGCGCCCGGCTGGCCCGGAGCGGCGCAGCGCCAGAGCGCCGGTCCCGCCGACTCCCGGCCGGCCCGAATCGGAAGCCGCGCGGACGGGCGGGCGCCGACCGGACGGCATCGGACAAGCTCCGGTGCGACGGCGAGCCGAAGCCAAGCAAGCGGACCTGACCGACACCCTGACAGGCGACGAGATCCCCAGGCGCAAGGCCGTGCCGTGGATCCCGGGGCCGACCGCGACCGGCGACGAACCGCGCCGGACCGGTCGCGAGGGGCTGCCGACCTGGGACGAGGTCGCGACCACGCGCTCGGCTGGGCCTCCGGCGGGCCGCAAGGTCACCACCCGCCCCGACACCATCGCCAAACCGGTCGCGTTCGTGCCCACCGGGCCTGCCATGGAGGGCCATTCGACCGGGCCGCTGCCGAGGCGCCGGCCGCGCCGGATCGCCGAAGACTCGTCCGTGGCCGAGTTGATCCCGCACTCCCGCGTGCCGGTCTATCCGACCGGGGAGATGGCGGCGATCGAACTCGACGAGCCGAGTCCGGGGCCACCGCCCGCCCGATCCGACAAGCCGATAGCAGCCCGTATCCCACGCGCCCAGACGCCGCCGGAGCCGGGACCGGAGCTGCGTGCCGTTCACATCGAACGCGCACAGCCGTTCGGCGATGGGGCGTCCCCTGCGTCGCCCCGGCCGCCCCGGAGGCAGACAAGGGAGGACCCGGCCCCCGCCGACGGCTCGCCGTTCGACGCGCTCAGGCAGAAGGCCGCCGAGGTCATGCACGAGAGCGGCGAACTGCGGTTGGCCCGCGAATCCAGCGAACCGGGCAGGACCGCCCACCGGTCGGGCGAGCCGACGCCGCCCGACCCGGAACGGCCCTGGTTGAACGCCCGCCGTTGGCCGGGCGCCGACTAGACGGTCAGGTCGTGGGCCATCTCGTCAAAAGCGGCGACGTAGGCGTCGATGGCCTGATCAGTGTGGGCGACCGACAAGGTCCACTCCTCCTCGCGTCCCGGCGTCATGAAGATGCCCCGGTTCATGTTGAACAGCCAGGCCAGGTCCGTCAGCGGGACGTTCTGGTTGGCCAGGAAGGACTCGTAGTCGACAATCTTGGTGGGCGAGAAGGTGACGCAGCCCTTCGACGCCAGCGAGACCGCGTAGCCGGGCAGGTTGTAGCGCTTGATGACGTCGGTGCAGCCCTCGGCGATCCTCTCGGCCAGGTGCCCGAGCCAGGCGTAGGCCTCGGGAGTGAGAACCTTCTCGAGCGAAGCCCGGGCGCTGGCCATGACCAGCGGGTTGCCGTTGTAGGTGCCGACTTGGTAGACGGAGTGGTCCTCCACGACCGACATGACCTCCTCGGTGCCGCCGATGGCGCCGGTCGGCAGGCCGCCGCCGAGCGACTTGGCCATGGTCACCATGTCCGGGCGGACGCCGAAGAGCTCGGTCGCGCCGCCGGCCGCGATGGTCAGGCCGGTCTTGACCTCGTCGAATATGAGGACGATGCCGTGCCGCTGGGTGATCTCCCTGACCTGGTCCAGATATCCGGGCTCCGGCAGCACCACGCCCAGGTTCATCATGGCGGCCTCCATGATCACGCAGGCCGGTTTGCGGCCCTCCGAGTCGAGCCGTTGGATACGCCTCTCCATCGCTCCGGCGTCATTGAACGGCACGGCGATGGTCATCGCGGTCGTGGCGGCGGGGACGCCGGCGCCATAAGGCAGCGAAGCCAGGTTCTCGCGGTCCCCGATCTGGTCGTAGGCCACCCCGATCGACACCATGACGGTGTCGTGATGCCCGTGGTACGAGCCGAAGATCTTCATCACGGTGTCGCGCCCGGTGTAGGCGCGGGCGATCCTGATCGCGTCCATGGTCGCCTCCGAGCCGGAGTTGACGTAGCGCCACTTGGGTATCCCGAAGCGCGTCGCCAGGTTGTTCGCCACCGCGATGGCGTCTTCTGTGGGCGCGGCGAAATGGGTGCCGTGGGGGTAGCGTTCGGCGATGGCTTTCCCGATGATCGGGTTGGCATGGCCCTGGACCATCGATCCGAAGCCGTTGTGGAAGTCCCACATCTCGTTGCCGTCCACGTCCCAGACCTTGGGGCCCTCACCGCCCTCCAGGTAGATGGGCCACGGGTCACGTAGTTGGTAGGAACTCGCCACGCCACCGCTGAGGTGCTCTGAGGCGCGCCGGTAGTAGTCGCGTGACGCTTGGGTGCGGTCGTTGAGGCGGGCTTCTTCGCGAGCCGTCAATTCCGCGATTCGGGTGGGGTCGATTTGGACATAGGACATGTTTACTTCTCCTAGATGAGCGCATGGCCGAGTGAATCCTTCTACATTACGCCAGACAACGGGTAGCCCCGTGCCGCGCGGTCGTCTTGGGCTCCCGGCCAAGCCCCGCGCGTGGCCGTCTTGGGCGCCGGGGCCGACCGAACGGCATCGTCCATCCGGAGACATGGCTGCGGAAGGAGTACGGGATAGGCTCAACGTCTGGGGAAGGGAGCCAGCATGACGACTTATCGCGACAAGCGCGGGAGGGTGCGGTGGAGTGACCTGTTCGCGATCGACCCGAGTTTCAAGGAATGGAAGCTGGGCTCGCTCTCGGACGCCGAGACACGGGCGTTCCTGCGGCCCTCTGCGGTGCCGCCCGGTCTGGAGGCCATGACTGCCAGCGACTATTTCGATGCCTGCTTGCTCTGTTACGAGGCCAACCGCGAGGAGAAGCGCTGGGACGGCACCCCGGCTTTCGAGATCGCCGGCCTGAGCGCCAAACAGGCCTACGAGCGCAACGCGGACGGTCGCGACGAAGGCCTCACGTCGCTCCCCGAGGACGACCCGTCCGCTTTCAAGCACTGGCTGTTGCACCGGGAGTCGTGGGGCGGTCACCCGTGGGAGATCATGCGTGGCGGCAACAGCACGCATGTCAACTTGGGCGTCACGTTCGAGGCTGGGTCGGGCTACCACTATTGGTTGGCGGGGAAGAACCGGATCGCGGAGGTCGTCAGATCGGCCAACGCCTTGGAACGCGCTGGGCTCCCGGTCATCGTGGACCAACGCGACGTGATCGACGGAGTGGTGAGCGGGGAGGGGTTCGTGTACATAGTCCCGAACGGCACAGTGCCGAGGTACTGCTGGTACCTCTTCCCGGGCGAGCGCACCGAGTACTACATCAATATCCCCACGGATTTCACCAGGTCCCAAACCATGAAGCTGATCCACCGCGCGCATTGGTACCCCGACCAGGCCGTCGAGGACCTGGTCGCGGAGGGCGACCGGCTCCACGCCGCCGCGCACCCGGCGACTTCTTGACGATGCCGCTGACGAGCCCCGCCGGACACCGATTGGGGACAGTACCCAACCGGTGTCCGGCGGGGCTCGAAACAATCGGCCGGCCTGCCGCCCGACCGGCGGCGGCGGGGCCGTGCCCGGCGATGTCCGTAAGTAGCTTCAACTGGCGGCGTGATCCAGTTGCGGCCGCTTGCGGACAAGGGCGGCCGACACCGCACGGGTTGGGACCCGCGTTCGCGCCGCGCCGGAACCGGTGCCGGGGCGAGCGCAGACGACGAGTCGCCTCCAGAGTTTCGCGACCGGGCGGGACGCGGAGAGCCCACCGAGCGGCATCGTGCGCCGGAAGGGCTTTTCTGTCGACGTGAAGGGAAGTCTGCGGCCCTTGGGCACGGAATGGGGACGGACCCGTTATCCACAGGGCCTGACCTGGGCAAACGCCCTTCGAGAATCCCAGGACGAGCATGAAAAGGTACCGTCCCTTTTCCGACGGTTCGGCGGTGTCCGTAAGTGGCCCCAGTTCGGTTGATGCCCGGGGCGACCAGAGTCAGACCGGGGGATGCGGGAAGACGGCCGAGCGGCATCGGACATGAAGGAGGCGGGAGCAACTGTGCGATGCAGCAGCGCTTCGCGGGTCGAAACCAGAGATGGGGACTGCCCCCAACTCTGGTTCAGGGCGGCGAGGAACGCGCAAGACGGCTTGGCGCGGTCAACCCACGAACGCGAAGACCACGGACAACACCACCAACAGCGCGGCCGGCGCTCCGATGAAGATGAGGACACGACGCCAGGTCAGGAACCCGGTCATGGAGTCGCCGCCCATGATGACCACGTATGCGGCGATGAGGATCGAGACGATGGCGGCGCCGATTCCCGCCCCCGCCAGATCGTCCAGGGACGCGGCGGTGGCGGTCCCCGTGGCCATCTCGAGGATGAGCCCGATCACGGTGGCCAACCCGAAGGCGACGGCGCCCAGGCCTCCCTCTTTCAACCCGAGGAAGGTCAAGAACATGCCGATCGTCAACAACGCGGCGGCGATGCCCGTCGTCACGTCGAGGGCGGACGCGGGGGCCATCGGCGCGTCCACCCTGGCGCCGCCCCGGAACGCAGACAGACTCATCACCCCGTTGAAGATGATCGCCAGCCACACGAAGATGACCACGTATCCAGACATATGCGCCCGGTCCCTCGCCCAGAAGATCATGACAGCTTTCCTTTCGCTCAGCCATTCCCAACAGATTCGTCGAGTCTGGCAGCGAAAGCGCTGGAGAAGGTCTGCTCGGAGCAGACAGTTCCGGCCTGCGCGGGAGGGTTCAACAAAAGGGCTTTGGACGATGCCGTTCGCGCGGCCCCGGCTCCCAGGTCGACCCCGCGACAACTCGGGTTGGGGAGGGGGCCGACTGCTGCGCGGCATCGTCGCCGGGACTGGCGAGCGCAGCCGGCCGGCCGCGCTTGTGGAGCCGCCCCTGACGAGCGCGTCGATCGAGGCGTTGCGGCGCTGGTCAGGGAGCGGCGCGGCGCAGGACTGGCCAGGCGGTGGCCATCGCGACCACGGCCAACGCGGCCAGGCAGGCGCCAAGCTGAACGGAAGTCAATCCGGTCAAGAAGCCCCAGATGCCGTCCCACCAGGAAAAGACCGTGGCCGCCGTCGAGAACGCCGCCACCAGGACGAACATTGCGCCACCTGTCGCCAGCAAGCCCCTGGCCCGCCAACGCCGGAAGCAGCAAGCGATCCAGAAGGCGGCCCCGAGCGCCAACGCGACCAGGCCGAAGAAGCCCATGAACTGTCCCGCCCATGCGTTCTCGGCGCCTATCGGCATGGCGAAGAAGCGGGCGTGGGAACCGAAGCCGTCGGTGACCGACTCGAGGACGCCGAACACTGTGCAGATGGCAGCGAACGCCAGGGAGAAAGCAGTGAAGAACACGGCTGTGCCGAGGAAGTAGACGCGGCGCCCCAGGCCCAGCGCGAAGGAGAAGGGATACATGCCTGCCACCAGGGCCAACGTGGCACCGAACAACGCCCAGAGCGGAGCCTGAAAGCCGCCTGTCATCACGTTCTGTTCGCCAGTCGCAGCCGCTGTCACCGCGCCGATCGCATAGGACAGCACGGCTGCGCTGGACAACACCAGCGCTGGCACGGTCAAGTAATTGGTGCGTTCCAGCAAGTAGAGCCGGGAAACCTGGAGCACGCGATTCATGATCATTCTCCTCTCGCGCCGGTCCCCGCCAGCGCCTCGGTCTGGTGGGTGGTCGCGTTGACCACCAGTTGCTGCAGCGACACTTCTGAGACTTCCAGCCCGAGCCGGGCCGCCTCGGCAGACTCGTCGGCGGTCAGCTTCCCCTCAACCGAAGCGCTGGCCAGACCGCCGATTCGCTCTCGGCCCAGGACCGTCCGGTCACGCACGAACCGGTCCACGGCGTCCGACGGGCCTGCGACCGCGACCGACGCTCCCCTCAGAGCTTCAGCGTCCCGGTCGATCAGAATCCTGCCCTGGTCGATCACCAAAACGTGGTCCAGGAGATGGGCGATCTCGTCTATGAGGTGGGTGGACACGATGACGGAACGCGGTCGCTCGGTGAAGTCCTGCAACAGAGCGTCGTAGAACAACTGGCGGGCAACGGCGTCGAGGCCAGCGTATGGTTCGTCGAAGATGGTCAATCGCGCACGCGACGCCAGGCCCAGGATGATCCCGACCGCGGATCGTTGGCCGCGAGACAGCTTGGAGATCCTGCGATCGGTGGGGAGTTCGAAGTGCTTCGTCAGCTCCGTCGCGTACTCATGGTCCCAGTCGTCGTAGAACCAACTGGCGCCAGTGAACACGTGACGCGCGGCGAATGAGTCCGGGTACTTCTGGTCCTCGCTGATGAAACAGATGCCCCTGAGCTCCCCGCCAGATGGCGTCGGTTGGCGTCCCAGCGCCCAGACGCGGCCCGAGGTCGGGAACAACTGCCCGGTGAGGAGGCGCATCATGGTGGTCTTGCCCGCGCCGTTGCGGCCCAGCAGGCCACAGATCGAGTTCTCCTGGATTTCGACGGACACATGGTCCACCGCGCGGACGTCCCGGTAGCTCTTGGTCAATTCCTCGGTCCGGGCCGCGAACGGTCCCTGGTCGGTAATCACTTGTCTTCCCCCTTGTCGGCGATCATGTCGATGATGCGGTCCCGGTCGATGCCGAGTTTCGCCGCCTCCGCGAGCAGCGGCGTCACGAAGCTGGACTCGAAATGGGCTGCCCTGGCGGTCGTGACCGCAGCGCGCGCGTCCGGCGCGACGAACATGCCCACGCCGCGCCTTTTCACCAGCACGCCGCGCGCCACCAATTCCCCGACGCCCTTCACCGCCGTCGCCGGGTTGACCCGGAAGAAGCGGGCCAACTCGCTGACTGAGGGCGCCTGGTCGCCGGTGTCCAGGGTCCCCTGGACTATGGCGTCCTCGATGTGCTCCGCGATCTGGATGAAGATCGGGCGGCTGTCATCGATCACGCTGGTCGCCTCCGGGTTGGCTGGTGTACTGGTGTATCAGTAGACTAATACACCGACACGGCATGTGGCAAATCCTTTGCACGATGCCGCCTGGTCGTCCCCGGCGCACCGGTCGAGCGGGCGCGGACCCGTGTCTGGCGGCCGGGCCGACTGCGCGGCATCGGCACCCGCGATCCTGTAACGGGCTCGTAAGCGTACGATGCTTACATGACTGATACGGTGCCGATTCGGGTTCCCGTCGAGACCCGCGACCAGCTCAAGAGGGTCGCTGCCGGTCGCGGCACCACCATCCCGAAGGCTCTGGCGCAGTTAGTCTCGGAGGCGATGTGGCAGGAGGCGTTCCGGGCCGAGCGTGAGGCGCAAATCCTGGACAGCCAGAATCCCGCTGTCCAGGCCGAGGACGCCGAATGGGACGCGATCTCCGATGAAGCCATCGATTGAGTCGGCGCGGCGCGGCGAGGTCTGGCTGGCCGCACTGGGCGCGGGCAGGGCGGGCGAGGTTGGCAAGAACCGACCAGTGCTCATCATGTCGGTTGACTGGATCGCTGCGGCCAGCCCCGACGAGTCCGTGATCGTGGTGCCGTTCACCTCCTCGCGGGCGCCCTCGCCGCTGAGGCCGGGCGCTCCGGGCGGGCTCGGCCTGCGCTCCGATTCGGTTGCCCTTTGCCGCGCCGTCCGGTCGGTGTCCCGGAGCCGTCTGCTGGAGCGGATCGGCCAGGCCCCCGGCGGATATGTCGACCAAGTCGCCGCGATGGTTTCGGCGATGATCGGTGGCCCGAGGACCGAGACTGCCGCGCCCAGCTGAGGTTCGTAGTCTTCAGGGGCGTTGCACGATGCCGCCGGGTCGTCTCCGGCTCTCAAGCGGGCCCGGCGCGGACCCGTGCCTGGCGGCCAGGCCGACTGCGCGGCATCGTGCAAATGCTTGCCGGGGCGAACGGGTCAGGCCGGGAGTTCGGCTTCCGCCACCGCCTCCGCCAATACTGGGTCGGCTTTCAGGTTGATCCGCATGGCGTAGAAGCTGCGCCACACGAAGACGGCGCTGACCAGGAACAGCACCCCGGCGAGCACATG
>JAISCU010000369.1 GCA_031265345.1 Bifidobacteriaceae bacterium
GGCTGATGGTCCGGGAAGTCGTGCTACGGGGGCTGCCCCAGGCGTGGGTCCTGGTGGACGATCTCTCACCAGCGGACGATGCCGCCGAAAGGGCTTTGTCCCTCAGCGCGTCAGTGGCGTTGCGCTTGCTTCGGACCGGGCACACCGTCCGTTTGGTCCGCCTGGACGGACGCGGGGCGGGCGAATCCCGTTTCGAGCCGGCCGGCGGCCCCACCCCGTTGCTGGAGGCGTTCGCCCGCGTCCAACTGCCGACGCCTGGCACGGTCGGGTCGCCGGGCATGCCCGGTGCGGTTGGCGCGGTCGGCGCTGTCGGCGGGGGCGGCGCGGTTGGCCAGGACGGCGAGGACTTGACGGCCGCGCTGAGCCACCGGCTGCTCTCCGGGGTCGGCACACGGGGCGCGGTGGCGCCGATCTACGGGGCGTTGGCGCAAGTCAGCGAGCAGACAGCGGGCGAGCTGGGACGGCTGGCCTCGGTCGCCCGGCCGGGCTGGCTGTGGTTGACGGGTTCCAGCTCTGAAGTCGAGACGACCTTACGCCGCCAGGGCTGGACCGTGGAGGCCGCCCAATGACGCGCGTCCGCCCGGCCGTCCTGGGCGCCATGGTGATCCTGTATCTGACCCTGGCGATGCCTGTGTCGCACCTGATCCAAGGGGCCGACTGGGTCGGCTGGTACGTCGGCTTCGGTTTCATGGTGTTCGCCATCGGACTGATCGGGCGGTCGGCGGGACTGGCCAACGGGCTGGTGGGGCTGATCGAGATCGTGGTGGTGCCGCTGGCTCTGACGGCCGCCTTCGCGGCGGATGTGGCCTGGGCGTGGATCATCCCTAACGCGCGGGTCTGGGACCGCTTCACCGATCTGGGCGGCGACCTGGGCCGGGCTTTCCTCCTGGAGTCGAGTCCGCTGGTGGCCGGGCAATGGATCTTCGCCTTCGTGGCCCTCAGCGGAGCCCTGCTGGCCTGGGTCTTCGATTGGTACGTCTTCACGGTCAAAGCCCCCGCCGCGACTGGGCTGTTCGTCGGCCTGGTCGGGGTGGTGGCGGTGGCGTTCGTCCACGAGGGCCTGCCGCTCACGATCTTCGTCCCGATGATCCTGGCCTACCTGTTGTTGTTGGCGCTGACCAGCGGGGCCGCCCATCCCAAATGGGGCGCGCCGGCTGTGGCCGCCCTGGCCGCCACGTTGGGACTCGTGGCTGGGTTGGTGACTCCGGGGCTCGGCATCGGCGGCCTGGTCACCGGGCAAGATCGCGGCCCGGTGTACATCGGCGGCCTCAACCCCCTCGTCGACCTGGGCGACGACCTGCGTGCGAGTCCCTCCACGGAGGCGCTGCGCTACACCTCCGGCGCGGGGCCGATCTACCTGCGGCTGACCACGCTCAGCCAGTTCGACGGCACCACCTGGAGTCACCAGACCGGAGACCAGGTGGTCTACTCCGCCGGCGACGGCCAGTTCGCTCCCTTGCCGGGCGCGGACACCGGCGTGCCGGGCACGGAGGCGGCCATCAACGTCGAGATAACCGACCTCAACTCCGAATGGCTGCCGGCGCCCTACCAGCCGACCGGGCTGCGGGACGTCGACGGCGCCATGCGGGTGGACCAGGACGACCTGACGCTGACCATGACCGGAGGGCGGACCGACGGCCAGTCCTACGGCGTGGCCGCATGGCTGGCGGACCCCGGCTCCGAGGAGGCGCGCGAGCTGGCCGCCGTTCCTTTGACGGGCACGGAGGCCGAACTGCTCGAGCCCTACACCTGGCTGCCGGACGATCTGCCAGCGGTCATCGGGGACACCGCTCGCCAGGTGGCGGCCAGGGCCGGAGTGGAGGGCGCCGACCCGATGGCCCAGGGCATGGCCTTGGAGAACTACTTCCGCGAGTCCGGGTTCGTCTACTCCATGTCGACTCCCGCGCGCGAGGGGTACGACGGCGACTCCGGCGTGGTGGTGGCCAGGTTCCTCGAGGTCAAAGCGGGCTACTGCGTCCACTTCGCGGCCGCCATGACGTTGATGGCCCGCGAACTCGGGATCGGCGCGCGGGTGGCGGTCGGCTACCTGCCCGGCAATCCGGTCTCGCGCGATGGCGACGTCACGCAGTACTCGGTGGCCGCCGACCGCCTGCACGCCTGGCCCGAGCTCTATGTGCCGGGGTCCGGCTGGGTCGGGTTCGAACCGACCGTCTCGCGGGCGGCACCCTCCGGGTACGAGTCGGCCTCGCCGCGTCCCACGGCCTCGAACTCGGTCCCGCCGTCCGCCTCTTCGACGCCTTCGGCCAGCGCTTCGGCCTCTGCCGCCGCGTCGCCCTCGGCTGGCGCTTCGCCTTCGGCCAGCGCGGCCGCGCCGGCGCCGGGCCCGAGCGACCGACCGGCCGCCGCTGTGGCCTGGTGGGTCTGGTCGGCCGCGGTGTTCGCGGTGCTGGTCTTGGCTGGCGCCGTTCCGGGGCTGTGGCGGACGCTGCGCCGCCATCGCCGTCTCGGTGGTGGCTTGGTCGCGGTCTGGGCGGAGGTCGGCGCCACGGCGGTCGATCTGGGGGTGGGCGTGCCTCCCTGGCGGACCCCGGCTGCCATGGCGGATCAGTTGGTCGGCGTCCTCGAACCGGCTGGGCAGGGCGATGCGGCCAGGGCGTTGGAGCGGTTGGCCGCGGCCGTCGAAGCCGCCGCCTATGCGCCGCCGGTCGGGCTGCCTCCGGAAATGGACAATGCCGAGGCCAGGCGCGCGGCGCGGTCGGTCATTCGCGGACTGCGAGACTCGGTGGCGTGGCGGATGCGGCTGGTGGCCTGGTGGTCGCCGCGCTCCCTGCGCCGCCCCCGCCGTCCACGCTGAAATGCGGCCTGATGGCGTTCGTGGCACGACGCCCGCGACCGCGAACGGCGTTTGCCCGCATTTCGGCGCCGCCGGGGGCCCGGGATGGCGTGGTCGGCGGGTGAATTGCGCCTGAACGGGGTTCGTGGCACGACGGCCGCGACCGCGAACGGCGTTGACCCGCATTTCAGCCCTGTGGCGATGGCAAACGCAGCCGTTCGATGCGGGCGATCTCGATCGCGACTCGGCGCACCAGGCGGCTTTGGTCGGGGCCGTCGCGTCGCCCCGCCTCCACCATCACCCAGCCGAGCTCGCGCAACTGCTCCCGGCGCACCATGTCCTCGTAACCGACTTCGGCCTTCTCGAAGTGGTATCCGCCCTGGTATTCGATGCCGATCCGGTAGCCTTCGACGCGCACGTCGATGAACCTGGTGGTTCCCCCTCGGGGGTCTTCGACCCGGTCGTTCGGTATCCCGCGCGGCAGGCCCGCGTCGAGCAGGACGATCCGCGTCCAGGTCTCGGGATTGGACGCGGTGCGGGGCTCGGACAGGGCGACCGCCATCCGCGCTGCCCGCGACCCGGGCCTGCGGCTCAAGGACTCGACGCTCGCCGCCAGTTCCGCCTTCGACAGCCGGGGTCCCTTCTCCCGCATCAGCGAGTCGGCGGCCATCACCAGCTCGAGGAAGGCTCGGTCCGGATCGACCCGGAAATCAGCCAACCTGGGTTTGGGGCTGGCCAGCCCCAGGATGCGGCGCAGCCGGTTGACCTTGCCCCGGCGGCTGAGGGATTCCCATGGGACAAGCCCGCTCCAAGGGGGTTTGTAGCCCGCCGCGACCCGGTCGGCGCCGAGCTGGGCCAGGCAGTCGCCGGGGCT
>JAISCU010000376.1 GCA_031265345.1 Bifidobacteriaceae bacterium
GATCGCAGGTTTCCGCAACGGAGCCGTTCTCGGCGGAACGCTCTGACCTGCGACCATGCCTCGCCCGCGACGCGGCCAGCCGCCAAGAAACCTGCATGACGTGACACTCGCCGCCGGGCCGGCGCCGGACAACCTGCGGGCCGTGACACTCGGCACCGACCGCAACGCCTGGCAGGTTTTCCCTCAGGCGCTCTTGATCAATTGGCAGGTCTTGCATCTTTCTTGGGCGGGATCGGTTCCTCGGCAGAATCGGCGGGCAAGAAGATGGCCCGGCCCCTTGGAGGGGCCGGGCCTGACCCCGCTGAGCCGGGGAGTCATTGGCCGGGCCTCGCGTGCCAGGCGACTCAAACGTGGCGAGCGAGCCGATGCCTCGGCTCGGGGCCACGCAAGAGATCCGAGGCGCAGCGCGGAGGCCTCAAGCTTCCTAGGCGGAGTGGAGCAGCTCCTCGTTCGCGGGCGCTCCGGGCGCGATCCGATGCGAACCGGTGGGCGAGCCGCCCTCGGCCCGGTCGAGCTTGGTCTGGTACTGCCAGATGGCGTTGCGCAGGCGCAAAGGAGTCGTGTCCATCTTGAGCGCGGCCTGATCCACCAGGGCCAAGGCATCCTGGTTGGACAACGCCTGCCCGGTCGCGTTGGACGCGAATTCGGCCAACCACAGATCCGGTGGGACCGTGCGGATGCCGCTGACCAGCAGCAGGCGTTCCCAGGTCAGGCCGGAATGCTGGGATGGCAGCTCCAACCACATCCGATGGAAGTCTTGGAAGGACTGGGACTTGCGAGCGTAACCGTCACGCAGCTGGGCGGTGGTCTCGACCCTGGCGGCGACGGCCGCTTGGGCGCCGTCGTAGACAAGCTGGGCCTTGTACGGGGCATCGTCGCGGGAATAGGCCCGCTGATGGTTGCCGATCTGATCCATCCAGGCTTCCAGCCCGATGTCGAAAGTGCGAGCCAGGTCCGCCGCCCCGTCTTGATCGGCGTCGGCGCCGACCCAGCGGCGGAAGGTGCGGTACCGGTCGATGATCGTGACGACCGTGGTGTACTTCACGCGCTCGGACCACAGCGCGTCGATGATGCATTCGGCCAACGATCCCGGATAAGTGGCCAACTGGGTCCATCGGGCCTGAGACGGTAGAACGCTTTGCGCGACGTCCACGAAACGGTCGATCTCTCCCGCCGTCACTCCAGCCCTCGGCCCGTCAGCTAGCGGCCCGTCAGCCAGCGGCTCGCCAGCCCTAGTCCGGCCAGTCGCAGTAGTCGGTTCAGTGGTAGTAGTGGTCATGCCGCCAACTTAGGCGACCCGCCCACCGGGCGCATCGACGCTAGCTACCGTCCCGCGATGTGACCCGCGTCACACTGAATTTCAGCCGACAGCGAATCCACCCACGGCACCGAAGCCAACGCGACAGCCGACAAAGGCAACATGGGCGTAGCGCTGACAAGGCGAACCGCACGGGCGCTCCATCACCGGGACGGGACCAGCCGTGGCCCGGCCGAGCCGAACCGAGGTTCACATTCCGGCCCCGTCAGCCCGCTCATTGCAGCCTCGACCCGAGCAGGCGCAACCTGGGTTGAACATTAACCGCGTATCGCCGTCGGGTCCCCTCAAGGCCCTGACCTGGCCCTATGCCACATCGATAAGACCAAATCGACGCGCCCTCCTGCGGCAAAGTCGATGAAGGAGGAACCCGTGGCTACCACACTGCCCGTCAGTCCAACACCCCTACCACCCGCCGACGTGGTCGAGACGCCGCCGGACCTCGAGAGCGACGTCAAGCAGGCGCTGAGTCGCACCGCCGTGCCGCCGTCGCGCATGCCGAATGGTGGAACGGCGACCCGCCGAGAGCCGGGCGTTGGCCTGGCCGTGGCATATGTGGTCGCGTACTTGACGATGTATGTGGCGCTGATGACGCCGGTCATGTCCACCCTCGCTGTCAAGGTCGATTCGCTGACCACCGATGCGAGCAAGGTCATCGCGTTGTCGGTGGTCACGGGCGTGGGCGCGTTCTTCGCGTTCGTCGCCAATCCGATCGCCGGGGCGCTGTCGGACCGCACCACATCGAGGCTGGGGATGCGGAGGCCGTGGCTGTTCGGCGGCGTGCTGGGCGGAGCGGTCGGTCTGACGATCATCGGTCTGGCCACCCATGTCTGGATGGTGGTGGTCGGATGGGCGATCGCCCAAGGGTGCTTCAACGCGACGCAGGCGGCCTTGCAGGCCATCTTGCCGGATCAGATTCCGCAGCGGATGCGGGCCAAAGTGTCCGGTTGGCTGGGCGTGGCCCAGAACGTGGCCCCGTTGATAGGAATCGCTCTGGCCTTCTGGTTCGCCGCCGCCGGGCTGCCGATCTCGCTGATGATCATTGTTCCGGCAGCGCTGGGCGTGGCTGGCGTCTTCGTGTTGGCGTTCATCCTCAAGGACCGCGTCCTGCAGCCCCAGGAGGCCGCCAAGTTCTCGGCCTCCAGTTTCCTGAAGGGCTTCTGGGTCTCGCCCAAGAAGTTCCCCGATTTCGGCTGGGCTTGGTTGGGACGGTTCTTCATCTTCTTCGGTTTCGCCTCCTACAACAACTACCAGGTCTTCTTCCTGCAGGACCGGTTCGGGTACTCCAACGCGGAGGCGCTCAACTGGCAGTTGAAGCTGATGGTGGTCCAAGCCATCACCTTGACGGCGGCGGCGGCGATCGGCGGCCAACTCTCCGACCGCACCGGCAGGCGCAAGGTCTTCGTCGTCATAGCGGCGGTGCTGGCGGGCCTGGGCCTGGCGGTGTTCGCGTTGGCGAAGAACCCGGAGGTCCTGTACTGGGGCGCCGGGCTGTGGGGCCTGGGCCTGGGCGCGTACCTGGCGGTGGACATCGCCTTGGTGACGGATGTGTTGCCGAACGCCCGGACCGAGGCGGCCAAGAACCTGGGCGTGTTCAACATCGCCAACGCACTGCCGCAATCGCTGGCGCCGGCCGTGGCGCCGATCTTCCTGTCCATTGGCGCCACCGCCGCGGTGCCCGCCAACTACACCTCGTTGTTCCTGGTCGCGACAATCTTCGCGCTGGTCGGCGCGGGCACCACCATGTTCATCAGAGGAGCCAAGTGATGACCGCCCCAATCGCCACCGCCCCAATCGCCCCAATCGCCCCAATCGCCCCAGAAAGCGTCGCCCAGTTGATGGGCCAACTCACCGACAACGAGAAACTAGAGATGCTGGACGGGCTCGACTTCTGGCACACCCAGCCGGTCGAGCGGCTCGGCGTTCCCGCCCTCATGCTCACCGACGGCCCGCATGGCCTGCGCAAACAGTCCGGCGATGCCGACCACTTGGGCCTCAATCGTTCAGTCCCGGCGACCTGCTTCCCGACAGCCTCGGCGTTGGCCTCCTCCTGGGACCCAGACCTGCTCAGCGAAGTGGGACAAGCACTCGGGCAAGAAGCCGTCGCGGAGCAAGTCGCGGTGGTGTTAGGGCCGGGACTGAACATCAAACGCTCGCCGTTGTGCGGCCGCAATTTCGAGTACTTCTCCGAGGATCCCACCCTGTCCGGCGACCTCGCCGCGGGCATGGTCCGCGGCATCCAGGACAAGGGAGTGGGCGCCTGCCTGAAGCATTTCGCGGCCAACAACCAGGAGACGGACCGCATGCGGGTCTCGGTCGAGGTCGATCCGCGCACCCTGCGCGAGATCTACCTGACCGGCTTCGAACGGGCCGTGCGCGGCGGCGAGCCCTGGACGGTCATGTCCTCCTACAACAAGATCAATGGCGTATACGCTGCCGGATCGCACGGGCTATTGACTGACACGCTGCGCGACGACTGGGGTTTCGACGGCCTGGTCATGTCCGACTGGGGCGGGACCGACAACCGCCCGCGCGACCTCAAGGCCGGGCTCGACTTGGAGATGCCGAGCTCGTCCGGCCATGGCGCGCGCGCCGTCCGCGAGGCTCTCAGCGAGGGCACGGTCACCATGTCCGATGCCGACCGGTCGGTTCGCCGCCTGCTGGAATTGGCCGCTCGGGTCGGCCCGGCAGCCAGGCCGGGTCAGACCTTCGACAAAGAAGCCCACCACGCCCTGGCCAGGGACGCGGCCGCCAAGTCGGCGGTGCTGCTCAAGAACGACGGCGGGCTGTTGCCGCTGGATCCGGCCAGCGGCGGCCCCATCGCGATCATCGGGGACTTCGCCCGCAACCCGCGCTACCAGGGGGCGGGCTCCTCGGCCGTCAACCCGACCAGGTTGGACAACGCCCTCGACTCGATCATCGACCTGGTGGCTGACCGCCGCGAGGTCCTCTACGCCCGCGGTTTCGTGGCGGAAGACGAGGCGAGCGACGCCGAACTGTTGGCTGGGGCTCGGACGGCGGCATCGGCGGCGGATGTGGCAGTAGTGTTCCTTGGGCTCCCGGCGTCCTACGAATCCGAAGGGTTCGACCGGACCGACATCGCCCTGCCGACCCCGCAGCGCGAGCTGCTGAGCGAACTGGCGACCACGGGCCGCGACCTGGCCGTGGTGCTCTCGAACGGCGGCGTGGTCGATGTCGCGTCCTGGGACCATCTGGCGCCGGCGATCATGGAGGGCTGGCTGGCCGGGCAAGCGGGCGGCTCGGCCATGGCGGACCTGTTGTTCGGACGGGTGTCGCCCTCGGGGAAACTGGCCGAGACCATCCCGTTGCGGCTGAAGGACACGCCTGCTTTCGGCAACTTCCCCGGCGAGCGCGGGCATGTGCGCTACGGCGAGGGCACCTTGGTCGGCTACCGCTGGTACGACACTCGCGGGCTGCCCGTCGCCTACCCCTTCGGCCACGGCTTGAGCTACACGACCTTCGAGTACTCGGGGCTGACGGCGCGGGTCCGGGACGATTCCGCCCTTCCGTCGGTCGAGGTCCAGGTGGGCGTCCGGAACATCGGGCCGGTTCGAGGGCGCGAGGTGGTGCAGTTCTACGTGCGTGACCGCGAGGCCTCCGTGGAGCGTCCGGCTCAGGAATTGCGCGCGTTCGCGGTGGCCGAGCTGGCGCCCGGAGAGGCCACCGAGGTGACAGTGGTGCTGGACTCCAGGGCTTTCGCCTTCTGGGACGTGTCGCTCGACCGGTGGTTCGTGGAGGGCGGGGATTTCGAGATCGCGTGCGGGGCCTCGTCGCGCGACATCCGCGCATCGACCACGGTCCATCTCAGCGGCGATCCGTTGGTCCGGCCGCTGGACGCCGATTCGACCGCCAATGAATGGCTGGCCGATCCGAGGCGCGGCCCGTGGCTCCGATCCCGCCTGGCGGGCAGCAGTTTCGCGGGCCTCGAGACCGACCGGGACATGGCCGCCCTGATGGGACCGACCCCGCTGATCCGGCTGACGCGCTTCGCCGGTTTCCCGGTGAGCGAGTCCGCGTTGGCGACCGAACTGCTGAGTTGAAGCCGCGCCGGCCGGGTGAACGGTGGCCTGCGACTGCGGGCGCGCCGAAATGCGAGCTTCGTGGCCTCGTGGCGACACCGCCCCGAGCCGCGCAGGAAACGAAGGCTCCAAAGTCGCAGTTCGGATGTTGGATGGATGTCGCGATGCCACGCCCCGCAGCATGGCAGATCGGCAAGCAAAACCCGCAGGACCATTCCAACCAGTTTCAGACTAGACTGGCGGCATGGCGATTACGGTTGGCGCTTTCGAGGCGAAGACACACTTCTCGGAATTGTTGGCGCGAGCGGCTGGTGGCGAGACGGTCGTGGTTGCGAAGCACGGAGCGCCCGTGGCGAAACTGGTGCCGTTGTCGCACGGGGACGCGAGCCGCGACTCGGTGGCGGCGTTCGATGAGATCCTGGGCGCCCGCCCCGGCATGGGCCTGGGAGGGTTGCGGTCGAAGGACCTCCGAGCGGAGGGTCGGCGCTGATGGCGCTGGTCGTGGACGCGTCCGTGGCGTGCGCCTGGTTGCTCGAGGATGAGAAAGATGAACTGGCTGACAGCCTTGGGGACCAGGTCGCCTCGTCGGGAGCCGTGGTGCCCTCATTGTTCTGGGCCGAGGTCACGAACGTGCTGGTCCAGGCGCATCGGCGAGGTCGAATCAGCCGGGCGGACGCGTCGGCTTCGCTGCAACGACTGTCCCGGATGGCCCTGTCGGCCGCAACGCACCGGGCGCCGCCAGCAACGTTGGCGGAGTTGGCGTTCAAGCATTCGTTGACCGCCTACGATGCCGTGTACCTCGACCTGGCGTTGGCGCTGGGCGCAGAGCTCGCCACACTCGACGCGGAACTGATCGCGGCGGCCCGCGCGGAAGGCGTCACCGTCCTGCCGTAATCCCGCACGGCGCCTCCCGGCGCTGAAACGCGACCTTCGAGGCCTCGTGGCGGCACCCCGCCGCACACGAACGCCCCAAACTCGCAGTTCACAGCCCGTCGGCCCGCCACCGGCGCGCCGAAACGCGACCTACGACGCCTCCCAGCCGGACCCCGACGCGAACCAGGGTTCCGAAGTCGAAGCCGACCGGCCGGCATCGGGCAACGTGGCACACCAGCCAGCCCAAGCCGGTCAGTGGGTGAGACGCAAGCACCAGTCGCCCCACCCGAGCCCGCACCGGAGGCACGATTAATGAGACGCAGATCACAAATCGCCGGGCGCGGGACGGCCGCGAAGGCCCCGCCCCAGTAAGCCCAGCGCAAACTTGAGCCGATCAGACTCAACCCGGCTTGACGAAGCGACCGCCAAAGGGCAAACTTGAGTCCGGTTGACTCAACTGAGGGAGCCATTGGTGATCGACCGGGCCGCCAGCCCACCCTGGCAGGTCCGGCCGGTCACCCGTGGCTCTCGCACGCATGAGTCAAATGAATCAAGACGAATCAACCGAGTCAGACGAGCCGAAAGCCCCGAAGACAAGAAGGGAAACCAATCATGGCACGAGCAGTAGGGATCGACCTGGGCACCACCAACTCCGTGGTCGCGACGCTCGAAGGCGGCGAACCCACCGTCATCACCAACGCCGAGGGCCAGCGCACCACGCCCTCGGTGGTCGCGTTCTCCAAGACCGGGGAAGTGCTGGTCGGAGAGGTCGCCAAACGCCAAGCGGTCACCAACGTGGACCGCACCATCAGCTCGGTCAAGCGCCACATGGGCACTGACTGGAGCGTCGACATCGACGGCAAGAAGTACACCGCGCAAGAGATCTCGGCCCGCATCCTGGGCAAGCTCAAGACGGATGCCGAGGCCTATTTGGGCGAGAAGGTGACCGATGCCGTCATCACAGTTCCCGCCTACTTCAACGACGCCCAGCGCCAGGCCACCAAGGAAGCCGGGGAGATCGCGGGCCTGAAGGTCCTGAGGATCATCAACGAGCCGACCGCCGCCGCTCTGGCGTACGGCCTGGACAAGTCCACCAAGGACGAGTTGATCCTGGTCTTCGACCTGGGCGGCGGGACCTTCGACGTGTCCCTGCTCGAAGTCGGCAAAGAAGAGGACGGCTTCTCCACCATCCAGGTGCGGGCCACGTCTGGTGACAACCAATTGGGCGGCGACGATTGGGACGCCCGCATTGTCGACTTCCTGGTCGGCGAGGTGAAGAAGTCCAGCGGCGTCGATCTGTCCAAGGACAAGGTCGCCATGCAGCGCCTCAAGGAAGCCGCCGAGCAGGCCAAGAAGGAACTCTCGACCGCCACGGCCACCACCATCTCGCTGCAGTACCTGTCCATGAACGAGAACGGCCCCATCCACCTGGACACCAAGCTGACCAGGGCTCAGTTCGAGGACATGACCAAAGATCTGCTGGAGCGCACCAAGAAGCCGTTCGAATCGGTGATCGCGGACGCGGGCATCGACGTCTCGGAGATCTCACATGTCATCTTGGTGGGCGGCTCGACCCGCATGCCCGCCGTGGCCCAGATGGTCAAGACCCTGACCGGCGGCAAGGAGCCCAACAAGGGCGTGAACCCGGACGAGGTCGTCGCGATCGGCGCGGCCCTCCAGGCGGGCGTCATCATGGGCGAGCGCAAGGACGTCCTGTTGATCGACGTCACGCCGCTGTCACTGGGGATCGAGACCAAGGGCGGCTTCATGACCAAGCTGATCGAGCGCAACACGGCCATTCCCACCA
The DNA here is from genome assembly GCA_031265345.1 of Bifidobacteriaceae bacterium. Next base: position 8,036 of record JAISCU010000376.1, read on the forward strand.
AGCGGTCGGAGATCTTCTCCACCGCTGAGGACAACCAGCCGTCCGTACTGATCCAGGTCTATCAGGGCGAACGCGAATTCGCGCGCGACAACAAGGCCCTCGGCACGTTCGAGTTGACCGGGATCGCCCCGGCGCCGCGCGGCGTGCCGCAGATCGAGGTCACCTTCGACATCGACGCCAACGGCATCGTCCACGTCTCGGCCAAGGATCGCGGCACCGGCAAGGAGCAGTCCATGACCATCTCGGGCGGCTCGGCCCTGCCGAAGGACGAGATCGACCGCATGGTCAAGGACGCCGAGGCCCACGCCGCCGAGGACAAGAAGCGCCGCGAGGAGGGCGAGGCCCGCAACACCGCTGAGCAGGCCGTCTACCAGACCGAGGCGCTGGTCCGCGACACCGGCGACAAGCTGCCGGAGGATCTCAAGACCGAGGTCAACGACAAGATCGAAGCCCTCAAGAAGGCTCTCGAGGGCACCGAGATCGAGCCCGTCAAGCAGGCGCAGGCCGAGTTGCAGACCGCCGCCCAGAAGATCGGGCAGTTGGTCTACGCACAACAGCAGTCCGCCGATGCCGCCGGGTCGGCTTCCAGCGCCGGGCCGGATTCGGCTGGGGACGGCTCGGCCGCCCAGGCCGCCGCGGACGACGACATAGTCGACGCCGAAGTGATTGACGAGGACCAGGCCTGATCATGACTTCTTCGACCGGAAACAATCGGGGCGGCCGCTCCACCAGATCAGCGGCCGCCTCGCCGGCCGGCGCCAAGGCCGGCTCCGGGGCCGGTGGCGGGAGCAGTGCGCGCCGGCGCCGCCCCCGCGTGTCGCAGGCCTCGGCCGATTCCCAGGAGGACCTCGACCAGCAGATCGACGATTTGGACGAGGACTTGACGGTGGCCCAGAACCTCGGGATCGACCCGGATGATTTCACCGGCGACGGCGGTCTGGAGACCAACTCCGAAGGCCGGCCGGACATCATCGACAACCGCAAGATCGACCCGATCTCGGGGCGGCCGCGCCGCCCGGCCGGGGCGGCCAAAGGCTCCCAGGCCGACGCTAAGACTGACGCGGGCGCGGGGCCGACCGGGCAGACGGCATCGTCCACGCCGTTCGAAGACCTGACCCCGGGAACGGCCGAGGCCGCCGCCAGGGCGATGGAGGACGAGGTGGTGGCCGCCGCGGAGCTGATCTCGACGCGCGAGGAACTGGCGATCCGCACCGAGGACGTGCAGCGCGTGAGCGCCGAATACGCCAACTACCGCAAACGGGTGGACCGCGACCGGGCCGTGGCCGGGGACCAAGCCCGTGCCGAAGTGCTGACGGCGCTGATTCCCGTGCTGGATGACATAGACGCGGCAAGGGGCGCGGGCGAACTCGACGGTCCGTTCAAAGCGGTCGCGGAGAAGCTCGAGGCGACCGTCGCCAGGTTCGGCATGGAGCGGTACGGGGCCGAGGGCGAGCCTTTCGACCCTACGATCCACGAGGCTCTGCTGCATCAGACCGACCCGGCAGTCAAGATCCCCACGATTTCGCTGGTCATGCAGCCGGGCTACCGGATGGGCGAGAGGGTGCTGAGGGCCGCGCGGGTCGGCGTGGTCGATTCGGAGGGCTGATATGGCCGGTCAGGACTGGTTCGAGAAGGACTTCTACAAAACGCTCGGCGTGGCTAAGAACGCCGACCAGGCCGCCATCAAGAAGGCCTACCGGAAACTCGCGCGGACGCTGCACCCCGACCACAATCCTGGTGACACGGCCGCCGAGGAGCGTTTCAAGGAGGTCTCGGAGGCCTATTCGGTGCTCTCGGACGCGGAGCAGCGCAAGCAGTACGACTCGGTGCGGGCCATGGCGGCCGGCGGCGCCCGGTTCTCGGCCGGGCCGGGCGGCGCGGGGGCGGCTGGCGGTGGTGGCTTCGATGACATGTTCTCGGCCATGTTCGGCGGCGCTGGCGGCGGCGCCGGTGGTCCCAGGGTGCGCTATTCGACGGGCTCATCGCAGGCGTTCAACTTGGAGGACATCCTCGGCGCGTTCGGCGGGGGCGGTGGCGGCGCGGGGGCTTTCGGCGGTTTCGCCAACGGTCCGGGCGGTGCCGGGCGTGCTGGCGGGCCCGGCGGGTTCGGCGGCGGCCCGATGGCCGGGGCCGACCTGCGGGCGTCGGTGACGCTGCCGTTCCGCGAGGCCGCTGCCGGATCGACACAGGTGCTGACGATCGACGGGAAGTCGATGACGGTGCGCATCCCGGCCGGGGTCCGCAACGGCCAGAAGATCAAACTGGCCGGGAAGGGCCAGCCGTCCCCGAATGGCGGCCCCGCAGGCGACCTGGTCATCACCGTGACCGTGCCGGTCCATCCAGTCTTCTCGCTGGACGGGAACAACCTGCGCCTGACCGTGCCGGTGACCTTCTCCGAGGCGGCCTTGGGCTCCCGCGTCGAGGTGCCCACCCTGGACGGCTCGTCGGTGACCCTCAAAGTGCCCGGCGGCACCCCGGCCGGACGCACCCTGCGAGTCAAGGGCAAGGGCATCACCACCGCCAAAGGCACCGGCGACCTGCTGGTCACCGTCTCCCTGGCGGTCCCGCAGAAGGTGTCCGGCAAGGCCAAAGAGGCTCTCGAGGAACTGCGCGACGCCACCAAAGGCGACGACCCCCGCGCCGAGTTGCGCCGCCAGGCCCTGCAATGACCTGGTTGGCTGCTCGCCCAAAAAGTCTCCAGGAGAGTTTCTGGGCGAGTTCAACCAAAAAGTCTCCAGGAGAGTTTCTGGGCGGGGCCAGAGATGGTGCCAGGTTCGTTCCCGGCCGGCCCGGTCCGCCCAATAAGTCTCCAGACGACTTATTGGGCGGGGCCAGGAAGGGGGGCGCAGGTGCGGATCGACGTCACGATTGAGCCCGCTCAGGCTCCCACCATGTCCGATGCCGCGCGCCCGTCCCCGGAGGACACCCCCGTCTACCCCATCGGGGTGGCCGCCCGCCTGGCGGACATGCATCCCCAGACGCTGCGCCAGTACGACCGGCTCGGCCTGGTGGTGCCCCAGCGCGCGCCGGGCCGGGGGCGGCGCTACTCCGCCCGCGATGTCGCCGACCTGCGCGAAGTCCAGCGCCTGTCGACCCAGGAAGGAATCAATCTGGCCGGGATCGCGCGGATACTGGCCCTCGAGCAGGAGAACCGGGCACTACGTGGGCAAGTCGAGACCCTCCGCGCCGCCGTCCACCCAGGTCAGCGCGTCTTCGCCGTCGCCTCTTCCGGCGATGCCGTCCCCCTGGCCCGCGGCCAGCGCCCAGCCCGCACCCCCGGCGCCACCGACACCCGCTCCCGAGCCATAGCAATCTGGTCCCCCTAACGGGGACGGTACCTTTCCATGCCCACCCGGCGGTTTTCCACAGCCGTTTGCGCAGGTCAGGCCCTGTGGATAACGGGTCCGTCCCCATTACGTGCCCAAGGGCCGCAATCCCGGCCGTCGCCACGCGACGTCTGTCCCCGAGTTTGAGCCAAGTCTCCGTCCCCGAGTTCAGGCGACGTCAAGAGAGTTGGACGATGCCGCCCGGTCGTCTCGGCGCCGTTGTCGGCGTCCGTCGAAGGTCATTGGCCGCAGCCACCTGATCCCTGCCTTGGGCGATGCCGCTGGACATCGGCCCCCTGCTCGGACAAGGCCGACCGGAACGGCACCCATTCCGAAGCGAAACCCGGGCCGCCGCCCTTTTGGTCAATGCCAGAGCGACATGGGAGGCCGTCAAATGGTCCGGGACCGCGCCTCGGCGACCAGCGCGCCAGCATGGCGCAAGGCACGCGAGCGGTCCTTGCTTGTGAGCATCCGCGAGCCGTAGTGCGACGCCGCCTTGAGACCGAGGAGTTCACGCAGGCGACTGCCGAGCTTGGCGTCGACGCGAGTCAATAGGTCTGCTGCGACCACATGGTCAGGCCCGGCATACCGCTCTCCGAGGGCCGCCAGACAGATCGCGTCGCCGCCCGCGATACCGGCCAGGACCGCGAGTCCAATAGCGACGTTGATCGTGGCGCCAGCCTCCTCCGCCACCAGATCGGCCACCTCGAGGTACCTCTCGGCCACGAGTCGGCGGTTCCTTGCTTCCCCGAATCCGCCCTTGGCGGTTGGGAGTCTCTTTGGCGCCATCAGGATTCCTCGGATCGGACGGCAGGCGGTCGGGAATCGGAAGTGGTGGGGCCAGGCAGCACTTGGCGCAGGTTCTTTCCGATGATGGTCACGGCATCGGTTCGCCACGATTCGCAAATGGGCTCCGAGGCCGCGACCAGCGTCGCGAGGCGGGCAGGCGTGACTGTGATGGTCTCGAGGCGGTTGCCTGTCCATGCCAACACCTGCTCTCGCAGGCCGCGCATCTGCTCCTGCCAGGCGAGCCCGTCAGTGTCCGCGCCATCCGGCAGGACCAGCAGCAGATCGACATCACTGCCGGGACCGGATTCGCGCCGGGCCACTGATCCGAACAGAGCCGCGCAGACCACGGCCGGGAGCAGTCGCTCGCAGGCGGAGGACAGCCGCTCAATGAACTCCTGACGTGCGCGCGCCGCGGCCAACACGGAGGCGGCCAGCACATGCTCGCGGTTGAGGCGGTAGCGGTACCCGTGGTTGGTGGGCTCCGCGATCACCAGACCGTGTTGCGCCAACCGGCTGAGCGCCAGACCCAGGCCGCGTCGGCTGCCCCGCGGCGCGAGCCGATGAATCTGGGATTCCCCGAGAGCCCCCTCGACGCCCGCCAACACGTGAAGCGCGGCGGCGTCCACACTCGGGACGAGCGATTGCAGTGGCGCGGTTAAGTCCATCACCCCATTCTCGCGATTTCGCGCCAGATTGGCAATATTATGCCAGTTTGGCATAATCACGCCCCGCGCAAGGGCTATCCACTGCCGTGAATGCGGGTTGGGCGGGCGTTCGTGGTCCGGTGGCGGTCTAGGCCTGGGCCGCGGTGTCGGCCGAATCTTCCCCGGCGGCGGACGGCGCGGGAGGGGACGGTACCTTTCCATGCCCACCCGGCGGTTTTCCACAGCCGTTTGCGCAGGTCAGACCCTGTGGATAACGGGTCCGTCCCCATTACGTGCCCAAGGGCCACAATCCCGGCCGTCGCCACGCGATGTCCGTCCCCTGACTAGTCGAGGAACCGTCCCCGAGCTCAGGGAACGTCAAGAGAGTTGGACGATGCCGCCCGCGCGGCCCCGAAGCCCATCCTCGTCCGCCCGCCTGGCCGGCATCCGTCGCCGCCTGGCCGGCATCGGCACACCGGCGCCACGCACAAACCCCAAGGCAACGCCCCGACCCCGCCAAGCGGCATCGTGCAAAGAAACGTCGCGAAGGCCGGAAACCACCGGCCCGACGTTGCGAGCGCAACTCAAGCGCCAGATAATGGTCGGATGCCCTTTGCCCATTTCCCGCTGGTCGATGCCGTTGACCTGAGACGCCAGGTCGGCAACCTGACGTTCGCGCGCGGGCAGGAGTACTTCCGGCGCGGGTTGGTGCTCGGCCAATCGATCAGCTACGACCCGCTCGACATGCGGCTGTTCGGGCGGGTCAGAGGCACCAGGCCGAGCCCTTACGAATGCCGGATCTGGCTGGAGGCGACCGCGGACAAAGTGGTGGTCGAGGCGGATTCGGGCCTGTGCTCTTGCCCGGTCGGATTCGACTGCAAGCACATCGTGGCGCTGGTGCTGGCGGCGAACGCGCGCAGCGTGCTGGACGCCACCCAGAGCAAGGTCGCCGTCAACCCGCCGTGGAGCCAGCAGTTGACGAACCTGGTCACGGCCATCCAGGCCGCTGCGGCGCCGCGCGAGTTGGCCCCCGTCGCCCTGCAATTGCGCCCCGCCGAACGCCCCAACCGCTGGTGGGGCCAGCCCGCGATCGAGGCCAGGGCCGTGCGTCCGGGCAAGCGCGGGCAGTGGGTCTCGCACGGCGAACTACGTTGGGGCGCGAACAATTGGCAGGTCAGCGGCGTCTCGCGGGCTCAGCAGCGCTGGTTCGAGGACCTGAACCGGCTGGCCAATTCCTCTTACGGATCGTCCGCCTGGCTCCCGCTCACCACCGCCGATTCCGACGCCCTGTGGACCCATTTGGGCGCGGGCGCCGCCCTGGGCATCCAGCTAGTGGGCGAGAAGCCCCAGGACACGGTCGAGTTGCGCGCCCTGGTCGAGCCCGCCATCAACATCTGCCGGGACGCGGAGGGCCTGCATTTGACCAGCGTGGTCCGGATCGACGGGGCTCAGGGCGAGGTCCTCACCGACGCGACCGTCACAGATATCGGCACCGACGGCTACGCTGCCGTGGTCCCCGGCGCGAACGGGCGCCGCATGCTGCTCGGCCCTGGGGACGGTCGCGGCCCGACGGTCAATTCCGCTTTCCGGGTGGCCCTGCCGGTCGATGTCCCGCCCGGCCACATGGACGATTTCTGGACCGGCCTGTACCCGGCGTTAGCCCGCGCGCTACCGGTGGTCAGCACGGATTCTTCGGCTTCGCTTCCGGAGCTGGTCGAGGCCCGGCTGCTGCTCCGGATCACCACGCCCAGCCCCACCCGGGCCGTCTTGGCTTGGCGTTGGCACTATGGGACGGCTTCGGATGACGATGCCGCCGGCTCGGGCGCCGAGTACCCCACGGACGCCTCCGAGAGGCCTGGGCAGCGCTGGGACATCGCGGGCGAGGATGTCATCTTGGCCCGCGTCGAGGCCGTCCGCGCCTCCACCCGTTCGTTCGAGGACCCGCGCTCGGCCGGCCTTCAAGAGTTGTCCGATGCCGCTCTGGCCCGCTTCGCTGTCTCAGCCCTGCCCGTGTTGCGGACTTTGGAGGGCTTGACAGTCATTGGCGATCTGGCGCATGTGAAGGTGCGTGACGACGAGCCGGAGATCAAGGTGACGGCGTCCTCGGCCTCCGATGGAGACTGGTTCGACCTCGACGTGACCGTCCAAGTTGGCGATTCCGAACTCCCATTCAGCGACATCTTCGGGGCCTTGGCGGCGGGCGAAGCCCATGCGATGGCGCCGGACGGCTCGCTGGTGGCGTTGGACCAGCCGGTGTTCCAGAAACTGGCGCGCTTGATCGCGGAGGCGTCCCAGCTGTCCGACCGGCCCGGCAAGCCGCGGATCGGGCGTTACCAGGCGTCGCTCTGGGAGGATTTGGAATCGGCGGCCAGTTCGGTCGAGGGCGCCGACCGCTGGCGGGCGTCGATGGCGAGTCTGTCGAGGCTGGCCGAGGCCGACGCGGTTCCCGGCCCGGAACCGCTGCCGCCTGGGCTGACGGCCCGGTTGCGGCCCTACCAGAAGGCCGGTTACGACTGGTTGACTTTTGTCTGGCGGCATCGGCTGGGCGGGGTGCTGGCCGACGACATGGGCCTGGGCAAGACCGTGCAAGCTTTGGCGATGATCGCCCGCGCGCGCGACGACGCGCTCGCGGGGAGCGCCGGGTCTGGTAGCGAACCGATCCGTGGTGGGGCGCCGTTCTTGGTGGTCGCGCCGTCCTCGGTGGTTCCGGGCGGGGTGGAGGAGGCGGCCCGCTTCACGCCGGGTCTGGTGGTCCGGGCGGCCAGCGAGACTCGCGCCCGCGCCGGTGTGCCGTTGGAGGAGTTGCGGGCCGGCGCCGATGTGATCGTGACCTCGTACGCGATTTTCCGGCTCGACAACGAGCAATTCGCGGGGCTGCCCTGGTCGGGGCTCCTGCTGGACGAGGCCCAGTTCGCGAAGAACTTCGCCACCAAGGTGAACCAGCAGGCCAGAGCGTTGAAGACGGATTTCAAACTGGCCATCACGGGCACGCCGATGGAGAATTCCCTGGACGAGTTCTGGGCCATCTTCGCCATCACCGCGCCGGGTCTGCTGGGCTCGCGCAAACAGTTCAAAGAGGTCTACGGCGGGCCGATCGCTTCTGGCGGCAAGGCCGGGTCGGCCGCCATGGCCCAACTGCGGCGGCGGGCCAAGCCGCTGCTGATGCGCCGCACCAAGGAGCGAGTGGCTGCCGACCTGCCCGAGCGGCAGGAACAGGTGTTGCATGTGGAGCTGAGTGGGCGGCATCGTGAACTGTATGACACTTATCTTCAGCGCGAGCGGTCGCGGATGCTGGGCCTGCTGGATGACTACGAGGCCAACCGTTTCGCCATCCTCAAGTCGCTGACCATGCTGCGGCGGGCGGCTCTCGACGTGACCCTGGTCGATCCGACGGTCAAATCGGTGCCGTCCTCGAAGCTCGACGTGCTCATGGACCAACTCGACCAGGTGATCGGCGCGGACCACCGAGCCCTGGTGTTCTCGCAGTTCACAACCTACCTGGCGAAGGCCCGCGAGCGCTTGTCCGAGGCTGGGATCGACTACGCCTACCTCGACGGGTCGACCACCAACCGGGCGTCCGTTATCAACGGTTTCAAACGCGGAGCGGCGCCGGTGTTCCTGATCTCGTTGAAGGCGGGCGGGTTCGGGCTCAACCTGACCGAGGCGGACTATGTGTTCCTGCTCGACCCGTGGTGGAACCCCGCCACCGAGAACCAGGCCATCGACCGGACGCACCGGATCGGCCAGACGCGGGCCGTGATGGTGTCCCGCCTGGTGGCGCAGGACACCATCGAGGAGAAGGTGATGGCGCTCAAGGAGCGCAAGCAGGCGCTGTTCGACTCCTTGTTGGACCAGGACGGCGCCTTCTCCGGCGGTTTGACGGCCGATGACGTGCGCGCGCTCGTGGCGTGACCGTTCGGCCTGGCCGGTGCCGGGTTGAACCGAGTCGGGCCGGGCCGGGCAGCCCGGGCACTGTCGGGCTGGGCCCAGGCGGCTGGCCTCGCGCCCGCCTCGTCCCTAATCCACCGTCGCGCGGGTCCGGTCGGCTGCGGCGGTGGCTTAGGTCACCCGCTGGACGATGCCGCCCGGTCGGCCACCCGCGTTTGCGCAGGTCACGGGGTGGGCGGCATCGGCACCGCCTTGCCCGTCCCGTCCCTAACCCACCGTGGGAGCCACGCCGGACCATGCCACGGTGGGTCCGGTCACAGCGGCCGCCCGGACGCCCGCACTCGGATGGCCTGTGCGGGCGGTCCATCCGTCCGCCCTGAGCAGGGGACCGTTCCTTGCCCACTCAGCGGTCGGCGTCGCTACCCCGAGCACCGCCCCGGCCCGCGGCCCGGCTGATCGTCCAGGCCATCGACCACGACGGCTGGACGGCCGAGCTCATCTCTCGCGCCCTCGGCCAACCCACACCGCCCGCGCTGGCCTGGCCGCCTGAAAACCCCCGATTCCCCGAAACCAGCGCGCGGAAAACGCGACTCGGCATCGAAAGCCACGGATTGCATCCTTTTCGGAGGCCCTCGGAAATCCGAAGAACACAGGGCGCGCCGAGTGCCTGCTTTTGCACGCTGGTTTGCGTCGAGTGCCCGCGATTGCACCTGATTCGGGATCGAGTGCCCAGTTTTGCACCCTCGCCCGGACGGTTCCGAGA
>JAISCU010000027.1 GCA_031265345.1 Bifidobacteriaceae bacterium
CCGCAACTCGCGGAGCCGGTAGGCTCTGAGTTCCGCCAACATTCGTTGCTTGTGGTCCGCGCGAGCCTGAGCGTTGCCGGGCCTTTCTCGTAGCAAATCCTCGAGCGTCCTAGTCATGGCGCTTTCCTCCCTTGTCGTTGGTCAGTCTCGCCAAGTGTTCGTCGTACAGTTGGTCGGCGATCGGCACGTTGCGGCGGTACCATTTGTTCCGGGTGCCCTGCTTGTCACCAGCCAGCAGCAAGATCGCCTTGCGGCGCGGGTCAAAGGCAAACAGAATTCGCACCTCGCTCCGACCAGACGAACCCGGTCGAAGCTCCTTCATATTGCTATGCCTCGACTCGACGACCGAGTCGACCAGCGGCCTGCCCAACGCCGGTCCGAAGTCGGCGAGGATCTCGATGGCGGCGCCGACTTGATCGTAGGTGTCATCATCGGTCGATAAGAGCCACTCGTCAATCAACTCAATGTCGACTTCCCACACAGCCCTAGTATACCCTTTCTCTTCTACGCTTCAACTTGCGCGGGTTACCCATGCCGCTGTCGAAGATGCCGGGGAGTTCGTTCCCGGAGTCGCCCGGAAAGGAGCCCCGGAGGCACTTGCTCGAACGCGCACCGACCGGTTCTACTTGATGCGTCGCGACGGGTGCAGGTTCGAGTAAGAAGCCTCTGGTGCGCCAGGCGGGACTTGAACCCGCACGCCCGAGGGCACAGGAACCTAAATCCTGCGCGTCTGCCAATTCCGCCACTGGCGCGCACCTAGGACCCTAGCCCAGATGGTCGCCCGGACCCAAGCGCCACCCCGCGTCCGGTCGCCCGCTAACCTTGATGGATGGACAAGTCATCGCTGGACGCTTTGGCCGCCAGTGTCGCAGCCCGCCAACTCGCCGCCGCCCAAGCCGTCAGCGAGTTGAGGACGGAGCTGTCGCCCGCGAGCCTGGCCGCGTTGGGCAAGGAGAAGGCCGCCGATGCCGTCAGGTCGGCCACGCTCGAACCCTCGGGCAGGCCCAAACCCTGGTTGCTAGTCACGGCCTCGGTGGCTTTCGCCCTGCTCGTGACTGGGATCGTGCTGCGAGTCGTGAGGCGCCAGAAGTGACCAGCGACCAACTGGACTTGAAGAACCTCGACGGGGCGGCGGCATCGGGCAGCCGTGCCCGGGCGCCGAAACTGCCGACCGAACCGCTCCCGGTGCGGCTCCTGGCCGACCGCCTGCTGGTCCTGCTGGACGCCGAATCGGCCGAGCGGCGCAGCGCCGGCGGCATACTGATCCCGGCCACGGCCGCCGTCGGCAAGCGGCTGGCGTGGGCGCACGTCGTGGCGGCGGGCGACTCGGTGCGGCAGGTCGCGCTGGGCGAACGGGTCCTGTTCGACCCGGAGGAGAGGGCCGAGGTGGAGATCGGCGGCCAGACCTATCTGCTCCTGCGCGAGCGCAACGTCCATGGCGTGGCCGAGGCCCCCGGCGGCCGCGAGGCGACCGGAATGTACCTCTGAGCGGGTGGCCAGCCTGACCGGGCGGCGAAGCGTGCTAAAGTCTCTAGTCGCGCGCCATTAGCTCAACTGGCAGAGCAGCTGACTCTTAATCAGCGGGTTCGGGGTTCGAGTCCCTGATGGCGCACAAAGCTGCGACCCCCGTCAATTCCTCCGCCACCGACCACAGACGCGCCGCGATCTCGAGGTCGCGAGCGCTGCGCGGGAATTGCAACTCCTTGGTCGGCCCGACCAGCCCGAGTCTGCCGCCGGGGCCGTAATACGTGCCCTGACGCGCCTGAGGGTCGGCGGCCGCGAACAGCAGCGGCTCGGCGCCGGTCTGGGCGGTCTGCGAGGGCAGGATGGTGCGCTCGACCGGCGGCCGCGGCTCGGGCCGTCCCAGGTTCCGGCCGGCCGTCTGCAGATTCGTGCGCGTGTAGCCGGGATGCGCTGCCGTCGAGAGCAGGCCCCAGTGGTGTCGCTGTGACAGCGCCGCCAAGTGCCGCGCCATCAGCAGATCGGCCAGTTTCGATTGGGCGTAAGCCCGCTGGGGCCGGTAGGCGAGGGCCGATTGGAGGTCGTCGAAGCGGATCTTGCCCCAGCTGGCCATGCCGCTGGCCATCGTGGCGACGCGCGGCTCGGGCGCTTCGAGCAGTTTCGGCAACAGCAGGCAGGTCAGCGCGAAAGGCCCCAGGAAGTTGGTGCCGAACTGGAGTTCGAACCCGTCCGCGGTCTCGAAGCGACTCGGCGGCACCATCACGCCCGCGTTGTTGACCAGCACGTTCAAGGGTTTGCCATCTTGCACGATGCCGTCCGCGAAGTCCCGCACGCTACCCAGGTCCGCGAGGTCGCAGGTCCGCACCTCTATAGTCGCGGCCGGACGGGCCAGGAGGATCCCGTCGCGGGCGGACTCGCCTTTCTCGGCCGAGCGCACCGCCATGACGACTTCCGCTCCGGCCCCGGCCAGGCGTTTGGCGGCCTCGCGGCCGGTGCCGGAGTTGGCGCCGGTGACGATGAAACGCTTGCCGGTCTGATCGGGGACGTGGTACATGCGGGCACCTTTGAGATTCTCCCCCGAATAATAGGACCGATGGTCTGTTGTGCACTAGCGTAACAGACCACCGGTCTGTTGGACAAGGATGGAGACTGTGAGGAGCCAATCGTCATTCGCGCGGGCGCGCACCGAGGAGCAGCGCGCGGCGCGCCGGGCCGCCATCCTCGAAGCCGCCGCCTCGATGCTCGCCGCTTCACGAGTGGCCGAGTTCAGCCTCAACGAACTGGCCCGGCGCGTCTGTCTGGCCAAGTCGAACGTGCTGCGCTACTTCGAGTCGCGCGAGGCCGTGCTGCGCGAGTTGCTCGGCCTGGAGTACGACGCCTGGCTCGACGCCATCGAGCAAGACTTGCGCGGCTTGCCAGGCCGCCCCCAGGTCGAGTCTTGGGACGGCCGTTGCCAGCCGCGCGGCCTCGGGCAAAGTGGTTCCGGTGACCAACCGGCGCCTCAACGCGGCCAGACCTCGCCGGGGGAGCCGGGGCCGGCCGAGACGCGGGGCCAAGTCGACCGGGTGTCCCTGGCGGTCGCGCGGACAGCCGCCGCCCGGCCGATGATGTGCGAACTGTTGTCGAGCGCCACCGTGTTGCTCGAGCGCAACGTCTCCGCCGACGCTGCGGCCGCCTACAAGCGCAAGACGCTGGCGCGGGCCGAGCGCCTGGTGGACACTGTCACCGCGGGGCTGCCGATCACCGATCCGAGGTCCCGGCTGCAGCTTGCGGGGGCGGTGAACATCATTGTGGGCGGCGTGTGGTCGCTGAGCCAGCCCTCGCCGGGCATGCGGGCCGCGTACCAGGCCCACCCCGACCTGGCAGTCTTCCGGCTCGACTTCGAGGAGATGGTGCGAGAACTCGTGGCCGTGGTCCTGGCCGGCCTGATCGCGCGGCGCTGAGGCCGGGTCCCAGGTGGGGTAGCGGTCAAACTGACTCGCCCGGGCTGCATCCGGATGGTCTCGGTCCTGCGTTTCGACGGTCTCGCTGGCCAGGCCATCGGTTCGCACGCACTACCTGCGCGAGACCATCCAAATGCATGTCGCTGCCGACCTCTCCAGCGCTCTGACCAGGGAATATGGAAAACCCCGGTCTGCAAAACGCTGGTCTCGCGCCCGTCGAACCTGCATTCGGATGGTCTGGCGCTCGAAACCACCCGAATGCATGGCGAGACCATCGGTTTGCAGCTCCGGCCCACGCGCCAGACGCGAAACACGGGTTGGTGCCAGGCACCAACCCGTGTTCCGACCTGTTCCAAGGTCTGCTCAGCCGCCGGCAGGGGTCAGCCGCCGCCAGTGGCCCCAGCGGGAGGGCCGAGCCGTCAGTCACTCAACTGGTTCGGACACCGCCGCTGGCTTGTTGGAGGCATAGACCGCGTCAGCCCACGACCCGCCGGAACGCAATTGCTCGAGGGCTTCGCCAACGGTCAGCGTGTACGGCTCGCCGACCGTCGTGCCGTCAGCAGAGTGCTCAGTGATCGTCACGCTGTCCCTGGTCCAGTCCTCCACTAAGAAGGAACCATCCTCCAGTTGCCGGTCGATCTGGGTCTCGTCCGGTCCGTAGACCGAGAATCCCACCAGAGTCCAGAAATAGGCGTCGCTGGTGTGCCATTCGGCGTAACCGTCCGGAATCTCCAAGGTGAGGTCGGCGGCCGGGTCGGACGAGTTGGACCATCTGAAGACGATCGGGCGGTCGGTGCAGTCGCCAGACGCGCCGTCGATCCGCCCCTCCTCCCAGCACCAGCCGCCTGCGGTCGGGTACCAGCTGAAGGCTCCATCCTGCCAGGTTCGATTCACCTTGCCCAGGTCGAAGTTGAACGCCATCCGCGCAGGCAGCCCGCTGTCCAGATAGAGCCACAGGCCGACCGAGGTGAGCACGGAGTCGGCTTGGTATTCGGCCGGCAGGATCGACGCCGCCAGTTGGAGTTTGACCACGTCACAGGAGTCTTGTTGATCCCAGCCGAGGACCGTCACGCCGTCAGTCGCGGTCGGGTCGCTGGCGCTCAGGAGGAACTCCCGCGCCGTCTGCCAGTGGCTCGTCAACTGTCCCATCCAGCCGCTGTCCTCGGGATCCAGGTAGTCGGTTCCGTTGCCGTAGACCTGGTCTTCACCGGACTCTTCCGAGTAAGAACGCAGGTCGTGACGGATGCGAAGGGAGTGCGGGACGCCGTCTTCGTCCACGTGCAGAAGTGATTCTGAGTCGGAGTGCCATTGTCCGGGCCACGGTTGGCCGACCTCAATCTGAGAGAGCAGCAGCCGTCCTCCAGCCACTGGCGCGGTGATGCGTTCATTGTCAGAGAACCGGCCGTCCTCGGCCAGAGTCTCGGTGCTGATGACCAAGTCCGACGCGTTCAACGCGGATAGAGCATCTTGCATCAGCGCTTGGGCCTCCGCGACGGTGACTGTTCGCTCACCAGCGGATGGCGCGCAGGCCTGGCCGGGCAGTGGGGCGCGCGTGCTTAAGGTCGGGTCGGCGGCCGCTGAGCTTGACGATTCTGCCGATGCCGTGGGGCTGGGTGAGCTCGCCAGACCGGCCTGGCCTTTCGGTTGGTTGGCGATCACCAACAGGGGCACGGCGGCCGCGAGGGCGGCAGCGCCGACCAGGGCTCCAGCCCACTTCGCGCCCCGGTGGCGCCCGGATGGGCGGATCGCGCTGTGGGCGGGCACGGCTGCGGCCCGAGCGGGCGAGAGCCCGCTGCGAGCGCCGTTCCCCGCGTCCTCGGCGGCGAAACGCCGGACGGTTCCGGCCCAGGCTGAGTCTGGGTCGAAAGAATCGGGGGTGGCGCGTTGGCTCAGGCGGTCGAATTGGTCCATCAGTTGCTCCTTGATTGAGATATAGCCGGTCCGACTGGAGCCGGCTGAGGAACGGGTCCGTCGAGCTCCGCTGTCGCTTGGTCGAGTCGGGCTCTGGCCCGGCTCAACCGGCTCGCGGCGGTCTTGGCCGAACAGCCCAGCGCCACGCCCAGGTCCGCTTGCGACAACGGCCCGGCGAGGGCCATCAGCAAGACCTCGCGATCAGCCGGACGAAGACTGGCCAGGGCGCGGTAGGCGGAATCCGACGCCACGACCGATTCGGCCACGTCGGACGCCCGGTCGCCAAAGTCGAAGCCCAGCTTCTCAGCCAGCGCCCCGGCTCGCCGTCGGCTTCGCAGCATATTGGCCACGACCCGGCGGGCCACTCCCAACAGCCACGCGACCTGCGCTGGCGGGATATCCTCCCAGCGGCGCAACGCCACCACGAAGACTTCGCTGACGGCATCGTGCGCGTCGTGGGTCTCCAACCGCAGGCGGCAATACCGGTACACGGTGGCCGAGTGCTCAGCGAATAACCGTTCGACCAGTCCATGACCGGTGTCAGCGCCGGGCTGTGTCACATGTTCTCCATTCGTCGAAGGGCGGGCTCGGTTCGTTCCTCGTCATGGTCATGTCCGGCAGGACCCCGTTTGCCGCACTTGGACGCCTACCAATTCTCGCGCGCCGCGAACCGGTTGGATGGATGGAGCCGACCCGACGGCATCGTGCCCCTGAAAGTCTCCGAGCAAAGGCACCAAAACCGACAGCCCCTACGGGATTACAGAACCGAGGCGAAGGCGGGTTACCCTGGGGCGGTGCATGGAGAATACAAAACGCCCGGTGGGAAGCTCGTCGCTGTCGATACCCAAAGCATCGATGGACGGTTGACCAGCGTGAAAGTGGCAGGCGACTTCTTCCTCGAGCCGGACGAGGCGCTGGCCCGCATCGAGGCCTCCCTGCTGGGAGCGTCCACCGAGGAGCAGGCGCAAACGCTCGCCAAGCGCGTCGAACAGGCGCTGGAACCAACCGACACGCTAGTGGGCTTCGATGCCGCCGCCGTGGCCATCGCCGTGCGCCGCGCTCTGGGAAAGTCCTCGACCTGGGCGGACCACCAGTTCACCTTGATCCAGGAGCAGCCCCGCGACCCGTA
This sequence comes from Bifidobacteriaceae bacterium, assembly GCA_031265345.1. The sequence continues at coordinate 6,445 of JAISCU010000027.1, forward strand.
CACCCAGATGGCTCTGGACCAGGTCTACGCCGAGGAGCTGGCGGCGGGAAGGCGCGGGCCCACACTGAGGATCTGGGAATGGGCTTCCAACGCCGTCATCATCGGCTCCTACCAATCCTGGTCGAACGAGGTGGACGAGGAGGGGGCCGCGCGCCACGACACCACCGTGGTGCGGCGGGTGTCCGGCGGCGGAGCCATGTTCGTGGAGCCGGGCAACACCATCACCTACTCGCTGGTGGTGCCGGAGTCGCTGGTGGACGGCATGAGCTTCGTCGACTCGTACGCCTTCCTGGACGCCTGGTGCGTGGGGGCTCTGCGCTCGCTCGGGATCGACGCCAGCTACCTGCCGATCAACGACATCGCCAGTCCGGCGGGGAAGATCGCCGGCGCCGCCCAGAAGCGTTTCGCGGACGGCGTGGTGTTGCACCACGTCACCATGGCCTACGACATCGACGCCGCCAAAATGCTCGAGGTCCTGCGGATCGGCCGCGAAAAGCTGTCCGACAAAGGCACCAAGTCGGCCGCCAAGCGCGTCGATCCGTTGCGCTCGCAGACCGGCCTTCCGCGCGACGCCATCGTCAAAGCCTTCATCTCGCATTTCGAGTCGCTCCACGGGCTCTCGCGGTCCGAGCCCACGCCCGCCGAGCTGTCCCGCGCCGCCGAGCTGGTCACCACCAAGTTCGCCACTCCCGAATGGCTCCATCGCGTGCCATGAGCCCTTCCTATCGGCGTGTCCTGGCACTGGCTGTGCCCGCGCTTGGCGCGCTGGTGGCGGAACCGGTGTTCATCATGGTGGACACCGCCATCGTTGGCCGCCTCGGCACCACGCCGCTGGCCGGGCTCTCGTTGGCCGGGGCTATTCTGGGCACCACGGTCTATCTCTGCGTCTTCCTGACCTACGCGACCACCGCCGCGGTCGCGCAGGCGTTTGGGGCAGGACGTTTGGACGATGCCGCTCGCCGGGGCACCGACGTCCTTTGGCTCGCCTTCGGGTTGGGCACCGGCCTGGCGATTGCGCTCTGGGCGGCGGCGCGACCGCTGGCGGCGCTGTTCGGGCCAGATTCTGCCGTGCTGGACCAGGCCGTCACTTATCTGCGCTGGTCGGCGCTCGGGCTGCCAGCCATGCTGGTGGTGCTGGCCGCCACCGGCGTGCTGCGGGGCCTGCACAACACCAAGGTGACGCTCCGGGTGGCGATGGCCGGCGGCATCGTGAACGCGATCGGGTCGCTGGTGCTGTGCTACCCGGCCGGGCTGGGGATCATGGGCGCCGCGCTCGGCACGGTTCTGGGCCAGACGGTCATGGCGCTGTGGGCCGGGGGACTGGTGGTGGCCTTCGCGCGGCGGCAGTCAGTGGGGCTGCGGCCACGTTGGAGCGGGCTTGGCCGGGTGGCGCGCTCCGGTGTGCCGCTGTTCTTGCGCACCTGTGCCTTGCGGGCCTGCGCAATGGTCGCTTTGTGGGTGGCCACTGGTTTGGGCGCTGCGGAACTGGCGGCGCAACAGGTCGTCACCAACATTTGGTCCTTCTCGGCGCTGGCCATTGATGCCCTGGCGGTGGCAGCGCAAGCGCTAGTGGGCTCCGCCATCGGCGCTGGTGACCCGACCGGTCTGGCGGATGTGAAGCGGGCGGTCATGCGTTTGTCTGTCTTCACTGGCGTAGCTTTAGGTGCCGTTTTCGCAGCTTTGGCCTGGGTCTGGCCGTGGGCCTTTAGCGATGATCCGCTCGTCCACCGCGCCGCCGCTATTGGCCTGCTGGTGATGGCCTTGTGCATGCCCTTGGGCGCGTGGGCCTTCGCCCTGGACGGCATCTTGATGGGCGCAGGAGATTTCGTGTTCTTGGCCAAAGGGATGGGCGTCGCGTTGTTGTGCTACTTGCCCGCCGCCCTGGCGATCCGGCTGTGGGCTCACGGCCCTGGCGGAATCGGCTGGCTGTGGCTGGCCTACGCCGGCCTGTTGATGGCGGCCAGAGGACTGTTCTACCGAAAGCGGGCCCATGCGGCAGGACCGGCCGAACGGGTGGACGCATGAGCGGCACAATGCGTTGATGGGCCATCCCCTTGTTCGTCTCCGTGCCATTGCTGGAAGCCCCGCCCGGAACACGGGTTGGTGCCTGGCACCAACCCGTGTTCCCGACGGGGCTCATGGCGCGTGGCTGGTCGACTGGCGAGCGGTCTGGCGGCTGCTAGCCCGTCCGGCCAAATGCCGACGACGCGGGCGGGGACGAGAGAGCGGCATCGTGCAAAATTGTCTGCTCGGAGCAGACCGCCTCCGCCTTCCATTTCGGTAGCCTCGTGTTCATGACCACCGATTGTCGGCACACCCGGCCCCAGATTCCCTGTGCGCGTCACAAGGCGAAGCTCAAATGCGCTCTGGCCGCTCTGGCCGCTGTGGCGCTCATGGCGGGAATGGCGGCGGCATGCACGACACCCGGCGCCGACCCCGGACCCAGCGCCAGCCGAAGCCCCCAGCCCGCCCCTTCGGTGGCGAACACCGAAATGGGAGCCGCGTTCGTGCAACTCTACGAGGCTCTATTGAGCGTGGGATGGTCAGGCCATGGGGGCAGGGCTTTCTGCACTGACGAATGGAAGGGCGGTGGCAGCGTCGGGTACCTGGCCCAAGACGACCGGATCGAGGTGAAGGTGGGAGGCGAGAACGCGATCAAGCAGCTCTCGGCGCCATTCAGGGAGGCTCTTCGCGGTCGCGAGGCGCGCCTCATGATCGAGGCCGGGAGTAGCTTCGACCCCGACGAGCCAGCTGGCATCGTCGATGTCTTGGTCGCGACCGAGTTCTCATCGTTGGACTTGGCGACCGACGTGACCGGGCATCGAGCCACAGGCACGTCGGTGCTTGAAATCCCCAATCTGGTGTCGCTCCGGGCCGATTCGATCAGCCCCGAGGATTGGCCGGACAGCGCGATGCCCAGCTTGGTCGATCTGACTTACGCGGAGAAGCCTGATTTTGCGGTGATCGCAGAGTCTTTCCCGAACCTTCGGAGCCTGGCGATCGGTCGCTGGTACACGGATGGTTTCGACTGGGAAGACCGCGACCAGTTGCACCTCGAAAGCCTGTCCGCGCTGTCGAGGCTCGAGTCGTTGTCGCTCGCGGACGAGCAGGTCGACGTACGAAAAGAGTTTGTGCCGACGATCGTCAGGGAGATTCCAACGGCGTTGATGCTGAGGCAAATCAAGGCGACGCTGCCTGGCCTCCAGCGCCTCAACGGACGCGACTTCGAGGACTTTCGAGTGATGGACTTCATAGATCAGCCGGTCACGCCGAAGCTGTTCTCCGAATGCGCGGTGGCGCTCCGGCACGAGGGAGCCTCTTATCCTGAGGCGTCCGGCGTGCCCGCTGTGGATGGCCCGGTGCTGGTGACCGGGAATTCGCCCGTGGCCGTTTCTGACGCCATCCCGAGCGAGGTGCAGACACAGTCACTCGACCTCTTGCGCTACATAATCTCCGCGCAGTTGGTGGAGGGCAACGTGATCGGCGCCTACAGCAATGGTGGCCCCGCCTCGCAAGGTATCACTCAGGTCGAGATCATCGATCTGGCCGACCAGGTCCGTTGGCTCGAGGTGGTGTCGGTCACCTCGCCGCCCGCGACCTGCGAGGTGGGGGCGGGCTCGCACCGCGGGTGCACGGGGGGATTCGACATCGATGACGCCATTGATTACATCAACTCCGTGCTGGCGTAGTGGCTCAGTGCTCATTCCTAGGTAGGACTCGCGGCCGGGCTCGGTCGTGCGGGCGGCGGATCGCATTGGGCACCTCCGAACGATGCGCCCATGCGGCTCCGCGGGTCAGGCTTGGTTATGACCACTTACCAGACCCGTCGCCGGACCCGCTTGACGCCGCTCGGACGGTTGGTGTTCGGGGTCCTGGCCGTGGCGGCGCTGATCGGATTGGTGGCTGGCGCCAAGGCTGTCGCCGCCGGGCTGGGCGTGGGGGAGCCCAAATCTGAGGCGGCGCGTGCCGGTGAGTCCGGCGAATCGGACCTGCCCGGCGCGGAGGTCGGCGAGCACCCGGACGCTTCGGTCGTGGTCACCTATGACGTGGCGAGCAGGGGCTCAATCGAGGTTCCGCTGACCGATTTCGCCCGCGAGGCCCAGGACATCTTGGACGACCCGGCGGGTTGGCGGTCGGCGCGGGTGGGGTTCGACCGGGTTGAGGGCGGCGGCGACTTCACCTTGTGGCTGGCCACCGCCGACCAGCTGACCGGTTTCGCCGAGGACTGCGCCCCCGAGTACTCCTGCCGGGTCGGCCGGGACGTGGTGATCAACCAGGACCGCTGGCTGCACGGCGCTTTGCCGGGCGCGCTCGACGGGATCCCCATGGGCGAGTACCGGACCATGGCCGTCAACCACGAGGTGGGCCACTGGCTCGGACTGGACCACACGGCCTGCCCCGGCGGGGGGCTGTTGGCGCCGTTGATGATGCAGCAGTCGAAGGGCCTGGACGGCTGTCTGGCCAACCAGTACCCGTTGCCGGAGGAACGGCGGGCGCCCGCGTTGGGGCTCGGCTGACCGGCTTGTGCCCGCGACCGCCCGGTTCGAACCCTTGCACGATGCCGCCGGGCCGTCTCGTGCGCGACCGTTGGGGCGGCATCGTCCAAAGTCTGGAAGCGCTTTTCGGTCCTTGCGAGCGGGAATCGCGCTAGTATTGCTCTGAAAAGTAGCGAGATTGAAGGGAGCGGGCATGCCGGGAGCCATCACTGTGGGCATCGCGGAGGCGCATGACCGGTTGTCGGAAATCGTTGCCCAGGCCGAGGCCGGAGCCGATGTCACGATCTCTCGGCACGGGCGACCCATCCTCAGGCTCGTGCGGGTGGATCAACCGTCCACGGTTGGCGACGGGGCCTTGGCCGCCGAAGACATGCGCCGCCGCCTCGCGCGCCGCGCCCACCGCAGGACCACTGCGGAGATAGCGGCGGACATCCAGGCGGACCGGGAGTCGTGGCGAGAGTGATCTACCTTGATTCGTCCGTGCTGATCTACGCCGTGGAGGACGCAGGCACTGCGGGCGAGGCTGCGCGAGCGGCCTTCGCGACCGCTACCGAGCCGCTCGCTATCAGCGCCCTCACCGAGATGGAATGCTTGGTCGGAGCGTTCCGGCGCCAAGACGCCGAGTTGGAAGCAGACTACCGCGCCCAATTCGGGCGCTTGGCCTTGGTTGTCATTGACAGGCCCGTCTTCGAGATCGCGGCCCGGCTGCTGGCCGCCCATGACGTGGGCGCGCAACACGCGATCCACTGGGCCGCGGCGTTGAGCGCGGGGTGCTCCGCGTTGCTCACCTCTGATGCGCTGTTCGCCAAGAGGGCCGCGCCGTTCGCGGTTCAGGTCCGGGTGGTCGAGCCGCCTCAGTCATGACCGGGGCGGCGCGCCCAGGCCTCAGGACAGGATCACAAAGAAGACCAGCGAGAACGTTCCCGCTGCCAAGGCGAGGGCGCCCAGCGCCAATCCGATGATCCAGGCCACCCTGCCTTTGCGCGGATCGCGCGCGCGCGGCGGCTTCTTGGCCGCGGGCGGCGGCGCTACCGGCGAATACTGCCCTGGGGAGTATCCGGGGCCTGGCGCTGGTGGCGCGCCTGTCGGCGGTGCGGGCGGGAACGGCTGCCCCGGTGTGTATCCAGGGCCTGGTGGTGGATATCCAGGCGCGCTCGCGGCCGGAATTGTTGATGGCGGAGGCGGAGGTGGCGCAGAGCCGAACTGCGGGCCGGGCGCAGGCGTTGGAGGGGACGGCGGCGGCAGCGTCGGTGCCGGTGCGGGTGGGGGCGCAGCGGCGGCTGGCGGCGCTGGGGGCGTCGGGGGCACGGATGCTTGCATCACACTCGGGACTCCCGACTGGCCGGGTGACAGCGACGCTTCGGGCGTTGGTTCTGCTGGTTCCGGCGACGGTGGCGCGGGAGGGGGCGGTGGTGGCGCAGACGCGGGGGCGGCATCGTGCAGCGGTGCCTGCGATGTGGCGGGAGGCGCCGTCGGGGCGGGGCCGGGCAAATGCTGAGTTGGCGAGGGGAACGCGGAGCCGGGCGGCCCTGACGGAG
>JAISCU010000038.1 GCA_031265345.1 Bifidobacteriaceae bacterium
GGCTGATCGTGGACTTCGGGACTCCCGCCAAGTCCGCCAGGGCACCCATCGACAATCGGCGCGACGAACGCGCTCGCCCGACCAACGTCGCTGCTGCAGTCATGCGTCGAGCCTAGGCCGAAGGTTGCTGATATGCAACCCTCCTGACGGCAGGCCACCGCCCCGTCCGAGCGCCAGGCGCTGACCCTGCCGACCATCCCGAATGTATACGGCCTTCGACCCATGCCAGAGCCGTCCCTATCCGTTTCCACAGGAGAATGTCCGAATCCATTAGGTGAAATTCACCGGATTGGGTCGGTGTTTTCTGCGGTCGACGACTTCGCTGACCCGACCAGATGTTGGATTGAGAGCCGTCCGGCTGTTAGTTAGATATCCGTCCAGATGTTGGATTCAGCGCCGTCCGGATGTTAGATTGGGACTGTGGACTATCTGCCCAGAGTCATCGACGGCGAACTCGACCAACTGATCGAGCACATCGCGGCCATCGCCATCGAGGGCGCCAAAGGCGTCGGGAAAACCGCCACGGCGCAGCGCCGCGCCACCAGCACCTGGCTCTTGACCAGGGACGAGACCCGCGAAACGCTCGCCGCCGACCTCAGCCTATTGGCACGCGAGCCGACTCCCGTTCTGCTCGACGAGTGGCAGCTTCTGCCCGGACTGTGGAACGAAGTCAAGATGGCGGTTGACCAAGACCCCAGCGGAGGTCGTTTCATCCTCACGGGCTCGGCCGGCCCCAAGCCGGAGACGCGCCTCCATTCCGGCGCCGGCCGTATTCTGCGTCTGGTGATGCGCCCGCTCGCGCTCAGCGAACGCTTCCCCGGCCAAGCCACCGTCTCGCTCGCCCAAATGCTGTCCGGCGCCCAGCCCGCGCTCGGCGGCAGCTCGACGTTCGGCCTGGACGCGTACACCGACGAGATCATGCGCTCGGGGTTCCCCGCCATCCGGAGCCTCCCCGAGCGACCGCGCCGACGCCAACTCGACAGCTACCTGGCCTTGGCCGTGGAGCATGACATCGAAGAGAACGGCGGGCGGGTCCGCCGCCCAGAGGCCTTGACAGCGTGGCTGCGGGCCTACGCCGCCGCCACGTCCACCACTGCGGCGTACAGCAACATTCTCGATGCTGCTACGCCCGGCGAGTCGAACAAGCCTGCTCGCCAGACCGTCGCGGCCTACCGCGAGACCCTGATCCGCCTGTTTGTGCTCGATCCGCTGCCCGCCTGGCAGCCGAGCCTGGCGCCCCTGACCCGCCTGGTCGGAGTCCCGAAGCATCACCTGGTCGATCCGGCGCTCGCCGCTCGGTTGATCGGCGCCAGCCGCGAGGCCCTGATCAAGGGCGAGGGCGACCGGATAGCAGCGGCCAGTGGCAGCCTCCTGGGCGCCCTGTTCGAGTCCCTGGCCACTCTGACCGTCAGGGTGCTCGCGGCCGGGGCCGAGGCCAATGTCTTCCACCTCCGGACCAAGGAAGGCGCCCGCGAGATCGACCTGATAGCCGAAGGACAGGACCGTAGGGTGGTCGCCTTCGAGGTCAAACTCGCTCGGGCAGTGAGCGACCACGACGTCCGTCATTTGCTCTGGCTACGGGAGAAGATCGGCCCCCGCCTGGCCGATGCCGCCGTGTTGACAACCGGAGAACGCGCGTACCGCCGACCGGACGGCATCGGCGTCATACCACTCGCGCTCCTGGGGCCGTGACGAGGGCTGCCTACTTTGCGGTGGCCCTGTGGTACTCCCAGGCCTCCGCCTCCAGGATGTCGCGGAGCGCGTACAGCCGGTTCTGGTCCGCGTCGGAGAGGCCGTCCATCGCGCCATCATGGGTGTCGCCGTTGAAGCCGGGGACATCGAAGCCGATCACCGGGTCTATGACCCCCGGAAACGCCTGCACCACGGCCTCCCAACCGGCTTCGGTGCCATCGGTCTCCATCTGATCTGCGCCCAGGTGCGCCTCCTTGTCGAAGTTGGGGCAGGCGAGCAGCAATTGTCGCAACTCGGATTCGGTCATCTTGCCCGGCAACAAAGCCATCGGCTCGGTGGTGTAGCCGTCCGCTGGTGGCGGATCGGGATCCTTCAGGGACGGATAGCCGTTGTCCCGCGCACAGTCCAACCAAGCTAGGGTCGCGTCCAATTTCCACCGCATCTCCTTGGACTCCACCCGGCGGGAGGCCACGGTAGTGGGGTCGACGTAACCAGTTTCTTTCAGGCATTTCACCCACTGGTCCGTGTAGTCGTTGGCGCCGACAATCAAGAACGGCTCGTCCGACCGCACGTCACCGTCCAAATGCTTGTCCGCCAAGAGATAGAGCTGGTCCCGCTGGGCCTCAAGCTCCGTCTCGGAAAGGTCATTATCGTAATCATCCGTCGATGTGGTGAAGCCATCCGAGACATAGACAAGTTGGTCTTCAGGGAAATCGACGACAACCTGGCCGTTCAGGCCGTCGACAATGCCGTCGAGGCTCAACTCGTGGGCAGGCACGCCCAGGTCTCGAAGGCATTCCACCATGGCGCGGGCAATTTCCGCTTGGGGCCGGTCATCGAGCGCCACGCGGTCCAAGCTAGGCACGCCGTTCCCACCCGAACAGCCGCCCACCGCCACCAGCCCAAACACCAATGACGCCATCGTCGCCGACCCGATTCGCATGGACAGATCGTACGGCACGCGAGGCATTTGACAGACCCCCCCCCCGCTCGATTGGGAGCAATAGCTGGTTCACGGTCGGTCCGGGCGAGCTTCAGCCCGACAGCCCTCCCGAGCGT
>JAISCU010000155.1 GCA_031265345.1 Bifidobacteriaceae bacterium
GGCGAGGTGGGTGGCGGTGAACTTGGCGCCTTGCAGGCCCCGGTGAAGCCGGTCGGGTTCCTCCCAGGCGAGCAGCACCTGGGCGGCCGAACCGGCGAGCATCGATAGGACGGCGCCAATCGGGATCGAATCGCGCAGGCCCATCGGCCGTTCGGCGGCGGCGACGCAAATGCGTTGGTCGCCTTGGCGGCGGAAGAGTTGAGCCGATTCCCCCGAATGGTCGCGCAACGCGGCCAGGACGGGACCTGCGGCCACCAGCAGGCGGTCCTCACCTGCGGCGGTGGCGAGTTCCGAGAGCCTAGGCCCCAAGACGAACCGTCCCTGCATGTCCCGTGCTACCAACCGGTGGTGTTCGAGCGCCACCGCTAGGCGGTGGGCGGTGGGCCGCGCCAGACCCGTTGCCGCGACGAGCTGCGCCAAGGTGGCTGGGCCCGATTCCAGGGCGCTGAGCACCGATGCTGCCTTGTCCAGGACGCCCACTCCGCTACCATTGTCCATGTCTCGATACTGCCATTCCAAAGTATGAGACTCAAGTCCCGGCCCGGCCGTCCCAGTGACAGGCGGCAGTTGATGCGGTGAAGAAGGGGGCAACCCATGGGTAGGACGATGGCCGAGAAGGTGTGGGAAGACCACGTGGTGCGCCGCGGGGAACAAGGCGAGCCGGACCTCATCTACATCGACCTCCACATGGTCCATGAGGTGACCAGTCCACAGGCCTTCGAGGGCCTACGCCTGGCCGGCCGCCAGGTACGACGCCCTGACCTGACCATTGCCACCGAGGACCACAACACACCCACCCTCGACATCGACTTGCCGATCGCCGATCCGACCAGCCGCATCCAGATCGAGACGTTGCGCGCCGGAGCGGCCGAATTCGGCATCAGGTTGCATTCGCTGGGCGACGCCGACCAGGGAATTGTTCACGTGGTCGGCCCCCAATTGGGACTCACGATGCCGGGACTGACCGTGGTTTGCGGTGATTCTCACACCTCGACCCACGGCGCTTTCGGTGCACTCGCGTTCGGAATCGGCACTTCCGAGGTGGAGCATGTGCTGGCCACCCAGACCCTCCCTTTGGCGCCATTCAGGACGATGGCGGTCACAGTGGACGGTGCGCTGCGCCCAGGGGTCGGCGCCAAGGACATCATCTTGGCCGTGATCGCCAAGATCGGGACGGGCGGCGCACAGGGCCACGTCATCGAATACCGCGGCGAGGCGATCCGGGCGCTGTCGATGGAGGCCCGGATGACGATCTGCAATATGTCGATCGAGGCCGGCGCCCGGGCCGGGATGGTGGCCCCGGACCATACGACGTTCGCCTACGTCCAGGGCCGGCCCCACGCTCCCGTGGGAGCCGACTGGGATGAGGCCGCCGCCTATTGGAGGACTCTGGCGAGCGATGAGGACGCGGTCTTCGATACCGAGGTGCGGCTCGACGCCGCGACCTTGGAACCGTTCGTCACGTGGGGCACTAACCCCGGCCAGGGCTTGCCGCTATCGGCCTCGGTCCCATTCCCCGATGATTGCGCCTCCGAGGATGACAAGGCGGCCTGTGAACGGGCCCTCGAATACATGGGGTTGACACCCGGCACGGCCCTGCGGGACATAGCCGTCGACACGGTGTTTATCGGCTCTTGCACCAACGGCCGGATAGAAGACCTGAGGGCGGCCGCCGCGGTTGTCGCTGGGCAGCACAAAGCTCCGGGCTTGCGGGTGCTGGTTGTGCCAGGATCGGCCCGGGTCCGTCTCCAAGCCGAGACCGAAGGACTGGACCACGTCTTCAGAGCATTCGGAGCAGAGTGGCGCAACGCCGGTTGTTCGATGTGCCTGGGCATGAACCCGGACCAACTGTCCCCAGGCGAACGGTCGGCTTCCACATCCAACCGCAACTTCGAGGGCCGCCAAGGCCGAGGCGGACGGACGCATTTGGTCTCGCCGCTGGTGGCAGCAGCGACCGCTATCCGGGGAACGCTCTCCTCGGTGTCCGATCTGGGCGACGCGGCCTGAGCCGGTTCGAGGAAGCCAGGAGGAAACATGGACAAGTTCACCAGCCACACCGGGATAGGGCTGCCGCTGCGGCGCAGCAACGTGGACACCGATCAGATCATTCCGGCGGTCTACCTGAAACGCGTGACACGCACCGGCTTCGAGGATGCCCTGTTCGCGGCCTGGCGCGGCGATCCGAGCTTTGTCCTCAACCAATCGGCCTATTCCGCAGCGTCTGTGCTGGTGGCGGGACCGGACTTCGGCACCGGCTCCTCGCGCGAGCACGCCGTGTGGGCCCTCAAGGACTACGGTTTCCGGGCGGTGATCTCGGCCCGGTTCGCGGACATCTTCCGCGGCAACGCCGGCAAGCAAGGGCTACTCGCCGCCCAGGCCGCCCAGGCGGACATCGAGTTGATATGGAAGGTACTAGAGACCGAACCCGGCACGCAGGTCACAGTTGACCTGGTAGAACGTCAGGTCCGCTGCCTCGACATCGTGGCCCCTATCGCTGTGGACGATTACACGCGTTGGCGCCTGATGGAAGGGTTGGATGACATCGGGCTGACGTTGCGCCACGCGGACCGAATCACCGCATTCGAAGCGAAGCGGGAATCCTGGCGGCCCACCACACTGCCAGCCAGGCATCTGCCTCCGGCCGCGGTCACTCCGGCGCGCCCGGCCGGTTGAGCCCGGCCGCAGTCCGGCCCACAGTCGATTCGCGAATCTCGATAGTCGCGTCCAACACGGCACGGCGCTCCGGCGGCGGATCGGCACTTTGAGCCCAGGCGACTGCCTGGCGGGCTACCTCTTCCAGTGGCTGCGTGGCCGTGGTCAGGGTTGGCCGGCAAAGCTGAGAACCGATCGTGTTGTCGAAGCCTGTCACCGCAACCTCACCGGGGACCGCAATACCCCGCGCACCCAGATGGAACAACACGCCGATGGCGATGACGTCGTTGCAGCAGGCAATCGCGTCCACATCGGGCCGCCGGGCCAGGATCCGCCGAGCGGCCGAGGTGCCACCCTCCATAGTCGAGGGTGTCAGCGAGTAGCCCTGCGGCAGGTTGCGCGCCGCGGTCCAGTCACGGAATGCCGTCAGCCGTTCCGCTGCTGTCGATTCACCCGTGTCCGATCCGACGTACGCAATTCGGCTCCGTCCTCCCGCTTCCAAGTGGTCGAGCAACTTGGTCATCGCACCGTACTGATCCACGCCAACGTAGGGCAGTGAGGCCGCGGCGATGCGGTCGAACTGGATCACCGGCAACAGCTGGGCGGCGGAAACCAACGCCGGACGCGACTTGGTCCGGTGGAGGGGAGAGATGACAATCGCGTCCACCCGCCGGCTGATCAGCACATCGATGTTCTCCCGTTCCACCTCAAGCGAATCGAGTGAGTCAGCCAACAGCAT
>JAISCU010000189.1 GCA_031265345.1 Bifidobacteriaceae bacterium
GCGTCCGGCCGCCCAGCAGCCGGATTGGCCGGACGCCGCGGAGTTGGCCGCGGCCACGGCAGAGTTGGCCGCTAAGCCGCCGCTGGTGTTCGCAGGCGAGGCCGACCGCTTGACGGCGAAGCTGGCGGCCGCGGGCCGGGGCGAGGCTTTCGTCCTGCAGGGCGGGGACTGCGCGGAGATTTTCGCGGAGTCCTCCGCCGACAGGATCAGGAACAAGATCCGCACCGTCCTGCAGATGGCGGTGGTGCTCACTTACGGGGCGTCGTTGCCGGTGGTGAAGATGGGCCGGATGGCCGGGCAGTACGCCAAGCCCCGCAGCGCGGCCACCGAGACCAGGGACGGCGTGACCTTGCCGGCCTACCGGGGCGATGCCGTCAACGGGTTCGAGTTCACACCCGAGGCGCGCCGCAACGACCCGTGGCGGATGGTCGAGGCCTACAACCACTCGTCATCGACGCTGAACCTGATCCGGGCGTTCACCATGGGCGGGTTCGCGGATCTGCGGCAGGTCCAGCAGTGGAACCACGGCTTCACGGCCAACCCCGCCTACGCCCGTTACGAGCAGGTGGCGGCCCAGATCGACCAGGCGATTCAGTTCATGGCCGCTTGCGGCGCCGATTTCGAGGCCCTCAAGATGGTCGAGTTCTTCGCCTCGCACGAGGCCCTGCTGCTGGATTACGAGCGGGCTATGACGCGCATCGACTCGCGCGGCGGCCAGCCCTACGATTGTTCGGCGCACTTCGTGTGGATCGGCGAGCGGACCCGTTCGCCGGAGGGGGCCCATGCCGAACTGCTCAGCCATGTCCGCAACCCGCTGGGCATCAAGGTGGGCCCGAGCGCCCACGCCAGCGACATATTGCGCCTGGCGGACAAGCTCGATCCCTTCCACGAGCCGGGAAGGCTGACCTTGATCACAAGGCTCGGGGCCGGTTCGGTGCGGGCGATCCTGCCGGGGCTGGCGCGGGCGGTGCAGGCGGCCCAGCGTCCGGTCGTGTGGATGTGCGACCCGATGCACGGCAACACTTTCACCACCGCGGGCGGTGTCAAGACCCGCCGTTTCGACACCATCATCGACGAGGTCAAGGGCTTCTTCGAGGTCCTGCGCGAGTCCGGGGCGGTGCCGGGCGGCATCCATGTCGAGTTGACCGGGGACGATGTCACCGAGGTCATGGGTGGCTCGGAGCAGATCGATGACGAGGCCCTGACCAGGCGCTACGAGTCCCTGGTCGACCCGCGCCTGAACCATCAGCAGGCGCTCGAGATGGCTTTCCAGGTGGCGGAGCTCCTCCGCCCATAAGGGGTTCGCCGCCAGGCCGCCTAATACCAGCTGGACGATGCCGCCCGCCCGGCCGCCCGTGTTCGCGCAGGTCACCGTGTTGGCGGCATCGGCAGCCGTTGCAGCCTGTCGAGCCCGCCGGTGAGCGGCTGCGCGGCGGAGGGCAGCGATTCGTGCTTGGGCGATCCCGTCGGCACGAACGGGCCGGGACGGGTCTATTCCAGATTTCAGGCGGTCCCTATTCCAGATCTCGCGTCTCATGCAGACACCAGTCCGGCCTCTCGGCTGAGGGATTGGGGGCCTCCTACGGGCGCGGAGGTCCCGGCTGTCCGCAAGTGGCTTCAATTGGCGACCGGGTCGAGTTGCCGCCAGTTGTGGACACCGCTGCCCGATGCCGCCTGCCCGGCTGCCCGCGTTCGCGCAGGTCACCGTGTCGGCGGCATCGGCGGTCGTTTCCGTCTGTGTCTGGAAGTGGCTTCGATTGGTGGCCGGGTCGAGTTGCCGCTAGTTGTGGACACCGGTGGACGATGCCGTGGGGTTGGCCCTCCAGCGTGGCGCGGCATCCTGGGGACGGGGCCGTCCGGCCGTCTGACCAGCACAGTCACGAAGTGACGAGAGTCGCAAGGCCGTGTTCGCAGACGGTTTTGGACAGCATTTGACTGATTCGGGAATAGCTGATAGCACTCCAGCGTTCGATATCGATGTGAGCAGCAGGCAGACCGATCAAAGCGCCGGGGAGGCGCACGCACCGGAGGGTCGAGCACGGACGCGGCGAGCGTCGAAGCGGCGCGATTCGAAGCGACGCAGACCATGGGCGTTCCCCGTGGCTGTGGTGCTCCTCGGGGCGATCGTCGCGGGCCTGGGCTGGGGTTACGCAAGCTGGAAGGGGACCGGCACTTTCGCGATGGGGCCGATCAAGCACGGCTCCCTGTGGTTGGGCACCATGAGTCAATCATGGAAGCTGAAGTCGGCCACGGATGAGGTTTTGGCGGCCAACGAGCATTCCCAGCCTGACCTGGCCGCGGGCGGCCTGGCTCAACTCACCACGCCGTGCGGCGAGGGAGCGAAGCTGGAGATCGTCGACACTTACCCGCTGAATCGGAGCGGTGACACCCTGGTCGCCGAATTCACCCTGGCCGTGAACGCGGCGCCCACCGGCACCGGGCAGGTGGCAGTGGCTGATCAATCCGGGCAGCAGCTAGCGACCGGCGTGACCGGCACAGGCGTGACCGGCACAGCCACGGACAACACCACTGCGTTGGTGATCACCCTGACTTACCCGGTGCCCGCTTGTGATCCCTTCGATGACCCAAGCCGGACCTACGGCGGTCACAATCTGAAGGTGGTCCAGAAATGAAGAAGCTGAGATTGCTGGTGGCGGCGGTGGCTGGCGCGGTCCTATTCACCGCGCTCACGGCCGGTGGGGCGACGCAGGCGAAATGGTCCTCCGAAGCCTTTAGTTCCGGCACCCGGGTCCCAAGCCTGAAGGCCGTGATTAAGTTATCCGAAATCAATGGTCAAGGCGCGGCCACAGTGGTCGACACGGTCACTGCGGGCGACAAGACTCTGACGGTGCCATTCGGCCCGGACCAGGCAATGGAAATTCGGGCGGCCATCGAAAGCGGCGACCCGGAAGAACCAGTCTTTTGGGCCAAGCCGTATCAGATTACCGGGAACACTTATGGAACCATGGGATTCGGTTATACCGGCTCGGTTCCGGACTTGTCCGCCAACCGGTACGGCGGCGAACTGGCTTTGTTCAAGGTGGACGATGCCGCTTCCTGCACCGCTGCGACCGTCAAGGCCAATTGGGGCAACTACCCAGGTCAGGCCAATGGTGGGGTCAGCCAAGCGGATGAGTTGAGGGCTGGCTCGGCGATCAGCGCGAAGTACGGGAAGGCCAAGACCTATTCGCAGACCTATTGTCTCGCGACCAAGTTCACGCCTGAAGAGGCGACTAACACGGCCACGGCCAGCGGCGCCACGTCTAACGGTGTTAAGGTCACGGCCACAGACTCTTGGTCGGCATTCGTGCTCCCCTCTACGGCAGGGGAGCCGGACGTGAAATTCGATTTCACGATGAATTTCTTCGGACCTGAATGATCCGGGAATAATTACCGCCGGGCGCCGGTTGTAAATGGCGCAAGGCAAAACCCAATGCTCCAGTGAAATGGGGCCCAACGAGAGGAACACAATGACAATCAATCCGACAACCGAGCGCGAGCGGCGCTCTCGTCGTTTCAAGGGCTTGGTGGCCGGCGCGGCTGGCATCGCCTTGCTCCTGGGCGGCGCGACCTTCGCAATGTGGTCCGACTCCGAAGAGGCGGACGTGGACAAGATCCAGCACGGCATCTTGGATGTCGCGGATGCCACTGCCGTGAGCGGCATCTACGACCTGCGGCGCGACGCGAACACCAGCGGTAATCCCAAGTCGGGCTCCATGACGGTGGAGGACGCGGTGAAGATCAACCCGACCTCGTTCAAGGCCGTCCCGGGTGACGTACTGGAGGTCGTCCTGCCGGTGAACGTCACGGCGACTGGTGACAACATGGAGTACACGCTGCAACTCACCGCGGGCGAGGAGTTCGTGAAAGACGCTGATTGGACCGCCAAAGTGTATGTCTTCAACGAGGGCGGCACCAAGATTGTCGATGGCACGGTGGTGGATCTGAGTGAGACCGCCTTCCAGGAGACCGGTGCGCTGATCGTCAGCGGGATCAAGCTCACCTCGAAGCACACGGTGGCAGTCGTGGTCGAGCTCCCAGGTGGCAATTTCTCGGCGCAGGAGCGGGTCACAGGCTCCGTCGTGAGTGAGTCTGATAACACTGCGACCGACTTGCTGGCCCTGGACAGCCTGATCGTCACCGCGACCCAGACCAATCCCTACGCGCCTGTTGGCTGATCAGGTCGCTTCACGAACTCTGTGACTGAGGAGGGCCGGGGGGGGGGCCGGGGCAGGCGACCTACCCCCGCCCGGCCCGCGATGGGTCGGGACAAAACAAACA
>JAISCU010000232.1 GCA_031265345.1 Bifidobacteriaceae bacterium
GTCGCGATCTCCCGTTCTGGGACGACCACCGAGGTCGCCCAAGCCCTCGCGGCGTTGGCCGAACGTTCGCGACCCGCCCTCACCGTCGGCATCGTCGGCGTGCCTGGAACCCCTATCGCGGACCAGGCCGGGCAAGTGGTGGACCTCGAATTCGCGGACGAGCGTTCGGTGGTTCAGACCCGGTTCGCGACTTCGACGCTCGCGCTGCTGCGGGCGTCGCTCGGGGAGGACCTGGGCCAGGCGGTCGAGGATTGCCGCGTCGCCTTGGCCGAAGAACTCGACGGGACGTGGATCACTGCTGTTCAGGCGGCCTTCCTGGGTCGGGGCTGGACCATCGGGCTGGCGCAGGAGGCGGCGCTCAAGATGCGCGAGGCCTCGCTCAGCTTCACCGAGGCGTACCCTGCGATGGACTACCGTCATGGTCCCTTCGCGTTGGCCGAGCCGGGGCGTTTGGTATGGATGTTCGGGCCGGCGCCGCGCGGGCTGAGGGACCAGGTCGAGGCGACCGGGGCGACTTGGATCGGGTCCGAACTGGACCCGATGGCAGACCTGGTGCGCGCCCAACGCCTCGCCGTCGCGCGCGGCGTGGCTCGCGGATTGGACCCCGACCGTCCTCGCCACCTGACCCGTTCGGTCATCCTTGGCGCGGAATGAGGTTCCCCCGATGCCATTAGTCTCACCGGCCCAGATCATCGCTCCTGCCTACGCTGCCGGACGCGGAGTGGGGGCCTTCAACGTCATCCAGTTGGAACTGGCCGAAGCCATCGTGGCGGGGGCCGAATCAGCCGCGCGCCCGGTCATCCTGCAGATCTCGCAGAACTGCGTCAAGTACCACGGCGCCTTGGCTCCCATTGCTTCGGCCTGCCAGGCCTTGGCCCGCTCCGCTGCCGTGCCGGTGGCGGTGCATCTGGACCACGCCGAATCCGTGCCCCTGATCGCGGAGGCGTTGGACCTGGGCCTGGACTCGATCATGTACGACGGTTCGAAGCTGCCGGACGAGGCCAACCGGGCCTCCACCGCCGCCGTGGCCGCGCTCGCCCATGCCCGCGGCGCCTGGGTCGAGGCGGAGTTGGGAGAGGTGGGCGGCAAGGACGGCGTCCACGCGCCGGGAGTGCGCACCGACCCGGACGATGCCGCTCAGTTCGTCCTGGACACCGGCGTCGACTCGCTGGCCGTCGCGGTGGGCTCTTCCCATGCGATGACCAGCCGCGACGCGAAACTCGATTTCGCTTTGATCGCGGCCCTGCGGGCGGCCGTGCCGGTGCCGTTGGTTCTGCACGGCTCATCCGGGGTGCCGGATTCGGACTTGGTGACGGCCGTCGCGGCCGGGATGACCAAGATCAACATCGCAACTTTGTTGTCGCAGCAGTTCACGGGGGCTGTGCGCGCGGCGCTGACGGCCGATCCGGGGTTGGTGGACACCCGCAAGTACTTCGCGCCCGCCCGCGCCGCTGTCGCCGATTCGGTCGCGGAGTTGTTGGCGGTGATCGCATGAGGATCGGACTGCTGACCGGCGGCGGCGACTGCCCAGGGCTCAACGGCGTGATTCGGGCGGCGGTGACTCAGGGGATCCGCGTCCATGGCGACCAATTCGTGGGCTACTTGGACGGCTGGCGCGGGCCCCTCGAACGGGATTCGGTTCCTCTTGGGCTTGAGGACGTGCGGGAGATTTTGCCCGTTGGCGGAACCATCCTGGGGACCTCCAGGACCAACGCCGGCCGCGATGACCGGATCGAGCAGATCAAGGCGAACTTGGCGGCGGACGGCATCGACGCCCTGGTCCCCATTGGCGGGGAGGACACCCTGGGCGCGGCGACGCGGCTGGCAGCGGCTGGCGTCCGTTGCGTGGGCGTGCCCAAGACCATCGACAACGACCTCTCCGGCACCGATGTGACTTTCGGTTTCACGAGTGCTGTGGAGATCGCGACCGAGGCCGTGGACCGGGTGCGCACCACCTCTCGCTCGCACCATCGCGGCCTGGTGGTGGAGGTCATGGGGCGCCACGCGGGCTGGATCGCCTTGCAGGTCGGCCTGGCCGCGTCCGCCGCCGCCGCCTTGATCCCGGAGGTGGAATTCTCTTTGGACGATGTCGCCCGGCGGGTCCGCGACCTGGTGGCAGCCCGCCGTGACGCCGTGGTGGTGGTCGCGGAGGGTGCGGTACCCCGTGCCGATGCCGTGGCGGCGGACACGGGCGCTGCTGTCGACGAGTTCGGGCACGTCCAAGTCGGCGGGATCGCCTCCTATCTGGCTGACGAGATCTCTGCGCGCGCCGGGGTGGACACCCGGTCGGTGGTGCTGGGCCATGTCCAGCGAGGTGGCACCCCGTGCGCTTTCGACCGGGTCTTGACGACGCGGCTGGGAGCGGCGGCGGTGGACGCGCTGCATCGTGGCGAGAGCGGGGTCATGATGGCCCTGCATGGCACGCTCATTGAGACGGTTCCCTTGACCCAGGCCACCGGCACCCTCAAGACCGTGCCCCCCGAGATGTTGGCCGCGTACAGCCCGCTTTTCGCCGCCGCCTGACCCCCTTCGACACAATTGGGGACAGTCCCCAATTCAGTTGAGAACCATTCTCAGCAGTAATGGGGACAGTCCCCAATACACCTGAGAACCCCTCTCAGGCGCCTCGGGGTCCCCGCGGAAGATCTGACCGGAGCGGAGCGAGGGAGGAGATTTCGTGGGGTGCTTTCAGGCGCCTTCGACCCCGGTGTCGAGCGGCGGCAAGCCCAGTTCGGACAAGAACCAGTACAGGCGGTTGTTGTCGTAGCCGTGGTTCAGCGCGAAGATGACAGCCGCGTCGCGCTTGATGAGCGCGTGCAGCGGGCCGCTCGAGGTCACCGCCAACATGCGCTGGGTGGCCTTCAGGCTCAGTCGCAGCGCGAACGCCAACGCCAAATAGTAATCGCGCTTGCCGATCCGGGTGCCGTCCATGATCTGGTAACCATAGGTGCGGGAGATGTTGGCGTCACGGATGGCGGCACTGCGGGAGATATCGGTGGACCGGAACAACTCATCGAAGAAGTCGCGGATATCAGGGTCGAGGAAGCCCAGGGACTCGCCATCCGGGAAATCGGGAAAATGGTCGCCTTTGAGGCGGCTCATCATGGTCTCCGTGTCGACGGCGACCTCGTCGGCGTCCGACGGCGGGACTAGTCGGATCGGCCCGGTGGTCCGCGGTGACCCCGTGGACGGTCCCGGCCCAGCGGTCCGGGCCGGTCCCGCTGCGCGCACCGGCGCCGCGTCGCGAACTGGCGCCGCCGCGCGAACTGGCGCTACCCCGTGGGCCGGCGCCTCCGTGCGTTCCGACCCGGTAGCCCGCGCTGGTCCAGCCGTCCGCGCCGGTCCAGCCGTGCGGACCGCTCCAGCCGTCCGCACCGGTCCAGCCGCCCGGGCGGGCCCTGCCGTGCGCGCCGCCCCAGCGGTCCTGACCGGGCCAGCGGTGCGGGCTGATCCCGTCGCGGGCACTGACTCAGCGTTCCGCACCTGCGCCGCCTGACGGCCCGCAGGATGATCGTCACCCGCACGGGGCCGCGCTGGGGGCTGGTCTGTCATGTTCGCCGTCCGTCCTCGGTTTTCGGGAGAATCCGCTTCCCCAACGATAGCCGAGCGGACCCCGAGCGG
>JAISCU010000238.1 GCA_031265345.1 Bifidobacteriaceae bacterium
AGACCCTCTCGACGGGCCACGCGTCCACTCCGGCCTCATATCGTTGACCGCCATCTTCACAGACCTCGCCAACAACGCCGCGGCCTTCATGAGTTCGGTCCAGCGCTCCATCGACATGCACGATGCCGATCTCGACGCCTTCATCGCCTACAAGGACCAGCTCATCCGCTATATCGACCGGTTTGTTCAGGACCTGGTGGTGCGGGGCCAGCAGATCGCCGGTGAATTGAACGCATTCGCGGCGGCGGACGTCGACCGGATGTGTCTGCTCGTGGCCGCCAGGGAGGTGGAGGACCGACCTCCCACGGGGGCCGGGGGCGCGGACGCCGAACGCCTGAGATACGCAGAACGTTGGCGTGAACGCTGGCGGGGGCTGGTCGATTGGTTTGTCGCCACCCCGACGCGGCAGTCCGAGGCTGCGCTCCTGCGCGCGAAGGCGCGGTCCGCCGTGCCAGCGTTGTTGCAGGTTGTTGCCGCCCTGGCCGAGCGCCAATCCGGGCGTTCGGACCGGTCCACAGACTTCCTCGCCTTGGCCGAATTGTTCGCTCGCCTGCCCGATGACGGCGCTCGCCACCGCCTGTGGCGCTCGGCCTTCGGGCTCACCTCGGCGCGCCACCTGATGATCACCCACGCCACACTCGAGGATCCGCAGTTTCGTGACACGCGACCCGGCACAGCCTGGGACCAGGCGCCGCCGGTGGCCATCTCCGCCCGTTTGCGTGCCACCGGTCGCTACGAACTCACCGGCCCCGGCCGCCGTGTCAAGGACCGCGACGGCGCGCGCCAGCTGTTGGCGGCGGGCGCCCGCGAGGTCTCGCGACAGGCCGACAAGGCCTTGGAATCGTTGGCCTCGCGCACACCCGCCCGCCTGTCGGAACTCGGCGCCCTGGGCGGCGATGAGTTCGACCTGTTGTTGGCGCTCGTGGGCGACGCCATCGCGGCACTGGGGGACGAGGCCGAGGCGAGTGTCGCGTCGTCCGATGGCGGCGTCATCGTCCGCATGGAAAGGGCACGGGAGGCGGGGAGGGCACGCATCCACACGGCCACCGGAACCCTGCACGGTCCGGACCACACGATCGACATCCTGCGCGCCGGGAGCAGCCAATGAGCCCGATGGGCCCGGCCGGCGGGGGATTCATCACCGATGCCGCTGAGGAGGCCGCCCGCGCCGAATTTCAGCGCGCCGCACGCATCCTGCTCACCACCCCCTTGGTGGGTGCCGCCGCGACGCCGGACGAATTTCGCCTGGTCCGCCGCCATGTTCCGCAGCTGCGGGACTGGTTCGCCACCAACACCGGCTGGCGTCTCACGCAGGATTCGGCGGTCATCAGGTTGACCAAGCAGATTGTGCCCACCACCGCCACGGCGCAAGCCATCGCCGCTCACCATCCTGCGGCCGTCTCACGCCGCGACGCGGCCTTCAGCGCGCGCCGCTATGTGCTGTTCTGCCTCGCCGCCGCGGCGTTGGAACGCGCCGACGCCCAAACCACCCTCGGCAATCTCGCCGAGGATGTCGTGAGAATGGCCCGTGAGCGAGAACTCGGCGGGCTAACCTTTGCGTTCGAGACACGTGAAGAGCGCTCGGATCTGGCCCAGGCCATCCGGCTGCTGCTCCGGCTTGGCGCGATCAACCGGGTATCAGGCGACGAGGACGCCTACGTGCATGCGGGGGGCGATGCCGCGCTGTACGACGTCGAACGCAGGGTGTTGGCCCGGCTCCTCGCGGCGACTCAGTCGCCGGCACGTATCGCTAGCCGTGACCCGGAACGGCCGCTCGATATTGCCGCACTTGAAGGCGAGTTGCATCCCAGCGCTGCGGTCTACACCGAAGCCGACGCACACACCGCGATCAGGCGCCGCCTCACCATCCAGCTCTTGGAGGATCCGGTCTGCTACGTCGACGAATTGTCGCAGGATGAGGCGAGCTATCTGACGCGGCAGCGTGTGGCGTTGACCGGACGCATCACCGAACTGACCGGTTTGGAAGCCGAGATTCGGGCCGAAGGCATCGCCATGACCGATCCCGAAGACCAGCTCACCGACCAGCGAATGCCTGAGGTCGGCACCGATGGCCACGTCGCCCTGCTGATCGCCGAACATCTCTCGCGGATGCCCGAGGTCACTATCGACGAGCTGCATGCCCTCGTCACAAGCTGGGCCAAGGAGTACAAGTCCTACTGGCGCGTGGGCGCGCGCGAGGCCTCAGCCGCGCCGGTCCTCGTGCGCGACGCCATCGCCAAGCTTGAAGCCTTGGGCCTGGTTCGACGCAACGGCCCCACCGTGAAGGGGCTGGCCGCCATCGGACGTTTCCGGTTCACCGAACCACGCCGAGCAGATGGCGTCGCTGCCCGCCGCGCACCAGAGGCGTCGCTCTTCGACGCCGCCCCCATGGATATTCAGGAGGAGACCGCGTGACCACCGAATCGCTTCCCACCCCCACCGGTGAGCGGTGGACGCCTTTGCGTCTCGGATTGACCGAGTTGTACTACTACGACGACGAGCAATTCTGGTTCCGCAATGGACGCCTGTTGCTGCGCGGCAACAACGGCACGGGTAAGTCCAAGGTGCTGGCGCTGACACTTCCATTCCTGTTGGATGCCAACCTCTCCCCCGCGCGGGTTGAACCCGACGCGGATCGCCACAAGCGCATGGAATGGAACCTCCTCCTGCGGGGAACCGAGGACTACGAGGACCGCACGGGATACACGTGGCTCGAATTCGGGCGTCTCGACCCAGCCACCGATACCGCCGAATACTTCACCATCGGGTGCGGACTCAAGGCCGTCAACAAGCGCGGGATAGTGCGCCACTGGTTCTTCACCACCCCACGACGAGTCGGAGATCTGCGGCTGATCGACCACACAGGCACGGTCCTGACCCGCGAGCGCCTGCGCGACGAAGTCACAGCCGATGGCCAGGGCCGGATCTTCGAGAACGACACGGCCGGCTACCGGCGCGCCATCGACGACACGCTGTTCAAACTGGGTGAGGACCGTTATGGCACCTTGGTGGATCTCCTGATCCAGCTACGCCAACCCCAGCTCTCGGTCAAGCCCAATGAGGCCAAGCTCTCCGACGCGTTGACCAATTCCCTGCCGCCGCTGCCGCCGGAGGTGTTGGCCGATCTTGCCGAGTCCTTCCGCGCCCTTGACGAGGACAAACATCGGCTCGAGGAACTGGAGCAGCTTCGCGCCGCGCTACGAAAGTTCCTCAGAGACCACAGGCGCTACGCGAGGGCGCTCACCGCGCTGAGGGCTCAGGATGTGCGCAGGACTCACTCGGTCTACGAGGATCTGGGACGCGACCTGGCCGCGATCCGATCCGAGGAGGAGGCGGCACGTGGCGCGATCGTTGAGCTTGAGGAGGCCGCGAGCGCCGCTCAACACGAGATTGCGCGGCTTGAGGCCCGGCACACGGCGCTCCAGGACTCGGCGGCCTGGGGCGAGGCGCGTGATCTCGATCAGGCGCGTCAGGCTGCGCAGGCGGCAGCAGAACGTGCGAGGGAGGCCCTGGCCGCCCGCGAGAGGGCGCTGAAGGCCTCCGCCGATGCCGAAGCCGAAGCCGGGACGGCAACCGAGCGTCAGGAGCAGGCGCGCATCGCGCGAGACGAGGCGCATGCCGTGTCCCTTGCCGCTGCGTCTCAGGCCGGACTCGCGCAGGACCACGACCGTGCCCTTGCCAGCCGCGAGGATGCCACGCGGATCGTGCGCCGCCGGGCCGAACAGGCCGATCACATGGCGCTGACGGTCAAAGACGTGCAGGCCACCCATGTGAGGGCCGAACATGCGCGGGACCGTGCAGCGGACGCCGAGACGGATGCGGCCGGCCGCCGCGAGATGAGGGCACGCGCCGATGAGGTGGTAGCCGAGGCCACCGAGGCGCTCCTCGCGGCCTGCGAGACGTATCTGGCCTGCCTGAGCGTGCTGCAGGTGCCCGCACCGGCCGATCTGCTCGCCCGCGTGGACACCTGGGCCGCCGACCCCGAGAGCCGGGAGTTCCCACTCGCCACCCATGTCGCCGATCTGGCCGCCGATCAGCTCAGCCGGATCGCCGGGCGCCGGGCGAGGCTTGACATCGACATGGAGGCCAGCCGCCAGCAACTGGCAGAGCACCGCGCCCGTCTGGCGATGCTCGAAGCTGGGACAGCCCCCACGCCAGCCCAGCGACACACACGCCGCGACTCGGTGGAGAGCGACCAGGCGCGTCCCCTGTTCGAGTTGACAGATTTCGCGGACGATGTCGGACCCGCCGACCGCGCCGGGCTGGAGGCCGCCCTGGAGGCCGCGGGCCTGGTAGACGCCCTCATACGGCCCGACGGTTCGGTGCGGGAGCCTGAGACGGGCGATCTCTTGCTTTCCACCTCATCCGGCCCCGAATCGCCGCCGTGGCCGACCCTCGACGGCGTTCTTCGGCCCGACACGGCGGCTCAGGGCGACGGCGTACCCGGCGCGGACACCCTCAGGGGAGTCCTGCGCGGAATCGGCCTCGGGGAGGGGTCGGGACCCGTGTGGGTGGCGGCGAGCGGGGACTTCGCTCTGGGTTCGGCGCGAGGTGCATGGACCAAACCGGAGGCGCAGTACATCGGCGCAGCGGCACGTGAGCGCCAGCGGATGGCTGCCATCGCGCAAGCGACCCGGGACATTGCCGTGGCCGAGCAGGAGATCGCCGATCTGACGGACGCCATCGCGGCCACGGATCGGGAGACGGAGCGGGTGAAGGCTGAACGCGCCATGGCTCCCGATCGCGAGCCCCAGGCGTTGGTGGAAGCGGCGCACGGGGCGTACGCGGCCGTCCGCGAGGAGATGGCAGCCGCGGAGCGAGCCGCCGAGGCGGCACAGGCCGCGAGCCGCGCCCACGATGAGGCGGCCGAGACGAAGGTCCGTGCCGACGCCATCGGACAGGAGCTGGGCATTGACCCCACCGAGCAGGGAGTGGCACGTGTCCGCGCTGCTCTCTCGGCGTGGGAAGCGGCGCTGGTCGAGGCTCGGGGCGCAGCCCAACGGGCCGGGGAGCTGGATTCAGCCGCGGTCGCCGCCCGCGATCGGGCGACCAACCGGATGGCCGAAGCCGAGGAGCGAGTGGAGGCTCACCGCCGCGTCGAAGGGGAGGACCTCGCTGCGGGTGAGCGGTTGGCGACGTTGACCGAGACGGTCGGCGCATCCGTCGCCGAGTTGAACGACGAACTGGAGCGCCTCGCCCGTGACCGTGCTGCCGCCACGGCTCATGCGGACGGCGTGACCAAGAGTCGGCTGGATGCCGCGAACAGGCTGGGGGCCGCCCTGGCGACATTCGCGCAACTCGACCTCAGGCGCAGCGACGCGACATCGCGCCGCGAGGAGGCGTTCGAGAGGTTGCGGCGTTTCGCCGGCCTCAGCTTGTTGCGCATCGCAGCGCCGACGATCGAGGTCACCGCCCTGGAATCCGCCGCCGCCGTGGTGCATCTGGCCCGCCGGATCGGGACGGAGCTCGCCGAGGTGGCGACCACCGATGACGCCCTGGACGAGGTAAGGAGGCGCAACTCGGCGGCCGTGAGTGAGCTACGCACGGAGCTGGGTGTCTACTCTCACCCCGTCGAGGCGGTCGAGCACAGCGACGGCGAAGAAGTCCGGATCCGCTATGGAGAGCGCGACATGGCGGCGGACGAGTTGGCGGTGAGCGTCGAGGAGTCGATCGACGTGAAGAGCCGCACTCTGTCTGCCCGCGAGCGAGAGATTCTCGAGAACTACCTCATGGCGGACACCGCCGGACAACTCGCCGAGCTGATGGTTCAGGCGGTGGCCTGGGTGAGGAACCTGAACCGTGAGATGGGAGTTCGCGCCACATCGACCGGCATGAAGCTCCGCCTGCGCTGGGAGGCCAGGTCGGAGGCGCCGTCCGGCCTCGACGAGGTGCGCAGCCTCCTCCTGCGCGCGGGTGCGGTGTGGAACGAGACCGAGCGCGGGGTAATTGGCGGGTTCTTGCAGCGGGCGATCGAGGCCGAACGCGCCGCTGATCCCGCCGCGGGGTGGGATGAGCACCTGCGCAGGGCCTTCGACTACCGGCAGTGGCATTCGTTCAGGGTTGAGCGGTCGCAAGGGTCGAACTGGGTGTCCGGCTCCGGGCCTGCATCGACGGGCGAACGGGCGCTCACCCTGACGCTTCCGCTGTTCGCCGCCGCGGCCTCCTACTACAGCACCGCGGGAAACCCGGCTGCTCCACGCCTCATCCTCCTTGACGAGGCCTTCGCCGGCATCGACAACGACGCGCGCGCCAACGCCATGGGACTGTTCGCCGAGTTCGACCTGGATGCCGTGATGACGTCCGAACGCGAATGGGGCTGTTATCCGAGTGTCCCAGGTCTCGCCATCGTCCATTTGGGCCGCAAGGAGGGGGTGAACGCCGTCCACGTGAGCCGCTGGGAGTGGGACGGCACTGGGCGTTCGGCGAGCGATGATCCGCCACCCGAGGCGATGTCATGGGAGCGGGCCGATGGCGGGTGAGCGGCAGTTGCCGACGGGTGGGGTGGGACCGCGGGGACCGCAGGGTACGGCGGCGACCGGCAATCTGGACGGGTTGGAGACGCTGTTGGGGACGGCGGATACGGCATGGTTGCTTGGGCGCGTGCGTGGGCGGTTGGAGCGGGGCGATGGCGCGGGCGGCCCGCCGCTCAGCGGGCGGGTGGTGCTGAAGGCGCCAACGCATGCCCAATCGGTCGCGATTGCCAGGTTGCTCGGCCCGCCTCCCGCGCGAGGACACGCCTTGAGCGTGGATCTGGCGTTGCTGGAGCGGACGCTGCGTGGAGGTTTATGGCCCGCCGGTGTGGCCGACGCCGTGGTGACGCTGACGGGCCCGGTCACGGTGCGCGGAGAATCGGCCGCTCGCGAGGCACGCGCGTGGGCGGCCGCGACCGACGCCTTCGCGCCCGCGGTGGAGGCACATCCGTCGTTGGGGCCGTGGTTCGCGAGGTGGACCTCCGGGGGTGGTCACAAGCGAATCGCACGAGCACAGGCCTCGCGCCTTGGCCGCAGCGACACCAGTCCCGAGGAGTTAGCACTGCTGGCGGGCGAGGTTCTGGGTGCGGCGGCGCAGGTCATGGTGGCCCTGCCCGTTCCCGGTGAGCTGCGGGCCGTGTTCGCGAGGCGGATCCTCGGTGACGCGCATGGACTCGACCGTGGAAGGCCGGTGGCGACCGTGGTTGGGGCCGCCATCCAGGCACTCACCCGGTGCGACGATGCCCGCGGCGCATGGGAGGCGGTGGGGATAGGTCGCTCGGCCCTGGCCTCGACGGTGCTCTGCCTCGGGATTCCCGGGGTGGTTGCTGGGGTTGCTTCCGGGGTTGCCCCTGGGTCGCGCTATCCCGGTGACCCCTCCCCCACGGCCATCGCGAGTGCCACGGCCGTGGCGCTGGAGGCAGCCAGGTCGGTGCCGCTCGCGTTGGTGCTCACGGCGGAACAGGTGATGAGCGGCGCCATTGCGCCGGTGGACCGTGATGGCGTGGTGTTCGTCTGCGAGAACCCCTCGATCCTCGAATCGGCGGCAGCGGCGTTGCGGGAGCGCGAGCGGGGACCATGGGAACGGCGGGGGGTGGCGCGGGATACCCGTTCGGCCGGTCGCGAGGGCCCTGATGATGAGACAGACCCGCGTGGACGGGAGTGGCAAGCGGGCACCGATGGTCGGCAAGACCCAGGTGACGCTGGGAGCGTGGGGTACGTGGCGGGACACGTGGCGCCAGCGGGGCCGCCGAGCGGTGCGAGGGGGGGTCGGGCATGCCTGGTCTGTGTGTCCGGCCAGCCGAGTGCCGCCGCCATCGATCTGCTGGCGCGGGTGAGCGCGGCCGGCGCCCATGTGTGTTATCACGGCGACTTCGATTGGGCTGGGTTGCGG
>JAISCU010000280.1 GCA_031265345.1 Bifidobacteriaceae bacterium
CCTGGCCAGCGACGATTCGGCCTACGTGACCGGCGAAGTGATCAATGTTGGCGGAGGCTACAAACTGTGACACAGCATTCGACCGCTCGCGGCCCGGCGCCCGTCGTCACGGCGGACCAGGCCGCCCAGACGATTCGCGACGGCGCCACGGTCGCCTCTGACGGTTTCACCATGATGGGCGTGGCGGACGAACTGCTGGCCGCCATTGAGCGCCGTTTCCTGGCGACCGGTCGGCCCAGCGGCCTGACCTGGGTGCACGCGGCCGGCCAGTCGAACGGTACCGACGGCTTGGCACGTCTGGCCCATGGCGGTCTGTTACGACGCGTCGTGGGACCGCATTGGGGCTTGAACCCGCCGATGGCCAGGTTGTTGGGAACCTCTCAAGTGGAGGCGGTGTGCCTTCCGCAAGGGCAACTCGCGACACTCTACCGGACCATCGCTGCGCGGCGGCCGGGGCAGCTGTCGACCGTTGGCCTGGGCACGTTCGTCGATCCGCGACTCGACGGGGGCCGCGTGAACGATGCCGCTCGCTCCGCCCTGGCCGCCGACCATTATGTCGAAAGGGCCGAAGTTGGCGGCCAGGAATACTTGCTGTACAAGGCCTTCCCGCTGGATGCGGCCATTATTCGGGCTGACGTGGTTGACCGGGCCGGAAACCTGGGCCAAGAAGACGAACCGGCCAAGCTCGACGCACTGGCCCTGGCGCAGGCCGCCCGCAACTCTGGTGGCCGGGTGATCGCACAAGTCAGGTCTCTCACGCCGGACTCGGATCTGCCAGCCCGGCAGGTTGCGGTGCCATCCGCCCTGGTGGACCAGGTGGTATTGGTGTCAGACCCGGGCTCCCACCACCGTCCTTCGGACGGGTTCGCTCCCGGAGACCAAGCGCTGGTGACAGGGCGGGTCAGCGCCGCCGAGGTGGCGGCGAAGCTGAGTCTGGGTGGCGACCGGTCGGCCAGAGCCGCCATTGGGCTCCGTGGCGCGCGGCTGGTGCGGCCCGGTGATGTAATCAACCTGGGCACTGGGATCCCCGGTGACACTGTTCCCGCGGCGCTGGCCAGCTGCGGCCTGCTGGACCAAGTTCACGTCACGGTCGAGTCTGGCGTTTGGGGCGGCATCGCGCTGGGCGGGGTGGATTTCGGCTGTGCGCTGCATCCGGAAGCGATCATCCCGCACGCGCAACAATTCGACTACTACAACGGCGGCGGCGTGGATATCGCCTTCATGGGCGTGGGGCAAGTCGACGCAGGCGGCGATGTCAACGTCTCTGCCTTCGACGGCCGGGTGATCGGCTGCGGAGGATTCATGGACATTGTGGACGGTGCTAGCCGCGTCTGCTTCCTGATGTCGGCGGATTCAAAACACCCCAAAGCGGTCGAGCGGGTAGACCACCTAACCTTCTCCGGCGCGGCCGCTTTGAAGAAAGGCCACGAGGTCTTTCTAGCCGCCGAGCATTTCACGCTGCGTCTGTCAACCACCGGCTGGGAAGTGGTCGACTGCGACGACACCGCAACCGCCCGCGTTGCCCTCGGCCGCACGAGCTGCCTTACGCCCACCGGAGCCACCCTATTGAACAATCCACCGATTCAGGAGCTAGACCATGCCTAAGACAACCTCACTACCACCGCAGGGGCCCGACTCGGTCGTGATCACGGGCTGCGCTCGCACCCCCACCGGATCATTCGGCGGGGAACTGGCGGGAGTGACCGCCGTGGAACTCGGCGCACACGCCACCCGCGCCGCCCTGGCGCGAGCGGGCGTCGCGCCCGAAGCGGTCGACGAATTCGTGATCGGGTGCGTCGGGCAGGTCGGCCCGGATGCCTTCATCGCCCGGCGAATCGCCCTGGCAGCCGGAGCGCGGGAGGATTCGGGCGCCTTGGCGGTCAACCGACTCTGTGGCTCCGGTCTGCAAGCGCTGATGACTGCATGGGATGGGCTCAGAGCCGGTCGCCAGCGCGTGGTTCTCGCAGGCGGCGCGGAGAACATGTCGCGCCAGCCATTCATGGATTTCGATGCTCGCTCAGGCTGGAAGCTGGGCCACCACGAACTGGTGGACGGCACGTTGTCGCTGGTGACGGACCCTTGGGGGAGCTATCCCATGGGCATGACGGCCGAAGCGGTGGCCGAACAGTTCGACGTCAGCCGGGCCGAACAAGACGCTTTCGCAGCCGAATCGCAGCGCCGGGCGGCGGCGGCTCTGGAATCGGAGGCAGTGCGAGGTGAGATCGAGCCGATCAAGGTCAAACGTGGCCGTGAGACCGTCATGGCGGACACGGACCAGCATCCACGGCCGGGCGTAAGCGTGGAGAAGCTGGCGAAGATGCGGCCAGCCTTCAAGACCGACGGCACGGTTACCGCCGGTAACTCGTCCGGGATCAACGACGCCGGTGCTGCTCTGGTCGTCACGACCGCCTCTCATGCCGAAACCACCGGACAGGCGCCTGCCGGAGAGCTGGTTGCCTTCGCCGTCGCTGGAGTGGCCCCTCAAATCATGGGCTATGCGCCCACTTACGCGATTCGGCGGTTGCTGGACCAGACCGGTCTGGCTGTCGGTGACCTGGACTGGGTCGAGTTGAACGAGGCGTTCGCCGCGCAGGCGGTGGCTGTCATCCGCGACACCGGTCTGGAACCGGATCGCACCAACCCATGGGGCGGAGCGATCGCCTGGGGCCATCCGATCGGCGCGACCGGCGCGATCCTGGCTTTGCGCACCCTAGCGGGCCTGAAGTCCCAGGACGGCGAACTTGGCCTGGTCGCCATGTGCATAGGCGGCGGCCAAGCCCTGGCAGCCCTATTCCGGCGCTGGTGATGACCGCACGGCATCGTCCACCGTGGATCACTTCCGGCTCGAAAACAATTTCCACCCCCAACGACGATAGGTATCCGAATGCTTGACCAAACCACTTCGGCGGTGTCCGCGACATCGGCCAGACAAGACCGCCTGCGGGCAATCAGCGCGAAGAACTTCGCCAAACTGATGCCGCTGCTGGTGGTCGTGTACATCATCAGCTTCATCGACCGCACCAACATCGGCATGGCGAAATCAGCTCTGGAAGTAGACACTGGCATCTCTGCGGCCGCCTATGGGCTGGGCGCGGGGCTGTTCTTCGTCACCTACGCGATCCTGGAGATTCCATCGAACCTGATCATGCACAAAGTCGGCGCCCGGTTCTGGATCGCGCGGATCATGATCACCTGGGGCATCATCTCAGCGCTCATGGCCGTGACCTGGAACCAGGCCAGCTTCTACGTGCTGCGAATGCTGCTAGGTGCGGCTGAGGCCGGGCTCTACCCAGGCATTATCCTGTTCATCGCCTACTGGTTCCCGCGCGAGTTCCGCGCCAAGGCCAACGGCATCTTCTTGCTTGGGGTCTCGCTCGCGAACATCGTGGGAGCGCCGTTGGGCGGAGTGTTGTTGCGGCTGGACGGGGCGGCCGGGATGCACGGCTGGCAGTGGATGTTCGTGATCGAAGGCGTTCCGGCGGTGTTCTTGGCCTTCGCTGTGTGGTTCTGGCTGCCGGACCGTCCCGCTCAAGCCAGGTGGCTTTCCCAAGCCGATAAGGACTTGCTCACAGCCCAACTGGCCAGCGAAGACACCGGTGCCTCCAACGACCATGGCAACCTGCGAGCTCTGCTCCCCGTACTGCGCGACCCGCAGATTTGGGTGATCATCGCAATCTATTTCACGCACCAGATCGCCGTGTACTCGCTGTCCTATTTCCTGCCCGACATCATCCGCTCCTACGGGATCGCCGACTCGCTGCGGATCGGCCTGCTCACCGCCATCCCGTGGATCGCGGCGGCCGCTGGCGGCGTGCTCATTCCGCGGTTCGCCACCAGCTTCGCCAAAGGCCGGGTGATCATCTCGGCCGGTCTGGCGACGGTGGCGGGAGGATTGACGGTGGCGGCGCTCGGATCGCATGGTCTGGCGGTGGCCTTGATCGGGTTCGCGGTGGCGGCGTCCGCTTTCTTCGTCATTCAATCGGTCTTGTTCACCATCCCGCCCCAGCGCCTGTCCGGCGCTTCGATGGCCGCGGGTATCGCGTTCGTCAACTGCTGCGGCCTGACCGGCGGGTTCCTCGGCCCGACCATCATGGGAAAGTTGGAGAAGGTCACTTCGAACCCGTCCTCCGGACTGTGGTTCATCGTTGTCCTGGCGGTCGTTGGGGCGGCGCTGACTTGGGCCTTGCGCCCAGTCGCGGCCGATCCCAGCAAAGCGGTCCGGTAGCGCCAGCGGCCATGCGCATCATGCTCGACCCGTCCGGTTGGATGCGTCATGTATGACGGATCGGAACTGTGGCCGCGCGAGATTTCGGGCGACCTGTTGGCCTGGGGATCCGGGGAGCGCGGCCTTCCGGCCTATGGCGCGTCTCCGACCAGCCTTTACGCCTCGCTGGCGGCCAGCGCGGCGCGGTGCCCAGAGGCGACGGCGATTGTGGAAGACGATGCCGCCGAATGGACTTACGGTCAGCTCTTGCGCCGAGTGGACAGTTTCGCCGCCTACCTTTCGGAAGTGGCCCAAGTCCGCAGCGGCGACCGGGTGGCCCTGCTCCTGGGCGCTTCGAGCGATTTCGTGGTGGCGCTGTACGCCGCCAACCGGATCGGAGCGGTCGCTGTGCCGCTGCCGACCAAGTACCGGCACTGTGAGATCGGGCGTCTGATCGAGGTCGCCTGTCCAGCGGTCATTGTGGCGGAGACCGAATGGGCGGCCTGGTGCGGGGCCGGCAGTTGGCGGTTCACGCCGCTGGTGCTTGCCGTGGACCCGGCAGCGGGTCTGGTTCTGGGCCAAGAACGCCTGGTGCCTCAGCTGCCGCCCGGCGCCAGGCCGACTGAGCGGAACGCCGGGGGACGACCAGGCGGCATCGGCAGCTTGGACGCAGTTCTGCTGTTCACATCAGGTACCACGGCTCTGGCCAAGGGCGCCCTGTTGACGAACGCCGCGTTGGCGCACGCGATCACGACCTACGCCCGAATTCTGCGTGTGACCGACGCCGATGTGATGCTGCTGCCGGTGCCGATCTACCACATCACGGGTATGGCGGCCGTGACAGGCCTGGCATTGCACGTTGGCGCGACCCTGGTGCTGCACCGCCGATTCGACGCGGAGAGAGTCCTGCGGACCATCGTGGATCGTTCGGTCACCTTTCTGCACGCCTCGCCGACTGTTTTCGCGAAACTACTGGAGTGCAAAGCAGACTTTCCCGGACTGCCGTCCTGGCGGCTGGCGGTTTGCGGTGCGGCGCACATGCCGGTGGGGCGGGTCGACGAGCTGTTGGAATGGTTGCCTGGGCTCGACTTCAGGTCCGTCTACGGGCTGACGGAGACCTCTTCCCCCGCAACGGTGATGCCGCCGGGGCCGGTAGCTGGATGGGCACGCGGCTCGTGCGGCCGGCCGATACCTGGGTTGAAGGTCAGGGTCGTGGACAGCGGCGGACGTGAACGAGCCGACGGTCTGGTGGGCCATGTGGAGCTGACAGGATCTGTGCTGCTGCGGGCCTACGACGCCGGGGCTGGCGGCGCGGCAGCGGCTTGGTCCGACGACGGATGGTTGCGCACCGGCGACATGGGCTATCTGAGGAACGGGTACCTGTGGATCGTGGACCGGGCGAAGGACATGATCAATCGCGGCGGCGAAAAGGTGTGGTGCATCGATGTCGAGGAAGCGCTGCGATTCCTCGCTGGCGTCGAGGATGCCGCTGTGGTGGGTATTGAGGACGCCGTCTATGGGGAGGCGGTCGCTGCGATGATCGTGCCTGTGGCGTCCGCGGCCCTGGGGGGAGGCGAGGCATGGACCGACGAACGCATCCACAAATCCCTGCGTGAACGGCTCGCCAGCCATCAAGTGCCCTCGGTCCTGGTTCGGGTGGCCGCATTGCCGCTGACCCCGAATCTGAAGGTCGACAAGCGCGCCGTGCGACGGCTGGTGCATGAGGCGATGGCCTCCACCGAGGCATGACCTCGGCGGGCGTGGCCCCGGGGGCCGAGTTCAGGGGCCAGGGCACGCCTTGGGCGGAGATGGTGTTGAGCGTGGGAGGCCCGGTGGTGATCTGCGCCGCGGCGACCGCCGGAATACTGTTCGCGATCAGCGGCGGACGGTCAAGGGATGTGACTACGTTGTCGGTGGCCGGGGCCCCGCGACCAGAGGCGCGCCCGCGCCGAGTCCGGCGATTCGCGCGTGCAGAACGGCGGACTCGATGGGCCGGGGCGTGCAGGTCACCGGAAACTGCTGCGACGGCCAACGGCAGTGGCATGGCCAACACTTTCCTGCGTGGTGATGGTCACCCACGACCTCGAGTTGGCCGCCCAAGCCGACCGGGTGCTGGTCCTGCTCGACGGGCGGGTCCATGATGTGATCACTTCGCCGACCGCGAACGAGGGCCTGGGCGTGTTCGAGAAGCTGCGCGGAGGCGGACACGGGGGTGGCGCGGTCCGGCCGCGCGGCATCGGGCAATAGGGGTTTCAGATTTGCACGATGCCGACCCGGCGGCCCACCAGGAGCCGCCAGCCCCGGGGGTCGGAAGTGTATACGACCGTCGGACTGGGGAGCCTGAGGGCCAATGCCGCGACGAGCGGGTCGACCGTGGGCTCTTGACCGGAGAGGTCCGCGGCGCGCGACAGGCTGAGCGCGGTCAGCCCGTCGGTGCGCGTGACTTCGGCCACCAAATGGAGCCGGGGCAGGACCCAGTCGAGGCGCGGGCTGTCGGTGGTCTGCCGCGCCACTTCCACCACAGTGAGGATGGACGCGACTACGGGGATGGCGTGGCGGCGGGCGTTGTCGAGCCGCGCCATCATGCGGTGGTCCCGGTCCAGGACGAGCGACAGAGCCTGGGAATCGAGGAGGATCGAGCCGACGCGCGGATTCATGCCGCTGCTTCGTTGTCCGAGCCGCCGAGCTCGGCTTCGATTTCCTCGTTCGCGTGCTCGAGGTCTTGCGTCGATATTGCGTGTCCTTGATGGGTTTCGGCTTCGGAGACGATCTCCGCCAGCGCGTCGCGCGCCAACTCGGCTCTGGCCGCGTCCGCCAAATACCCGGAGACGGACAGGCCGCGAGACCTCGCCGCCGTTTTCACCCTCGAGTACACATCGTTGGGCAAGGACACTGAAATCGCGGTCGAACTCGTGCGCACGGTCATGGGACAGATTGTACCGCCGGGCCGCTGCGGGTGGGGCTCTCGACCCATCGGCGAGATGGGCGGCCAGACCTGTGTCGGTCGTGGCAGCTTAGCGGACTCGGCCAATAGCGATCTCATCCAACTCGCAGACATCGTGGCGCGATCGATCTACCGGTCACACCTGACCCACAAGACCGACCACGCCGACTACGTCGCGCTGCTCAAGCCCAAGATCGACGAGGTGTGGGATTTTGAGTAGTCGAAACCGGCCCTAGCTTGCCTGTCGCGAGCAGGTACGCCATACGGCGCCGATTCGGGCCGGTCTCGCTGTACCGCAGATAATACCAGCCGGGCTCTTTCGACGGACATCCGGCGCTGGTTGGGGCACGCGAGCCTGGCGACGACGGAGCGGTATGTCAGCGGCCTGGCGGCGTCCAGGCGGGACGCGGAGCTGTTGGCCGCTCTCGACGCCGCAGCGTAGGGGTGGTTTCCATGGCCGGGACGGCGGCTGGTGCGCCAGAGAGGATTCGAACCTCCGACACCCGCTTTAGGAGAGCGGTGCTCTATCCACTGAGCTACTGGCGCAAGGGCTACCCAGCCTACTCGCCTGGGAGACGGGGTCGAGTCCGCGCTCCCGCTAGCCGGGTAAAATGGAGGAAGCCTGGCTGAACGGGGGAACGGGGATGCTGGCTGTCACGATCATGATCGCAGGCGCCGCAGTCGTGGCGTGGTGCACGGTGGCGCGCGTCAAAGGGCCGAGCGTGCGGGCACTTCTCCTGAAGGCCGCGGCGGGGCTGCTGTTCGTCGCCGCCTGGGTGGCGGCGGCAGCGGCGTTGCCATCGGCGCAGTTCGGCCTTGGGCTCATGGTGATACTCGGGCTGGTGTTCGGGCTGGTCGGCGACATCTGGTTGGACCTCGCAGAGCTGGCCGCTCGTTCCCACGACGCATTCTTCCTGGCCGGAATGGCTACGTTCGGGGTGGGACACTGCTTCTTCATCGTCGGGATGGTGTGGACCTGGCACCCTGCTTGGGGCAGCATCGCGGGTGCCGCAGCCACGGCGGCAGCCGTTCCGGCCGTGGTGTTCGCGCTGGAACGCAAGCTGGGCCTGGACTTCGGCCGCTTCCGTGTGCCAGCGATGGCCTACGGCTACCTGCTCGCGCTGACGGCGTGCGTCGGGCTCTTCACGGCCTTCGGCGGCGGCGCGGTCATCGGCCAGGCCCTGGCCATGGGGATCGGCGCGATTCTGTTCCTGGTCTCCGACCTGGTTCTGTGCGGAGCCAACTTCGGCGAGCACCACGGCAAGCCTTCGGCGCAGATCGCGTGCTACGTCTTCTATTACGCCGCGCAGTTCACTATGGCGCTGTCGCTGCTGGCTGTGCGCGGCGCTTGAACCGCCCGCCGTCGGGCTAGACGGGCTTCCGCATCGGCTTGACCTTGCGCATCGCCGCGCGCCGGGCGCGCCAATCCGGCAGCAGCGCGTCCATCTTGGCGACGAATCCCGGCCCGTGATTCGGCTCGACCAGGTGGACCAACTCATGCACCAGAACCTGCTCCAGGAACTCGACCGGCAACGCCGCCAGCGCCAGGTTCAACGTGATCCGTTTGGTCCGCCCC
Source organism: Bifidobacteriaceae bacterium (assembly GCA_031265345.1). Next base: position 8,725 of record JAISCU010000280.1, read on the forward strand.
GCGCAACTGCCCCAGCGGGTCGTCATCCAACGCAGCGTCCAGCGCGAGGGCGAGCGCCCGATCTTGGCCGCCCAATGAACCGCCAATTCGCCCGATACCCGAGCCAACTCGTCGCGATACAGGCCGTCGAGCGCGGGCCCGGTGACGGCATCGGGCAACAACTCCCCCCACAATCGGGGCGCCGGGGGAGGGGCCGTCATCACAGCCAGACGCTGGTCCAGCCACCGCCGATGCCGCCGCACCATCTCCGCCGCCTCGTCGCTGGACGTGCGGTAGGGCAGCGACAGCCAGACGAACCCGCCCGGCTCCACATGCAGGCGCAGCGTGACGATCCCCTTGCGGCGCAACTCGACCTTCAGGCCGTCCACGGTGATGGTCTCGCGCGCGATCACGCCGCGAGGGCGTTGGCGGGCGACCACGCGGTCGGCCACGGCCTGGGCCCGGCGGCGCGTCTTCAGCCAGTCGTCGAACTCCTCCGGGTCGTCGGGCGCGTAGTCGTCGTCAAACTCATCGTCCAGGTCGTCCCACTGGGGGTCGTCGGCGGCGTGCCAGGAGGGCTCCTGAAGGTCTTCCGGAGTGGGAGCACCCGAATCGCCACGCCGGTCAGGCGCGTCCGGTACGCCGGGCCAGCCCACGACCCCAGGCGCCCCCCGATAGCTCGACGTCATGCGTTCTCCCTCTCGATATGGCTGCGAGCGTGCGCCACGGCCGGTTCAACTTCCGTGAAGACATGTTTGGTGTGCCGCACGGCGCGGGTGATGCCGCCGCCGCGGGCGAGCGCCAAGTGCTGCGATTGGATCCCCTCGATCAGCACCGTCACGCCGGAGCGCTCCAGTGACGCCACCAGATCGCCCAAGACCTGGGCTCCGGTCGAATCCATGATCTGTATCGAGGACAACGACAGAACGACCACCGACACGTCCTTGGTGGAGACTTTGTCCATCAGCCTCTCGGCGGCCGCGAAGAACAGCGCGCCGTCGATCCGGTAGAAGGCGATTCTCTCGTCGCCCGCCTGGGCGGGGCCGGGCAATTCGACGCGGCGCACCCCGGCTGCTCGCGACATGGCCCGCAAAGCGAAGAAGGCCGCCGCCACGATCCCGATTCCGACGGCGTAGATCAGATCGACCGACACGGTCACCACCGCCGTGGTCACGAACAGGACCGCGTCCTGCCTGGTCAAGGTCAGCAGGGTGCGGGCGGTGGCGAACGGCACCATGCGCACGGCGGTGACCAGCAGCACCCCGGCCAGGGCCGCGAGCGGAATGGTCGACACGAGCTTGATCGTGAACGGGAAGGAGACTATC
>JAISCU010000294.1 GCA_031265345.1 Bifidobacteriaceae bacterium
GGCAGATCGACAATCGTCATCGCAAACCCCTCCAACTCCGGGCGCCGACGCGCCCACCAACTCGATACTCCCACCACCAGCGGCACAAGTCCCGGCCGCGGCGGCCTTGACCGCCCCCAGATGCTTCGTCACCGTGGACCGGCCAACACCCAACTGGGCCGCGATCTGGGTCAAGGTCAACTCCCCCGCAGCGTACAGCGCCCCCGCGGCCGCCTCCTTCTCCGGCGTCGTCACCGACGGGCGCCCGCCCTTGCGGCCCCGCGCCCTCGCCGCCGCCAGACCGGCCCTCGTCCGCTCGCGGACCAACTCCCGCTCCATCTGCGCCATCGCCGCGAACACACGGAACACCAGCCCGCCGCCCGGCGAGCCCGTGTCCAACCGCTCCGTCAACGACCGCAACTCCACCCCCCGATCCTCGAACATCTCAGCCAACTCGATCAGGTGGCGCACCGAGCGGCCCAACCGATCCAACCGCCACACCACCACCACATCGCCCCGGCGCGCATAATCCAGCATCGCCGCCAACTCGGGCCGGTCCTCGCTAGCCCCGGACGCCCGATCCGTGAACACCCGCTCACACCCGGCCTCGGCGAGCGCGTCGAACTGCAGCGCCGGCGTCTGATCGCCCGTCGAAACCCTCGCGTACCCGATGGCCGCCAACCGCCCCGCCCCCTCTCGCCCTCGCTCCCGACCCTACCACAACAGGCCACAAAACGCTCAAGAGGCTAGACGGTGGCCTCAGAATAGAGGCACGGGTTAATAGCTCCCTCGCGCCGCACCAACAACGGATCCCCCGTCACGATGGACGCGAGGCCCGGAAACGGCCGTTTACCGGCGTAACCGCAAGGCGGCTTAGCGGGGTGAAAGAGAAGCAGTGAGCTGCTCCCGCAAGGCGTGCGCGTTCAATCAGCGCCTGACCGCCCGTTGGCACCACTTCCCTAACAGAGTCTTCGCCATTCACATCGGCGGGACATTCGACGAGCAGCTCGTCAAGCTCTTCGGGTGCAGTGTCTGCTGGGCGAACCGCCGTGGGTGTCGTCATGCGCCCATCTGCTACTGGCGGCGCAGGATCGGCAGGCTCCGGGAACCCGTTCTCGCGGGCGCATGTGCAAATTCCGGCCCGTTTAGCGGCGACATTCACAGTTAAGCCGCAGAACTCAGGCGCGACTCCGCGTATGGCGGGCATCTCTCATGGAGCACAAGGTACGTCACCTGACGAAACACCGCCTGCTGCGACGCGAAACCCGTAAGACGCGCGATTGGACCAGCTCATATCGTATTGGGGCATCCGCCTCAAATCACTGGCTGAAAGCCCGTAACTCAGCTCCACAACGACCACGCTAACCTCCCGAGGAAGACCCTCGTCCAGCTGAATTTCCAGGCCATCGCCGCCTGCCACCACGCCCAAATCGCGAGTTTCAGAGTCGAAAATGTACAGCCCCGCCTCATGGGTCGGTATACCATCTTGGTCGATCACGTCAAACGCCTTGACAATGACTGTCAAGGGCACAATTTGAGAACTGACATGGATCTTCAGGCCGCCGCTGAGTGACGCGTCGATCGCAGGGAGCTCGAACGAGCTGAGAGTCTCCTCCGGATAGAACTTGTCCGTTCCCTCCGGCGTGGCCCAATCCTTGGTCAACAACGCCACTCGTTGGCCATTGAAGCAGACCTCAGGCGGCGCCGGATCCGACTTGTCGACCCTTACGAACTGACCCGGAGACCAGGCCGAGGCATCCGTGGCGCCGGGATTCACTAGGTCCTCCTTCAAACTCGGACTGGAAGCGCAAGATACCAGTGAGAGCCGCCACGTCAACCTCACTCACACGAACTCCTCCGAAATCTCCAACTCGGTCGCCGCACCGGTCCAAGCTATCGTCAACTCCCCCAGCGCCTCCGGCTGCTCAAAGGTCACCTGACCGGCCCGGAACATCTCCAGCAACGCCAGGAACCGGGCGACCACCAGGCCGAGCCGCCCCACGGCATCGTCCACCAAAGACCGGAAAGTGGCCCGCCCGGCCGCGGCCAGCCGCTGCGACACCAACCGGGCCTGCTCCGCGACCGAGACGGCCGGGGCGTGCAAGTGGTCCAGCGGCACCGCCGCCAACTGGGGCGGACGCGCCAGGACGGCGGCCGCGATGGCGGCCAACTGGGCCGGACCCAGCGACCACACCAGGTCCGGCAACAGCGACGCGAACTGGGGTTCCAGGGAAACGATCCGCGGGACGTGGCGAGCCTGCTCGGCCAGGCGCGCCGCCAGCGAGCGCGAGACCTCCTTGAACGCCCGGTACTCTAGCAACCGCGCGAACAACAGGTCGCGCGCCTCCAACAGTTCCAAGTCCTCCGAGTCGGCCAGCCCGCCGGGCAGCAGCGAGGCCGCCTTCAGGTCCAACAACGTGGCGGCCACCACCAAGAAGTCCGATGCCGCCGACAACGGCCAGGCCTCCTCCCCCGTCTGAATTCGGGCCTCGATATAACCGATGAACTCGTCGGTCACTTGCGCCAGCGCCACCTCGGTGATGTCGAGTTGGTGTTTGGCGATCAGCGACACCAACAAATCGAACGGGCCGGTGAAATTGTCCAGGGCGACGGCGAAGGGCGCCGGAGCCGGAGCAGACGCGCTAGGCGGCATCGCCCCGCGCGATCAGCTCGCGGGCCAGGCGGCGGTAGGCCAGCGCGCCGGGATGGTCCGGGGCGAAACTCAGGATCGACTCGGCGGCGACCGAGGAGTCCGGGAACTTGACCGTGCGGGCGATCACCGTGTCGAAGACCTGCGAGCCGAAGGCCTCGTGGACGCGCTGCAGGACCTCGCGCGAATGCAGGGTGCGCGAATCGACCATGGTGGCCAGGATGCCGTCGATCTTGAGGCGCGGGTTGAGGCGGTCCGCCACCTTGGCGATGGTCTCCACCAGCAGGGCGACCCCGCGCAGGGCGAAGTACTCGGTCTCGAGCGGGATGATCACGCCGTGGGACGCGGTCAGGGCATTGACCGTGAGCAGGCCGAGGGACGGCTGGCAGTCGATCAACACGACGTCATACGAATCGAGCGCGGGCCGCAGCATGCGCGCCAACGAGGTCTCGCGGGCCACCTCCCCGACCAGTTGGACCTCGGCCGCGGACAAGTCGATGTTGGCGGGCGCGACGTCGAGGTCCGGCATCGCCGTGGGGACCACGATGTCCGCCAAAGTTACCGAGGAACTCATGAGGGCGTCGTACACGGTCGGTTGGTCGTCCCTGGTGACCACGCCCAGCGCGACCGAGGCGGCGCCTTGCGGATCGAAGTCGACTATCAGCACCCGTCGGCCGTACTCCGCCAGGGCCGCGCCCAGGTTGATCGAGGTGGTGGTCTTGCCGACGCCGCCCTTCTGATTGCACAGCGCGATCACGCGGGCGGGGCCGTGCCCGTCCAGGGCCACCGGCTCGGGGAAGTCCTTGACGGCAGGCTTGGTGTCAGCAGGCTTCGGGTCAGGAGGCTTGGTCACTCGCCAATGGTATCCGCCACCTGGGTGTCAATCGGCGACGGCGCGCGGCTCACCCGCGGGCCGGTCCCGCCGACGACCGCGACGGCGGCCGCGGCCGCCGAACCAGAAGCCCAAACCCCACGCCAGATGGATCACGATGACCGCCCACCACATCCGCACTTTGCCGCCTGGCCGCAGATCATGCGAAGCCACCGCCACTCCCGCTGCCACCGCCAAGCCGTAGGCCAGCGGCGCGGTCAACGCCCACCAGGCGTGGCCCACACCGGCCAGGCTGGCGGCGATCCCGCCCACCACGGCCAGCGCCAGCAAGACCACCAGCAACGGCGCCATCAGATAACGCCAAGTCGAAGTGTCCGAGTGCGCGGTGATGATGCGCCGTCGCCAAGCCCCGATCCGGAACATGGTCCTTGCTAATTCGCCGGATGTGCTCGGAGATCGCCCGCGTAACGCCAGCGACGGGTCGAGCCACACCATCCCGCCGGCGCGGCGCACACGATGCTGCAGTTCCCAGTCCTGGGCCCCGGCGAAGGCCTCGTTCAATCCGCCGACCCGCTCGAAGGCGTCGCGGCGGATCGCCACCATCCGCACGGAGGCGACCGGCCCGCGGCCCACTCCGACCCGCGAGGGCCTGGGCCCCACCCCGATCCGAGAGTTCAACGCCCTGGAGATGGCCTGTTCGGACGAGCCCAGGCCGAACGCCACCGACGATCCGCCGACCACATCCGCGCCAGTCACTTCCATCGCCGAAGCGGCCTGTTTGAGCAAGTTGATCCAATCCCCCGCCCCGCGCCGGACCTGGGACAGCACCGGGTACCGCGCCGCGAAGGCGGCGGCGTTGATGAGGGCTGCCTTGGCGTCCGACTTGGCGTGGACCACCGCCACATGCGGGTCGGCCGCCAGTTCCTCCAGCGGGTCCGCCTGGCCCGGCTCCCCGTCCGCCTGGCGGCCCCCGGGCGCGCTCTCCGGCTCTGACGGCGCCGCCAGCAGAATCTCGAACTCGCCCGGATAGGGCTCGGCCAGCAGCTCCGCGACGGTGCGACGGGCGTAATCGACGTCGGTGGCGACCACGATGATGCTGACGGCCGGCCAGCCATCCGTCGGCAGTCCGCCGTCCGCGGGGACTCCGGCGCGGACGGCAGGGCGGCTCGCTCCGGAGTCTCGCCCGCCGCTCGTCATACCTTCAATCCTAAGTCGTCGCCGCGACCCGACCGCCGTGAGCCTGATCACACGGCCGCCTCCCAATCCCGACATGCGCCTCTAGTACGAGCCAGGTCGGGCGCACGCCGCATACTATTGCCCCGATGGCTCAGCACGACGATCTTCCCCGTTTCCGCCCGGCCGCCCCACCGGGCACGCGCCGCCGCGCCACGGGTCCGGCCCGTCGGTCTGCCCAGGACCAGAACCACCAGTTGCCCGATGCCGCCACCCCGGCCCGCCCGCACCACCCCGTCCTTCCGCCCACCAGGGTCCAGCCTGCGAGCTCCGCGACCCCGGCTCCGCCCCGCCGCGCCGCCGGGCGTCCCCTCGACGTCTCGCCCTCGTCAGGGGCCCGGCCCCGCGTCCCATCGGCCGGGCAGCCGACCGCCGCTCCCAGGCGGGCCGGTGGCGGCCCGCGCGCCTACTCGCCCACTCCGCCAGCTGAGCGTCAAGGCTGGGCCGGGCAAGCGGCATCGGGCAACGCTTGGCCCGACCCGAACAGCCC
>JAISCU010000395.1 GCA_031265345.1 Bifidobacteriaceae bacterium
CCAATTCTATGAGCAGCGGGTGGTTATGCGCAGCGGCGGGATGGCGGCGCTGGTGGTGTGGTTGCGGGAGGGCCGCCGCTGCGCATAACCGGTTCGGCTAGACGACTCCCTTGAGCCAATTGAGCAGGTCGGCTCGTGTGGCTTGGTCGTAGCCGGTCTGGGTGATGATGTTGTTGCTGGCTGCTTCGATGGCCGCGCGCCGCGCTTCGGGATTGGCTTTGGCGTATACCTCTGTCGTGACCACGGAGGCGTGGCCCAGCAAGTCGCGGATGTTGATGAGGTTGACTCCGTGTTCGAGCAGGTGCATTGCCTTCGAATGTCTCAGGACGTGGGGGGTTATGTTCCGCGGCATAGCGCTGGGCCGGGCCTCAGCGACAGCGTTCGCGTGGCGCTGGAGGATCCAGGTGATGCCGCCGCGCCCGATGGGCCGGCCAGAGCGGTTCGTGAACACAGGTTTTTCAGGGCCCGCGCGGTCCACGTGGCGCGCCACGATGGCAGCCGCCTGGGGAGTGAGCGGGACGACCCTGGTCTTGCGGCCTTTGCCGGTCAGTTGGGCGGTCGCGGGCTTCGCCAGGGCGAGGTCCCCGACACGCAGGTCGGCTATCTCCTGGACGCGTGCCGCGGTGTCGTAGAGCAGGGTGATCAGGGCTAGGTCCCGTGTGCCGCCGGATCGTTCCGCCTCGTCCAGGAGCAGCTTGATCTGCTCGATCGACAGGTACCGGATTGCCGGTTCCGGGGCCTTCTTGGATCGTATCGCCAGCACAGGAGCAGCCGTGTCGATCAGTTCGGGGGATTGCGCCTGGGTGTAGCGCAAGAACGCTTTGATGGCGGCCAGCCGCTGGTTGCGCGTCGCGGCGGAGCTTCGCTTCTCGGTCTCCAGCCAGGACAAGAACTCCTCGATCACGGCTGGGGCGAAGTCCTCCCAGCCGATCTTGTCGGGCCGCCGGCCCCGCCGCTGCTGACAGAAGCCCAGGAACAGGACAAACGCGTCGCGGTAGGACGCGACCGTGTTCGGCGAACACCCCGCAGTCCTCGGCAAGTAGACGGTCAGATAGGCGGCGATCATGGAGGGGAACGATGTGTTCATATCAGTTCACCTCCGGGAAAACGCCAAGGTAGGCCCGAGCCATAGCCGCGGTGACATCGGACATCCCCCGGGCGGTCAGACGCAGGTAGTACTCGGTGGACTTGATGTCGGCGTGGCCCATGAAAGTGGCGAGCAGGGGAAGCCCGGCGCGCACGTCGACACCGTCGCGGTCCATCTTCCTCAACGCGGCCACGGCATAGCTGTGACGGATGTCGTGGGCTCGGCAGGGATTCCCGGAGGCGTCGAGCACACCGGCTTCGCCCATCAGTTTGTGCATGTGACGGGACGCGGCGATCCTGTGGTAGCCGCCGCCGCGGTTTGACGGGAGGAAGAACCCTTCCGGGTCGTCGAGGCCGAGCGCCTGGACGTAAGACCGGGCATACGCTGCCAGGGACCCCGACATGGGCACGAGCCGGGTCTTGCCGTGCTTGGCCTCGCGGATGGACAGGAGCGCGCGCTCGATGTCGACGTCCCCGACACGCAGTGCCACGGCTTCCCCGATCCTGAGTCCGCAGCACCACAGCAGCCTGACCAGCATGCAATAGATCGGCTTCGACGACGGCACGCCGACTGCGGCGGGCCGCCGCTCCATGTGGGCGATGATCGCCGCCATCTCATCCTCGGCGATGATTCGCGGGGAGAACCTGTCCACGTCCGCGCCGCGCCTGCCGACCGCAGGGGGCACGTAGGCGTCGTGGCCCCGGTGAGACAAGAACAACGCGAACTGCCTCGCCACCACGGCCCGGTTCTCCCAGGTCTTCGGCTTTTCGCCGTCACGGCGCGCGCCGAACTCTTCAACCATTTCCCTGGTCAACGGTCCCGCCGCGCCGTCCGCGCCGTCCATCGCCCACGCCAGCGGACGCGCGACTGTGGCGTAGCTGTCCGGGTAGACGTATCCCAGGCCGCGCTTGTAAGAGACGAAGTCGGCCAGCAGCTCCGACCCTGAGGGCCGGCGCCCGGTTTGGTCAGTTCCCATCGGGCACCTCCAACGCCATCGGGCGCAGCCGTTCGACGTCCACCCGCAGGTAGCGCCTAGTTGTGCTTGTGTTCTGATGACCGAGGACGCCAGTGACAACCGGGTAGGGGGTGTTGGACAGCAGCATGTTCGCGGCGGCTGAGTGCCGCAAGGCGTGGAGACCGTGGTGGCGCCCGGCCACGTCGATTCCGGCGCGCGCGAACAGCTTCTCGACGACGCAGTGCATCGAGTAGCTGTCCGACAAAGGCCCGAACGGCGGCCTCGCCGAGAGGAACATGTGTCGGTCCGCGGTGGCCGGGCGTTCGTGGCGGAGATAATCCAACAGCGCGAAGAGGCACTCGTCTGGCAGCGGCAACACCATCCGGCGGCCCGTCTTGTGCTGCGCGAACGAAATCCTCCTTGCCTCCCAGTCGATCTGGTCCAAGCGCAGCCTCTTGATGTCCCCCGACCGCATTGCCGTCAGAGCCGCCAGCAGCACCACCGCCAGATCGCGGCGCGCCGACCGGCCGTCGGCCCGTCGCGCGGCTTCGATGAGCCGCTGAACCTCGTCCGCAGTGTAAACGGACGGCAAGACCGCGTCGCGATTGACCAGGATCACGGGGAACAGATCTCCCAAGGCCGGGTCAGCGCCGCGGAAATCCACCAGGTACCGCAGGTATTGCCGGAAGAAGAACAGGAAGGTTGAACGGGTGGACACCGCCATCTGCTCCGGCAACGCGGCGACGAACCGCTGCGCCAACCCCGGACTCAGGGACGCCGGATCCGGCAATCCAGCCTCTTGCATGAACGCGGACAACCGCGCCAACCAGCCGTGCGCTGACGCGACCGTCGCAGAACTCAAGCCCCGGTTCGCCAAGAACGCCTCGTACTCCTCGACTGCTGCCGTGAACCGCTCCGGAACAGGCAGCCTCCGCCAACCTGAGTTGCCAGGCGCGAGTCGCCCGGTCTCGTCCACATCGAACAATCCCCGGATCGCCTTCCGCCAAAACCGGGTCCTCTCGGGCACCCCATCGACCAGCCAGCCCATCCGGGCCATGAACTCCTCGCCGTCCTGGCGCTCGGGGCAGTCCACCCCCTTGGCCCGGCAGTCGGCCGCGAACAGCCGCCACGGCCTGCGGTACTCGTACTTCGTGTGCTCCGCGTAGCAGCACTCATCTAAGTGCCGCTCAGCGTGCTCCATCAACGACTCGACAGGTCCAACCATGCCCGGTCGCCTCCTTCCAATAGCAGGAAACACCAAGCGAACCGCACTCACGCGACAAACCGGTTATGCGCAGCGGCGGCCCTCCCGCAACCACACCACCAGCGCCGCCATCCCGCCGCTGCGCATAACCACCCGCTGCTCATAGAA
>JAISCU010000421.1 GCA_031265345.1 Bifidobacteriaceae bacterium
CGCGGTCGAGTCCTACGCCTCCGGGATCTCGATCGATCTGAGCCGACTCGAGTCCGCCGTCGCCGGGATCGACCCGTCCGACCCGGACTCAATCCGGCAGGCCATCTCCTCCGGTGTGCTGGCGCCGTTGCTGACCGAGGGTCAACGCTCGGCGTTGCGTCGGTTGGAGACGGCCCTGGCGTTGGTCGAGGGCTGGGTCGATGTGGTGACCCAGGAGGCGCTCAACCACAATCTGCCCGATCTGGACTCGCTGCGGGAGATGGCTCGGCGGCGCCGAGCCGAGGGCGGCCCCGCCGAACACGCCCTGGCCACTTTGGTCGGTCTGGAGTTGCGTCCGCGCCGCGCCCGCCAGGCCTCCGAACTGTGGCAGGCGGTCGCCGACCGTGGCGGCGCCTCCGCCCGCGAGGCGATCTGGTCGCACCCGGACCTGCTGCCCACTCCGGAGGACCTGGACCAGCCGGAGGCGTTCTGGGACCGTCGCCAAGCCCGCCTCGAGGCCGACGCCGCCATGGACGCCGAGATAGCCGCCTTCCTCGACCACCCTGACGACTGAATCCCTGGACGGTCCTCCCGTCCGGACGCCCAGGCGAACGCTTCAGATCAACCCAAGTACTAGCAATACCCAAATAGAGGCACCTACGTTACGACCAAACCATTGTCAATGGTGAACTTAGTTGGTACGATTTCTGGCATGAGCCAGGCGACGAGGCCTCTTCGGGTCGGAGTGATCGGATTCGGCGTGTCCGGATCGAACTTCCACGCACCCCTCATCAACGCCACGGCAGGGCTCGAATTGGCGGCCATCGCGACCAACGTGGCGGAGCACCGAGCCAAGGCCGCGCGATCCTATCCGCACGCCACCCTCCACGCCGACGCTGACGGGTTGATCGCGACCGCAGGAGACTTGGACCTGGCGGTCGTGGCGGTCACCAACGACCTCCATTTCGAGTACGGTCTGCGCCTGGTCGAGGCCGGACTGCCCGCCATTGTCGAGAAGCCGCTGGCGTCAAATTCGGTTCAAGCCGCCCAGTTGGTCGAACGCGCACGGGAATGCGACGCGTACCTGAGCGTGTTTCAGAACCGGCGCTGGGACGGCGATTTCCTGACCGTCAAGGAAGTGATCGCCTCTGGACGTCTGGGAACCACCCGTCGGTTCGTCTCCAGATTTGAGGCTCCGCGTCTGGATGTCGGACCGGGTTGGCGCGACAGCGACGACCAATCACTGGCTGGCGGGGTCCTTTTCGACTTGGGCAGCCACCTGGTCGATCAGGCTGTCAGCCTGTTCGGCACCGTCGCGCACGTCTACGCCGAGGCCACCCCGGCCCGGACCGGGGCCCGGGTCGATGACGATTCGTTCGTCTCGATGCTGTTCGCCTCCGGCGTCCGGGCGCACCTCGAGCTCTCGAAACTGAACGCCGCGCCCCAGGCCCGTTTTCACGTCATCGGCACAGATGGCACCTACACGTCGAGCGGCCTCGACCCCCAAGAAGCGCAGTTGGCGGCAGGGCTCGCGCCGGGGCAACCCGGCTTCGGCATTGAACGGCCGGCCAACCACGGGATTGTCATCACCCGTCAAGGCGCCGTTCGCGAGCCCCTTCGAAGGGGCCGCTATCAGCGGTATTACGAAGCCACCCGCGACGCCCTGACGGTCGGGGGCGCCGCGCCGGTCGACCCCGGCGACGCGGTCTACTGCCTTCGCATCTTGGAAGCGGCCCGGCTGTCGTCGCTGGAACGGACAGTCGTCACAATCGACCCGTCCGGAATCGCGGCGCCCCGCAGGACCTAAGGACATGGAAACCCGGCGACGCCCCGCGCGTCGCTCACAACAACTGAGAACTGCATGCCTAGTCAAAGGAGAGTGCCATGCGAATGAGAAGGACACGAACGGCGTTGGTGGCGACCGCCGCCATCGCGCTCGGAACAATAGCCGGTTGTGGTTCGGACACGCCGGACCAGCCATCGGACAACGACACCACCGAAGCAGGCGGCAAGATCGTCCTCTGGGTCTCGAATGATTCGGTCATAGACGACCTGGTGGCCAAGTTCAGCGACGAGAACCCCCAGTACACCGTCGAAAAGACCGAGTACGGCTGGAACGACATGCACGACAAGTTCATCGCCGGCCTGCCGAATCCCGAGGAATCCCTTCCCGATGTCATGATGACTCCGGACCGCACAGTCGGCGAATTCGCGCTCTTGGGCGCGTTGCAACCGGTCAACGAATACCGCGACCATCTTGGAGCTGAGGATTCCTCCTACCTGCCGGACGTTTGGGACTATTTCATCGCGCCAGGCTCGGACGGCCAGGAAGACGCTTATGCGGTCCCCGCCTACTGGGATGGCAGAGCGTTGTTCTACCGATCCGACCTGTTTGAGGCGACGGGCGCCGAACCCGCCACCACCTGGGAGGGCCTGCGCGAGGTCGGAGCCCAAGTCGGCGACGGCCAGACCGTCTACGGCATGGCTGACTTCTCCGGTGGCCTGGACACCCAATGGTTCCAATCGATCCTCTACTCGTATGGCGGAGAGTTGAACACTCCCGATGGCCTGGAATGCCAATTGGACCAGCCCGCGGCCGTCGAGGCTTTGACCTACTACAAGAGCCTGTACGACCAAAACGTGGCCCCGAAAGATGCCGCCCAACGAGCCGAGGACCCGTTCGTCGCCTTCCAACAGGGCTATTACGCGCAAGCTCAGTCTGGCCCCTGGTGGTTTGCTCTCATCAACGCCGATCCGGAACTGGCCGGCAAGTGGGCTGTGGCCAAGCTTCCCGAAGGCAAGACCGGCCAAATCTATTCGCACCCGAACCCGTGGGTTCTGCCTGTCGGCTCGGCCAACCCCGAGGGCGCTTGGGCCTGGCTGGACTTCATGCAGCGCCCTGAGAACCAACAGCTTTGGTTCGAACGGGCAGGGCTGTTGCCAGTGCTCAACGACGCCTACGATCTAGACCTGGCGAAAGGCGACCCGGTGGTCGAACAGGCCATTGAAATCCTCAAACACTCTGGCGACGCCGGCTACAACTCCGAGCACAACATTGCCAATGCCAATCCGATTCGGAACGACGCCGTGGCGCCGATGCTCGACGCGGTGAAGAATGGCCAAGACCCTCTCAGCGCCGCAGAAGAGGCCTGCGCCAAGATCAACCCCCTGCTGACTGATCGTTGACCATGAAACGACTTGACTTCAGCGACAATCCGCTTTCGTAGGCAGGAAGACGATGACGGACATCCCCAGGGCGCGCGCCCCGAAAGCGGGCGCCAGAACCGCTTCAGGCGAAGGTCTGGGCAAGAGGCTGCGGCATGCCGCCCTCGGCCCGAAACCCTTCATCGTGGTGACTCTGGCTCCGGCGGTCACGATCCTGGGGGTGTTCGTCTATTGGCCGATCGTCCGGTCGGTCTACATGTCCATGTTCTCGACCCGCCAATTGGCAGGTCGAATGGAGTCTCGATTCGTCGGCACGGAACAATACGAGCGCCTTTTCGCCGACGAGTTGTTCCACGCCGCTATCCGCAACACGGCCTTCTACGCCGTCCTGGGAACGGTCGGCTGCTTGCTCCTGGGGTTGGGCACGGCACTCCTTCTGGTCAAGATTGGGCGCGGTCGTGGCTTCTACTCAGCTTTGATGTTCGCGCCCTATGTGGTCCCGTGGGCAGCCTGGACCGTCCTGTGGACCTGGCTGTACGACCCCAAATTCGGTCCAGCCAATTACATCCTTGGATTGTTCGGCTTCGGCCAATTGGCCTGGCTGAAATCGGCTGGCCTGGTCATACCATCGTTTGTAATTCTCTCGCTGTTCAAGCGCGTCGGCTTCGCGGCGATCATCTTCATGGTTGGGCTCCAAGCGATCTCGCGCGATCTTTATGAGGCTGCCGAGATCGATGGCGCCGGACCGGTCCGGAAGCTGATCAGCATATCCCTGCCGCAACTCAGGCCGGTGGTGGTGTTCCTCGGCACCACCTTCTTCGTGCAAGGTCTGCAATTGTTCACCGAGCCGTATGTCATGACCCAGGGCGGACCCGGAAACGCCTCGACCTCACTGGTCTACATGCTCTACACCCGAGGCATCCAGAACAACAACTTCGGCTACGGGTCGGCTTTGGCGGTGGTCCTGTTCATTGTGGTCTTCGGGATCTCGATCCTTTTCAGGAGGTCCAATTCCGATGCCTAATGCCAACAGGAGGCTGCGGCGGCCTAGCACCCGGAAAGTGGCCGGCCTCGCGATACGTCATCTGGCGACCTTGACCATCGGCCTGGTCGCGGTCGCCCCGATCGCCTGGATCGCCTTGACTTCCTTCAAGGAGCCGAACAAAGTCATGAGCTGGCCTCCGGCGCTGATTCCTGAGTCCTTCACATTCGACAACTACATCAAACTGTTCGACACGGTGCCGGTGGGCCGGTTCTTCCTCAATTCAGTGATCCTGGCGGCCCTGAATGTGGCCTTCAACCTGACGTTCTGCACCATGGCCGGTTACACGCTGGCACGGCGGCGGTTCCGGGGCCGCAAGACTCTTCTCATGTTGGTGGTGGCCGGGCTGATGATTCCCGTCTACGTGCGCCTGCTCCCCCAACTCCAACTCATCAAGGCGCTTCATCTGAGCAACACGTACCTCGGCCTGATCCTGCCGACCGCCGCCACCGCCTTCGGGATCTTCTTGATGCGGCAGTTCTTCTTGGGCACAGTTCCACTCGAAGTCGAAGAATCGGCCAAACTGGACGGCTGCGGCGACTGGGGCGTGCTCTTGCGAATCGTGGTCCCGTTGGCCAAACCGCAGATGGTGACACTGACCTTGTTAGCGATCACTTGGTCATTGGAGG
>JAISCU010000080.1 GCA_031265345.1 Bifidobacteriaceae bacterium
ATCGGGGAAGGTTCCCTGAATCAGGCGCAGCGCCTCGGGCCCGGACAGCCGGCTCGGGTGCGGCATCCGCGTGACCACTGACAGAGTCTCGAAAGCGGCGTGCCCCGACAGCCCCAGGCGGCGCCCACGTGTCGCCAGCTCGACGGCGCCATGAGCCGGGTGCGCTGGATTGATGAGGGCCAGCGCGGCGCTGGTGTCCAGTAGCAGAGTGTCAGCGCTGGTCGGCAAGGCGGAACTCCCTCCACTGGTCAGCCGACCAGTCCGGCCCGGCGCGGAGCATCAACTGTCCATCGACCTCGACGAGCGCGGACTGGGTGGGCACGTCGAGGCGCACGCCGTTCCCGTCCACGGTGATTTCCAGTGGTCCGGGCACCAGTCCCACTGCTTTTCGGATTTCCTTCGGTATGACCACGCGGCCTGCCTTGTCTATGGTTCCAAGCATGGCAGGACTCTACCATCATGTGTGGCTCTGCTAGCCGACGGCGCCGAGCCGCCATCGGTTGGGTGCCAGCGAGGGGGAGCGAACCCAAACCGGTGCTGGTCGCGGGGCGGTCGGCGCAGTGCGCAGGAAACTCGGGGGGTGCCCAAGCGGGGCGTGGCTGTGGCAGGCTTGTTCTGGCAGGAAAAACGGCCGCTGCGCGAGAGCGCTCCACGATGCCCGCCCACTGCCGCAACGCTTCGCACCGACCGAACAAGGAGACACGCATAATGGCGAAAGACGCCCCCTCGAAGGGCTTCCGGGTGGTAGTGGTTGGATCGGCCAACGTGGACTTGGAAGTCCATGTGCCCGGATGGGCGGAACCGGGCGAATCGGTGGTCGCCACCGCTGCCGACCGGTTCCCCGGCGGTAAGGGCGCCAACCAAGCGGTGGCCGCGGCCAAAGCGGGCGGGGTGACCACGGCGCTGATCGGGGCTTGGGGGGCGGACGCGGACGCGGCTGTGGAGAAGGAGTTCCTCCAGGCCGCCGGCGTGGACATCAGCGCGGTTCGGACGGTGGACTGCCCCACTGGCATGGCGATCGTGATGGTGGACCCGGACGGCGCCAACGTGGTCACGGTGGTGCCGGGGGCGAACGAACGGGTCGAGCTGGAGGCCGCCGGCCTGGAACTGATCGCGGGCGCCCGAGTGGTGTTGGCCCAGCTGGAGGTGCCGGTGGCGACCGTGGCCGAGGCGGCCAGAGCGACCAGGGCGGCCGGGGGCGTCTTCGTGCTCAACGCGGCGCCGGCGGCCGCTGTGCCAGCGGAACTGCTCGAGCACGTCGACGTGCTGGTGGTCAGCCAACGACTGGCCCGCGACCTGGCGAAGCAGCGCTTCGGCATGTACCCCTCCGACGACGCGACCCTGCTGCGCGCCATCCAACGCCTCGTGCCGTCCGTCGTCATGACCAAGGGCTTCAAGGGGTCGGTGGTCGCCCAGGCGGGCCAGGAGATCGAGTCCGTCCACGCGCTCCCCGCCGAGGCCGTCGACCACACCGGCGCGGGCGACACTTTCAACGGCGTGCTGGCGGCCCGCCTGGCCGAAGGGGCCGCCCTGGGCGAGGCCACCCGCGCCGCCACGGCTGCCGCCTCGATCTCCCTGAATCGGCCCGGCGCCGGCCCTTCGATCCCGGACGCGCGCGAGGTGGCCATCGCCCTGGCGACCGGCCATGTGCCGCCGCCCGCCGCCTGAGGGCCGCCCCGCAGTCGCGTCTTGGGCGGTTATTGGTCCACCGAGTTTGACGATGCCGCGCCCAGGGGTCCGCTGGGAGCCCAGGCACGGCATCGGGCGGCTATTCAGGCTTTTGGGCCGTGGCGTGAAGCTCCCAGTGGCGGTCTTCGGCCGCGTAGTCGAAGGGCGGCTCGGGGTAGGCGGCGAGCACCGGGAAATGCTCGCGCCAGCGGTCCGGGTCGAGGCTGCGGAGCCAGGCGACCAGGTCGCTGACGCCGGACCCCGGACTGGCCGTGTAGTCGGTGGCGGGTCGGTAGCCCAACGCGGACGCGGCGCTGGTGTCGAGCACGAAGCTGCCTGGGACGGACCACGGCGTCAGGCCGACTCCGGCGTGCCCGTGGGCGTCGCCGGTGTCCAACGGCACGATCCGGCCCGCATAGCCCATGAGGGAGGCTATGGTCGCGCCGATCTCCGCAACCGTCGGGGCGGCGGGATCGGCGGCGTTGAGGATGCGTGTGCCGGGGGCGGCCAGCGCCGCCGAGACGACTGCGGCGATATTGGCGGCGGCGGTGGGATGGAACCGGCTCTCGCCCCGGTGGGCCAACGGAATGCGGGGGCGGCCATCGAGCATACGTTTCACGAACCACCATTCGCGCGGGTGGCGCGACCCGATCCCGTAGACGGCGGCGGGCCGCAGGATCGTGACCGGGACGTCCGCGGCGTCCAGTAACCGACGCTCCAGCGCCACCTTGCGGGTCGAATAGTTCCTCGGGCCCGGAGCGACGGTCGCCTGGCCCTCGCTGATCGGGCCCGTGAAATCCGGGAAACCCGTGACGGCGGCATCGTCCAAATTCCGGCCGACGTGATCGCGGTAGACGGCGGCGGAGGACATGACCACGATGGCTCCGAGGCCATCCTGCGCCGCCAGGAGCTGATCGGCGTGGCGCGGCTCGTAGGCGATGGTGTCGATGACCGCGTCCGCGCCCGGTTGCAAGGCGCGGGCCGCCGCCTGGTTGTCCTCGCGGTCAAGCGCAACGTGGGCGAGGCGCGGATGCCTGGCGTCCGGTCGGGAGAGGCCCGCCAGGGGCACGGCATGGCGGCTGGCGACCACCACCTCCCAGTCCTCGGACGCGAGCCGCAGCGCCACCGCCGCTCCGATCTGCCCCGCACCAAGGATCAACGCTCTTCTGGTCATGCGGCCACCGTGGCAACCCGTGCCCGCGGCGTGCCCGTGCCGTCTATCGCCAATCTTCGACCACCAATCCGTGGACGCGGGCGAACTCGCTGAGGTTGTTCGTGACCACCGTCATCCCCATGGCCAACGCGTGACCGGCGATCAGGAAGTCGAACGCGCCGATGGGCGTTCCGCGTCGAGCGAGGTCTGCCCTGATCGCCGCGGCCGCAGCCGCTGCGGGTTCGTCGAACGGCAGCACGGTGACCAGCGAGAGCAACTCGGTAACGGCCTCACGGTTGGCCTCCGGCCGCGCGGAGCGCTCTACTCCGTAGGCGAGTTCGTGTACCGAGATGGTGGAGACCGCGATGCTCCCCCGTGCGTCAACGAATCGGGAGCGGGCGGTTTCGGCCCGGCCTCTCAACAGCTCGATCAGGACGCTCGTGTCGAGCAAGTAGCCCGCAGTCACAGCGGTTGGCGTTCCTGAAGCGGCGGTTGGTCGCGGTCGGCCAGGAAATCCGGGTCCACCCTGCTGCCTTTGTCGAACCAGTCGTCCCAACTCAAATCGGCGGGGATCACCATGCGCGCATTGCCCACGATCCGTACCTCGACCTCGCGCACGCTCGAGCCGAACGCCACCGCCTTGGGCAAGCGGATCGCCTGGGTTCGGTTGTTGTAGAACACTTTGGTCGTGGTCATTTGTCGCCTCCGTCGGATATATGGACAGTATATCCCAAAACGGACAACGTGGCCGATGCCGCCTACTCGGCCGGCCGGGCGGCATCGGCCCTCTGTTTGGTGGGTTGGGAGCCCGCCGCTTGGGGCCAAAACGAGGGCCTGTCCCCTGTTCCGGACGGGCCCGGCGGGCGCGGGCACAACCGGTTAAGCGGACGATGCCGCCCACCCAAGTCGGGCAGGCGGCATCGTCCATATTGAAGACGGGTTGGCAGCCCACTTGACGCGGGCGGCCGCGCGGCTACTGCTGGGCGGCGGTGAGGCGCTCGCGCAGGGCCACCAGCTGGCCGGTCAGCTCGGCGGGGAGGCGCTCGCCGAACTGGGCGAAGTACTCCTCGGTGAGGTCGGCCTCGGCCAGCCAAGCGGTCGGGTCGATCGCGAAGAGCTGGTCCAGGGTGCCTTCAGGCAGGTCCAGGCCCTCGACCGGGAACTCGCCCGGCAGCGGGATCTGGCCGATGGCGGTCTTCTCGGAGCCGGCCTCGCCCAGGACGCGGGCGACAGCCCAAGCCAGGACGCGGGAGTTCTCACCGAAGCCGGGCCACAGGAACTTGCCAGCGGCGTCCTTGCGGAACCAGTTGACCTGGAAGATCCGGGGCGCCTTGGAGCCCAGGACGGAGCCCATGTGGAGCCAGTGGCCCCAGTAGTCGCCCATGTTGTAGCCGCAGAACGGCAGCATGGCGAACGGGTCGCGACGCAGCGCGCCCACAGCCCCTTCGGCGGCGGCGGTCTGCTCGGAGGACACGGTCGCGCCGATGAACACGCCGTGCTCCCAGTTCAGCGACTCGTTGACGACCGGCACGTTGGTGGCGCGGCGGCCGCCGAACAGGATGATGTCGACCGGCACACCCTTGGGGTCGTTGAACTCCGGGGCGATGATTGGGCACTGCGCGGCCGGAGCCGTGAAACGCGAGTTCGGATGCGCGGAGGGCGCCTCCGAAGCCGGGGTCCAATCGTTGCCGCGCCAGTCGATCAGGTGCGCGGGCGGCTCCGCGGTCATGCCCTCCCACCAGACGTCGCCATCGTCCGTCAGCGCGACGTTGGTGAAGATGGTGTTCTCCAGCATCGACAGCATGGCGTTCTTGTTGGTCTTCATGGAGGTGCCGGGAGCGACGCCGAAGAAGCCGGCCTCCGGGTTGATGGCGTACAGCCGTCCGTCCGGGCCGGGGCGCATCCAGGCGATGTCGTCCCCCACCGTCTCGACCTTCCAACCTGCAATGGTCGGCTCGAGCATGGCCAAGTTGGTCTTGCCGCAAGCCGACGGGAAGGCCGCCGTCACCACCGAGGTCTTGCCCTCGGGGCTGGTCAGCTTCAGGATCAGCATGTGCTCCGCCATCCAATCCTCGTCATGGGCCATGACCGAGGCGATCCGCAGCGCGTAGCACTTCTTGCCGAGCAGCGCGTTGCCGCCGTAGCCGGACCCGTAGGACCAGATCTCGCGGGTCTCCGGGAAGTGGGTGATGTACTTCTCATCGTTGCAGGGCCAGGCCACGTCCTCGCGTTGGTTGCCGTCCGCGTCGATCAGCGGATAGCCCACCGAGTGGACGGCCGGAACGAACTCGACGTCCTCGGTGATCAGATCGAGCGCTTGTTGGCCCATTCGGGTCATGATCTTCATGTTCAGGACAACGTAGGGCGAGTCGGTGATCTCGATGCCGAGTTTGGAGATATTGCCTCCGAGAGGGCCCATCGAGAACGGGATCACATACATGGTCCGTCCCCGCATGGAGCCGGTGAACACTTTGTCCAGGATCTTCCGCATCTCGGACGGGTCCATCCAGTTGTTGGTCGGCCCGGCGTCGATCTCCTTGGCGGAGCAGATGAACGTCCGAGACTCCACTCGGGCCACATCGGAGGGCTCCGAGCGGGCCAGGAACGAGTTGGGCCGCTTCGCCGGGTTCAGGCGGACGAACGTGCCAGAGGCGACCATCTCATCGGACAGCCGCTTCCATTCCTCTTCCGAGCCGTCGGCCCAGACAATCTCGCTGGGCTGGGTCTTTGTCGCGACCTCGGACACCCACTTGATCAGTTTGGCGTTCTTGGTCGGTGCCGCCGCTGCGATTGCGGCGTACGAGGTGTCAGCAATGGTCATTTCCCACAAAACCTTCCATCGGTCAGTTGTAAACCCCCAGGTGCACCTAACACCCGGAGGAGGAGCGCGGGTGGCCCGCCGGGGGTCCGGCCGGGCTTCCCGCAGATCGTGAGCCCACATGTCCGATGCCGTCAGTCGGCTCGGGCCGGTCGGTCGCGATCCACACCGCGCACTAGCCTATTCCGATTCGGCCTAGGCCTTTGCTACCGCGCGTCCCGTGCCCGGGTAGTGGCCGCAGTCGAAGGCTTCTATTGGGCCGCTCCCGGTGCCCGTGTCTGACGGTTCCCGGCACCCGCGTGCCGGTCGCCATCGACGCCGAGGATCAGGCCGCGCAGCGAGCCGAGGCCGAATTGAAGGAGCGCCACACCGTTGCCCCGCGGCTCTACCTCCCGGCCCTGCGCGGCGCGCTCGGCCATCCGGCCATCACGCTGGCCGTCGCGGTGCTGGTGCTCGAGGTGACGGTCGCCTTGATACCGAGCCTCGAGACCAACTTCATGGGCGACATCGGCGGCGCCACGATCAGGGTCAACCAGACTTTCAGCGCCGGGACCTCGCTGAGCGTCCAGGACGAACAGGCCCAGCGCACCGAACGGGCGATCATGGCTTGCGACTACGTCGAGACGGTCATGACCGAGGTGGGCGTGCCCTCCTCGACCGGGATCTCGGCCAGCGCCCAACCGATCGCGGAATACTCCTTGACTCTGCGCGACCGGGCGCACGCCAAAGCCGCCCAGAACGAGATCCGCCAGGCGCTCGCGGACTCGAACGGCCCGCGGGTCATCGAGACGACGGTGGAAAGCGCCGAAGCGGCGTTCCTCGGCACCACGACGGTCGATCTGGTGGTCAGTTCGACCAACCCCGCCGTTCTGGCCCAGGCCGCCGCGACCGTCGAGCAAGCGGCGCGCCAGACCGCGGGCGCCGTCGATGTGACCAACTCGATGGCCGTGGACCAGCCCCGCGTCGAGGTCATGATCGACCGTGAGGAGGCGCTGGGCCACGGACTGACCGAATCGGGCGTCTCGGGGCTGTTGCGCGGCGTGATGCTGGCGACCGAGATCGGTTCGCTGAACACCGGCGAGAACGAGATCCCGGTGGTGGTCTCCCCCGGCGACGTGCCACCCGACGTCGAGACTCTGCGCGACGCGGTCCTCTATTCGACGCCTGCGGGGGACGTCAAGCTGAGCGACGTCGCGACGGTCGAAGTGACGGCCGCGCCAGTGACGATCGACCGTTTCAACGGCGAGCGGGCAGCGACGGTCTCCGCCACGCCGGAGAGCCAGGACCTGGGCGCCTTCGCCGACGCGTTGACCGCCGCCGTGGACGCGCTCGACCTGCCCGCTGGCGTCGAGGTCACCATCGGCGGGGTGTCGGCCCAGATGACCGAGGCTTTCGACGACCTCGGGACGGCTCTGATCGTGGCGGTCATGATTGTCTACATCATCATGGTGGCGACCTTCGGCTCGTTGATCCAGCCGTTCATACTGCTCATCTCGATCCCCTTCGCCGCCACCGGCGCTCTGCTGGCCCTGGTGGTGACCGCGACCGCGCTCGGCGTGCCCGCCTTCATCGGCATGTTGCTGCTGGTCGGGATCGTGGTGGCGAACGCGATAGTGCTGATCGACTTGATCAACCAATACCGCGCCGCTGGCCGCCCCTTGGCCGAAGCCATCGAAGAGGGCACCCGCAAGCGGCTGCGCCCCATCCTGATGACCGCCGCCGCGACCATCTTCGCTTTGATCCCGATGGCGCTGGGGTTGACCGGCGGCGGCGGATCGTTCGTCTCGCAGCCGCTGGCGCTGGTGGTGATCGGCGGGTTGGTCACCTCGACGGCGTTGACCCTGCTGGTGGTGCCGGTCCTGTACCAGCTGGAGGCGAAGGCGCACGACCGCCGCGAGGCGAGGCGCGACCGGCGCCACGAGTCGCGCCGTCAATCCCGCATCGCCATGCGGGCGGCCCTCCTGGGCGACCTGGCCGCTCCCGCCGCCGAATAGCGGACTCCAAAACGCTGGGGCCAGGCACCAGCGTCCCGCGCACCAGAACGGCTGCCCAGCCCGCTTCGGGGCACCGTGATGGCGAAAAGCTGGCTTCGGAAGGCAGGCCTGGCCCCGGTTGTGCTGCGGCGACGCGCCTGTCGGGTGTCCACAAGTGGCTGGAACTCGGGGCCGTCGCCAGTTGGAGCCGCTTGTGTACACGGACTCAGGAAGCCGCCGATGCCGCCGACGGGCTGACCTGCGCGAACGCTGGCGGGCGACCAGGCGGCATCGGGCAGCGGTGTCCACAAGTCCCTGGAACTCGGGCTGGGCGCGAGTTGAAGCTAGTTCTGGACACCCAAAACGCTGCTCGGAGAGCCGAGCGCCCCAATCGCGGCCTTCGAGCGTTCGTGGTCGCCGCGTTCGTGCCACGAACCCCGTCAAGGCGCAATTCACGTCCGGGCCGACTGCGCGGGGGCCTGAAATGCGGGTCAAACGTGTTCGTGGTCGCCGGGGTCGTGCCACGAACCTCGTCGGGGCGCAATTCACGCCCGAACAGACGGCGCGGGACGGCCGCGGGCGCCGAAATGCGGGTCAAACGGGTTCGTGGTCGCCGGAGTCGTGCCACGAACCTCGTCAAGGCGCAATTCACGTCCGGGCCGACTGCAAGGGGACCCGAAATGCAGGCTGACGGCGTTCGTGGTCGCGGCGCTCGTGCCACGAACCCCATCAAGGCGCAATTCACACCGGAGTCGGTCGCCCAGCCTGCTTCGCGGCTCCGTGATCGGAGAAAGTCGGCTTGGCTTTCGGAACAGGGGCCTTCCCGGGTTGTCCCCAAGCGCACGATGCCGCCCACTCGCCGACCCGCGACCATCCGAGCCGCCAGACCGGAGGCCTGTCCCCTGTTCTGGCCCGGTCAGGACCGGCCGGGGAGTCTACACAGAATCGCTATGGGATCAGGGCGTGGCGTTGGACTATGGCGTCGCGGGCGGGGCCGACCCCGACCACGGAGATGCGCGCGCCGGACATCTCCTCGATGGCCTTGACGTAGGACTGCGCGTTGGGCGGCAGCTGCTTGAAGGAGCGGGCGCGGGAGATGTCCTCGTCCCAGCCGGGCAGGTACTCGTAGATCGGGCGAGCGTGGTGGATGTCGGATTGGGAGGCGGGCAGGTCGTGATGGACCGAGCCGGCCACGTCGTAGGCGACGCAGACCGGCACCTTGTCCCAGCCGGTCAGCACGTCGAGCTTGGTCAACACGAAGTCGGTGACGCCGTTGATGCGGGCGGCGTAGCGGGCCACGGGGGCGTCGTACCACCCGCAGCGGCGGGGGCGTCCGGTGGTGACCCCGTACTCGTGCCCGGCTGCGCGCAAACGCTCCCCGGCGGCATCGTCCAACTCTGTCACGAACGGGCCGGAGCCGACCCGGGTGGCGTAGGCCTTGACGACGGCGACCACCCGGTCGATCCGTTTGGGACCCACGCCCGTACCCGTGCAAGCGCCGCCAGCAGTCGCGTTGGAGCTGGTCACGAACGGATAGGTGCCGTGGTCCACGTCCAGCATGGTGGCCTGGCCGCCCTCGAACAGGACCGTGTCGCCGCGATCCAGGGCCTCGTTCAACAGCAGGGCGGTGTCCGCGACGATGGGCCGGACGCGGTCGGCGTAGGACTCGAGCTCGTCGACCACCTCGTCGACCGAGATGGCGCGGCGGTTGTAGACCTTGACCAGCAGATGGTTCTTCTGCATCAACGCGCCCTCGACCTTCTGGCGCAGGATCGAGGAGTCGAACAGGTCTTGGACGCGCAGGCCGACACGCTGCATCTTGTCCGCGTAGGTGGGGCCGATCCCCCGCCCGGTGGTGCCGATCTGCCGCTTGCCGAGGAACCGTTCGGTGACCTTGTCCATGGTGCGGTTGTAGCTCGGGATCAGGTGCGCGTTGGAGGAGAGCACCAGCCGGGAGATGTCGATCCCGCGGGATTCGAGCGCCGCCAGCTCCTGGAAGAGGACCTCCAGGTCCACCACCACCCCGTTGCCGATCACCGGCGTGACCCCCGGCGTGAGGATGCCCGAGGGCAGCAGGTGCAAGGCGTAGGTCTGCCCTGCGATCACCACCGTGTGCCCGGCGTTGTTGCCGCCGTTGAACTTGACCACGTAATCGACGTCCTGGCCGAGCAGGTCGGTGGCCTTGCCTTTGCCCTCGTCGCCCCACTGGGCGCCGACAAGCACGATTCCTGGCATGGTTTCCTCTCAATCGCTTGGAGATTGCGGCGGGTTCCCTTCGGTGCCCCCGCGAAAGACCCGACCGGAGGGAGGAGATTTCGTGGGGCCGCTAGAAGAGTACCGGAAGAGTGCGACAATGCCGTTGTGACTACTGCGCTAAATCCCCCCGGCGGGGCCTGGGCGATCCGTGGACAGGTCGTGGTGGAGTCAGATCTGTTGCCCGATGCCGCCGTCGTAGTTGAGCAGGACCGGATCAAGTTCGCCGGTCTGGTTGGCGAGGCGCCGCCTGAATTGGCGGCCGTCATCGAATCCGGGCGTCGATGGGACGGGTACGTGCTGCCCGGACTGGTCGACGCCCATTGCCACGGCGGAGGCGGGCAATCGTTCCCCGACGCCTCGTGCGCGTCCGAGGCCTTGGTGGCGGTGATGGAGCATCGTCGCCATGGGACCACTTCGCTGGTGGCGTCGTTGGTGACGGACGCGCCAGAGGTGCTGGTTCGGCAGAGCGCTTTGCTGGCCTCGCTGTGCTTGTCTGGCGAATTGGCGGGCATTCACCTGGAGGGGCCGTTCTTGTCGCCCGCCTGTTGCGGCGCGCAGGACCCGGCCAAGATGCAGGCCGCCTCGGCCGAGCTGGTGTCTGCTGTGGCGGAAGCGGCGGGCGGGTACTTCGCCGTCATGACGGTCGCGCCGGAGTTGCCGGGGATTGTCTCTTGGCGAGGCGGCGGCCTTGGTGCGGGTGCTGGTGGGCCTGGCGGCGGGCCGGGCGGCGGGCCGGGCGGCGGTGGCGGGCTCGGTGTCGGGTTGGGCGGCGGTCCAACCGTGGTCGAAGCGTTGGCGGCCGCAGGCGCCGTGCCGTCGTTTGGGCACACCGATTGCACTGGTTCGGAAATGGCGCGAGGCGTCGAGGCGGCTGTGCTGGCGCTCAGCCGGGCGGCCGCGGGTGACCTGGTGCGGGTGGGTTCTGGCCCGGCGGTTGTTGGTAGGGCGGCTGGCGCGCCGCGCTCGCGTAGCTCGCGTCCGACCGCGACGCACCTGTTCAACGGGATGCCTCCCATTCACCACCGGCGGTCCGGCCCGGCCCTCGAGTGCCTGGCCCAGGCGGCCGCGGGGGACATGATCGTGGAATTGATCGGCGACGGCACCCACTTGGACCCGCGCACCGTCACGGACGCGTTCGCCATCGCCGACCCGGACTGCGTCATGCTCGTGACCGACGCCATGGCGGCCGCCGGCATGCCGGACGGTTCGTACCAGCTGGGGCCCGTTGCGGTCACGGTGCTGGACGGTGTGGCAAGGGTGGCTGGTTCGGAGTCGATCGCCGGAGGCACCGCGCACCTGATTGACGTGGTGCGGACCACCGCGTTCGAGAGCCGTGTGCCCTTGGCGGTGGCTGTGAGGGCGGCATCGGCCATGCCTGCTTGGGTGTTGGGAATCTCCGACGAGGTGGGTTCGCTGGCACCCGGCAAGCGGGCGGACCTGGTGCTGGCGGACGGCGGGCTGGTGGCGCGCGAGGTGTACCGGGCCGGCGTGCTGGTGTGACGGTTGGGCGTGGTGTGACGGGCCTGGGGGGCCTGAGCTGGCGGCGGTGGTGCGGACTGCTGGCCGTGCGAGCCGTGACGGGCGGGCGCGACGACCGTGCTTTCTGATCCGCGAGCGATGTCGGTATGATGGGAGGCCGTTGACCGGGTATGCTCGGTCGCTGGCCGTTTTTCGGTCGCGGGGTGTGGCGCAGCTTGGTAGCGCGCTTCGTTCGGGACGAAGAGGTCGTGGGTTCAAATCCCGCCACCCCGACTCGCCAAGCCCCTGACCTGCGGAAACGTTGGGTCGGGGGCCTTTGTTTTGGCCCGGATCCGGGGTTTGGACCGTATTTGGACCGTATGAGAACGGGCACGGTCGGCATTTGGCGGCGCCTCCTCACAACTCCGGGCCGGTCGGGCGGGCTGGTTTGGGGGCCGGGTTCGGGGTTTGGTATTCGGCTTGGCGGGCGGCTTCCATGGCGGCGGCGACCTCCCCGAGGCGGGACGGCCAGAGGTGCCCGTAGACGTCGAGGGTCATGGCGGCGGAGGCGTGGCCGAGCATCTGCTGGACCACTTTGACGTCGGCGCCGGCGGCGATCGCTGCGGAGGCGGCCGTGTGGCGCAATTTGTGGGGGGTCAGCCCGAGGCCGTCGAGCTCGGCGGCGGCGACGGCTTTGTCCCACACGCGGCGCCGCCAGTTGTGGTCGAAGACGGGGCCGCCGCGCCTCGCGGTGAACACGAACTCGCCGGGGCCGCGGCCTTGGACGAGTTCGGCGAGCTGGTCGGCGAGGAACCCGGGTAGGGGGACGGTGCGCCGCTCCCAGCTTTTCGGGGGTCCGAGCTTCCGGCCTCCGTCGCGGCCCTGGGTCCAGGTCTGCGCGACCCTGAGGGTGCGGGCGGCGGTGTCGAGGGCGCCGGTTTTCGCGGCGAGGGCCTCGTTGATGCGCAGCCCGGTGTACGCGAGCGTGTACACCAGGGCGGCGTCCTGCCGGTCCCCGGTGGCGTTTTGGGCGGCGGCGGCGAGGTCGCGGACCTGGTTGTGGGTGAGGTAGACGTGGTCTTCGGGGACGGGCCGGGGGATCGACAGGCCGGTGGCGGGGTTCTTCGCGATCCGGTCGTTCGCCATCGCCCATTTGAAGATCGCGCCGAGGATGGTGACCATGTGCTCTATCGAGGCGGGCGCGAGCGGGGCGCGCATGGTGCGGGCGGGGTGGTCGCGGGGAGGGTTCGAGCCGCGGACCTTGTACCGGGCGGGCGCTTTCCCGCGGGTCAGGTCCGCGACCCAGGCGGCCAGGTCGGCGCGGCTGATCGAGTTGACCGGCTTCGGCCCGAACTTCGGGACCATGTACATCCGCAGCTCCCGCTCGTAGCGGACGTACGTGGACTCCCGGATCCTCAGGTGCCCGGCGAGCCACTCCTCGGCGACCTCCGCGAAGGTGGCCTTGCCAAGCGCGGGGTCGCGGTACACCGACGCGCGGATGTCGTTGTCGAGCTTCGCCGCGAACTCGTCCGCGTCGGCGCGTTTGCTGAACATGCGGGTCCGCTCTTGGCGGGCTTTGTCCGGGTCGGAGTCGTCGAACCACCGCACCCGCCAGCGCGCCCCGACCCCGTAACGGCTGGTGCGGGCCTTCTTCCGGTCGTGCCAGCGGTCCTCGACCCACGCTCTGGCCATTCGTCCCCTCCTGGTTGGTTGGTTGCACTTGGCTGCCAGGAAGGTGCTTCGGCCTTCCCCGGATGCGAGGAGTTGCGATGGAAGCGAGCGTGGAGGGGCGGACGATGACGTCGGCGGAGCTGTCGGAGCGGTGGTCGATCCCGGTGTCGACGCTGGCGCACTGGCGGAGCCTGGGCCAAGGGCCGGCGTATGTGAAGCTGCGCGGCGCGGTCCGCTACCGGCTGCGGGACGTGGAGGCGTTCGAGGACGCCCACCTGGTGCCCGCCGGGGCCTCGGGCTGACCCGGCGGCGGGCAAGGCGGCGGGCCCCGCCCCCCTGGTTGGAGGGGGCGGGGCCCGCCGTGTTTCCCCGGGCGGGGGCTTATTGGGCGTGGAGGCGGATGGCTTCGGCTTGGTCGAGCATCTCTTGGTAGTGGTCTTCCAGGTCGCGGCGGCGCCCGACGTGCCATTCGACGTAGGTCAGGAAGTCGTCGTGCCGGTCGAGGAGGTTGACGGGCGGCGGCTCGTCCGCCGGGTCCGGGGCGGGCTCGCCGGGCCACAGGGCGAGCTTGTGGGGCCGGTCTCTGGCGATCCCGGTGCCGGCCCCAGCGACGGCTTCCCGCATCCGCAGCTGCCACTCGTCGAGGTCCCTGATCCACCCGAACGGGGCGGACGCGTGCTGGGCCGGGTCGTACGCGCCGAGCCAGTGGCACCGCAGGGCGGACAGGTGCTCGCGGAGCTGCGGATGGCGGTGCCAGTACGGGGGGATGACGTTCGGCGGGACCGAGAACAGGCGCCGCAGGTCCTCCACCCACTCGTTCAACGCCAGCCACTCGTATTCGAGGTCGTCGCCGGACAGGGCCGCCCACACCACCGGGCGCGCCGGCCCGTCCCCGGCCTCGTCCCGCGGCCACCCGCCCGGCCCGAAGTCCCCGCCCCACGGGTCCGCGCCCGGGCCCGTGTCCGCGCCGGCGTGGTCGGGCGCGGCGGCTTCGGCGTCGGCTTCGGGCGGCGGCCCTTGGTTGTCGTTTTCGCTGTGGTCCGCGGTCATGGGCTTCTGGCCGCCTTTCACATTCCCGCCGCCGGCGCGGCGGCGATCCGGTCCTGGTAGGGGGCGCGCGGGTCGCGGCCTTCCGGGCCGGCCCCGGTCCGCGCCGCCTGGGGGGCGGCGGGCGCGGCGTGCTGGGCGCGCCGCGGGGTCCGGTCCACCTGGTAGGCGGTCATGGCGGCGTCGTGGCCGATGCGGCGCGCGTTGAACTCCTCCCAGTCGGTCTCGGCGCCGTCCGGGCCGGCGGCCCGGCGGGTGTGGACGCGGCCCTCCGCGACGAACCGGTCGCCTTTCCTGAACACGGCGGCGGCCTTCTCGGCCTGCCGCCCGAACACGACCAAGTCGTGGTAGGACGGCTCGCCCTGCGTGAACGAACCGTCCTCGTTCGGGGTGTAGTGCTCCTGCCCGACCCGCATGTACGCGCGCGGCTGGCCGCCGTCCGGGCGGGACAGGACCGGGTCCGTCACCACGAACCCGCTCATCGACGCCTGCGTCTTGATTGGCCTCACAGCTGTCTCCTCAACTCGTCTTGGCCGCCGTCCGGTTCGGGCGGCCCTCCACCGTCAAGTGCGCGCCCCGCCCCGCAGCCCCGGCTGTCGGGCTCCGGCGGGTTGGCGCCGGCCCGGCGGGCGGCGGCGACCAGGACCCGCAACGCCAGGGCGGCCTGCTGCGGGACGACCCCGTTGCCGAGCATCTTGAGCTGCTGGCGGCGCGTCAGCCCGAGCGCCGGATCCGTCACCCACCCGCAGTCGAGGCCGGCGAGCCATTCGACTGCGGCCGGGTTGGGCCGCATGACTCCTTTCCGGTCGGGCAGGCACGGCGGCGGCGGCTCCCTTCCGGTCTTGGCCGCCCAGTGGTCCGCGGACCGCTGCCACGCCCCCCAGGGGCGGCCCGG
>JAISCU010000120.1 GCA_031265345.1 Bifidobacteriaceae bacterium
CATGGAGCCGCCCCAGCCTTTCGATAGGCCGTCCGCCCGGCCGTAGAGTTCGGCCATGACGCGGCCCGGTTCGGCCCCGCGGGCCAGGGCGAAGCCGTGCTCGCGGTAATTCGTGAACAGGTAGTCGGTGGGCTCCATGGCGGCCGCCGAGCCCACGATGAACGCCTCCTCGCCCAGGTTCAGGTGCAGATAGCCCCCGATCAAAGCCTGGGTGTAGGAACGTCCGGCGCGCTCCTCGAAGCGTCTGATCAGGAGCATCTGGCGGTAGAAATCGGCCAGTTGGCGGTCTTCGGCGCCGGACCGAGGCGCGGTGGTCCGGCGCGCGGCTGGCTTGCTGGTGGCGGTCTTGCTAGTGGCAGTCTTGCTGGTGGCGGTCTTGCTGGTGGCGGTTTTGGCGCGGCCCCTGGCGGGCCGGGCCGATGGCCTCGTCCTGGCGCGAGCGGGGGTATTGCTCTTGATGCCTTGGGCCGTCGCGGTGGTGGATTGCACCATGGCCGGCTCTCCTTACTGATTCAGTTGAGTCAAACGAAAATGTCCGGTCACGATAACACAAACCCCAAGTAATTCATCCCACGATTTCCGGATCGTTCGCCACCTGGTCAGCTCAGGCCTCATGCGGGCCGCGGAACGGCTGCTCGGCCCGCTCCGCGGCTGCGTGATGGGGGAAAGGGCCGCGAACTCGGACTTGGCGACCAGCGGCTACGCGGTCCTTTCAGAGCATGGTCCTGTTCCGCGATGCTGTTGAGCTTCGGGGACGTGGCCGTGGTCAGGGCTGGACGATGGCGGGAAAAGACAGGATCCCTGGCAGTCGCGCGCGAGTGTCAGGGATCGTGTCTTTCTTCGGGACGGGGTTTCATCGAGTGTTAGGGATCGTGTCTTTTCTTGTCCGGCCCCATGCCACGGCTGGCAGCGGAGCCGCAGGCCAGCGGGCCGGGCCGGAAAAGGGCACGATTGACAAAAGACACGATCCCTAACAGTCGCGGAAACGGGACTGCGAGAAAAGACACGATCCCTAACAGTCGGCGCCGAGTGCCATGGATCGCGTCTTTTCCACGCCCGCCCACGGGTCGACCACCGCGTCGGCAGGGCCACCGGAGCGCCCCTTTCTCTCTCCCCTCAGCAATCGGCATCGGGCACAGGCCCCTGTTCTGCTTACGACGGAGGAGACCTGCCCGGCCGGGCGGTCACCGGAACGCGGGGCAGGCTCCATGTTCTGGCCGACGCGGGCGAAGGCGGGTTGGCGAGACCAGCCGGGTGAGCGGCATCGTGCGAATGACCGTGGGCAACGCGGGGCCGAGCGCGCGTCGGGCCGGTCCAGGGCCTAGTATCGAACCACCATGCCAACCACCACTCCGCCTCCGTCCGGACCCACCTCGGGGCACGCTCAGGGCGAGCTGCCCGCCGAGCCCACGCGCCAACAGATCCGGCGCTGGCGGCGCTACCTGGCGGACGAGATCCAGGAGGCGGCCACCTACAAGGACCTGGCCAAGCGGTCGACGCCGGAGGAGCGGGCGATCCTGCTCGGGCTGGCGGAGGCCGAACAGCGCCACGCCGACCACTGGCGCGGACTGCTCGGAGACAAGGCCAGCAAGCGGATGTCGCGGCGCTTCTCGACCGATCTGCTGGCGTTCATGGCCAAACGGTTCGGCTTCGTGTTCGCCCTCGCCATCGCGGGCCGCGAGGAGACGCGGACCCGCTACTGGCGCGACCCGAGCGTCCCCGAGTCCATGACGGCCGACGAACAGGTCCACTCCGAGGTCATCCGGGGTTTGGCGGCCCGCGGGCGGGCGCGGCTGTCCGGCACCTTCCGGGCGGCGGTGTTCGGCGCCAACGACGGGCTGGTGTCCAACCTGTCGCTGGTGATGGGGATCGGGGGCACCGGCGTCAGCCCCAAAGTCGTGCTGCTGACGGGCGTGGCGGGGCTCCTGTCCGGCGCCATGTCGATGGCCGCCGGAGAGTACGTCTCGGTCGACTCGCAAAAGGCCCTGCTCGACGCCTCCAACCCCGACCCCAAGACCTCCCGCATGCTGCCGTACCTCAACATCAACGCCAACGAGCTGGCCCTGGTCTACCAAGCGCGCGGCATGTCCACTGAGGACGCCAAGAAGCAGGCCGACGAGGTCCTGCGCCACCAAGCGTCGTTCTCGCTGCCCGGCTCGCATTCCGACTCGATCGTGGTCGGCTCGGGCGTGAAGGCTGCGGCGGCCTCGTTCTGCTTCTTCTCCTCCGGCGCGATCTTCCCGGTGCTGCCTTACCTGATGGGCATGACTGGCCTGGAGGCCGTCATCTGGGCGGCGGGCCTGGTCGGCGCGGGCCTGGCCATCACCGGCATGTGCGCCGGCATCCTCTCCGGCACCTCGCCGCTGAAGAAAGCCCTGCGCCAAGTCGCCATCGGCTGGGGCGCGGCAGCCGTCACCTACCTGCTCGGCCGCGTCTTCGGCACCACCGTGGGGTGAGCGCGCAACTATGGTTGGGCGCGATTCCCAGCTAGCTATTCCCGGCGGCGCGGCCGGATAGCCGCGCCTGGGCGAGCGCGCCTGGGCGAGCGCGCCCGTGCAGGTGCTCGGGACCGGCTCCCGTGGCGGGCACTCCTGAAAGGCCCTGCTGATTGACGATGCCGCGCGGCCGACCTGGCAGGTCGCGGGGACGGCCCGCTTTCATCAGGGCACTGACCAGGCAAGACGGAGCGTTCCCGCAGGCCAGCGCCAGCACTGAATGGGACCGTGACCGCTCCGAAAGTCGACGCGACTCTCCTCGATCACGGAACCGCGAAGCAGGCTGTTCTGCACGCGGGGACGTTTCGAGTCCGCTGTTTGGCGCCCTGGGACCCGTCGAGTCCGCTGTTTCCCATGCGCTTGTTCGTCGAGTCCGCTGTTTCCCATGCGCTTGTTCGTCGAGTCCGCTGTTTTGCGTCCGGCTCTCTTTCGTTTTGCCTGGTCAGCGCATCGCGTATGAGTCGGGACGCGCGCAGAACCCCGGACTCGATGAACAGGGGCACGCAAACCAGCGGACTCGGCGGGGTTGAACGCCCAAAAACGCGGAGTCAAGGGGGTCGAGGGCCCAAAACAGCGGAGTCGATGGACGACTCGCGCGGATCGACGGACTCGGCGTTGGAGCATGAGAGGCACGCCCACCACGGGCGGGTCACGGCTTGGCTCAAGGGCACCGATCGCTGGGCCACCACGCCGGTGACCCAGTCCGCCCTGGTTCGCCTGTTGCTGAACCCGCAGATAAGCGGCCGGAGGATCAGCGGCGCGGAGGCGTTGAGGGTGTTGGCGTCGGTCCGCGCCACGCCATGTGTTCCTGCCGGACGCCTCCTCGTTCGCCGAACCGGTGATCGACCTGACTGGTCTGATGGGGCGCCGCCAGACCACGGACCTCCATCTGGTCAACCTGGCCGCCGGCCACGGCCCGGCGTTCGCGACCCTCGACGCCCGGATCGTCTCGGCGCTGTCCAACGCGGACGCGAAATGGGTCAAGTCGATCTGACCAGGGCTGCGGCGCCCGCCAAACCCCGCTCGCACGATGCCGCCCACCCGGCACGTCGAGAGCCCACGGGTCCGCCCGACCAGGGCCGGCGGCATCGTCTGCCTAATCAGGGGACGGTTCCTCGACTATTCGGGGGACAGACGTGCCGCAGCGACAGCCAGAATTCCGGCCTTTGGACACGTAATGGGGACGGACCCGTTATCCACAGGGTTTGACCTGCGGCAACACCCGCCGAGGGAGCGAGCTTGGGCATGGAAAGGTACCGTCCCCGGGATTGGGGGACAAAGGCGGGGGGCTTCGCGGGGCGGGGCGGGGTGGCTCCGTCCCCCGGCGTAGGTCCCCTACTACGGCCGGGGAACGGAGCCCGGAGCCGGGGCCGACCGATTGATCCCTCACGTACAATCGATCAGCCCCGGCCGATCTGCGACACCTTCTATTCGTACATCTGTAGTATTGCTGCTCGATCGGGGGCGTTAGACGGCATGGTCGTCCCCGCGCTTGTGGCGGCGGCGCGCCCAGGCCCGAAGCCCCGCGCCGAACAATAGGAGGCCGACAGCGTCCAGGACCAGGCTCGCCGCGGCGTGCGCGCCCGTGAAGGGCAGGCCTCCGCCGGGCTTGTTCGCCGACGGCGACGGCGAGTTGTCCGAGGCGAACGAACTTGACGGGCCCGACGAAGGCTCGGGCCACCCGTTCGGGCCAAGCGGACTAAGCCATATTGGCGGGTTCAGCCGCGCTGAGGCGCTGGGCGTCGCGGACGCGCTCGCTGAGGCGGTCGCGCCGGGCGAAGCGCTCGCGGCGGCCGACGCGGACCCGCCGGAAGACGGTGACGCGCTGGCTGAGGTGGTTGGGCTGGGCGAGGCGGCCGACGCCGCCGGACTGGCCGAAGGGGTCGCGCTCGCTGAGGCGGTCGCGCCGGGCGCAGCGCTGGCGGTGGCAAACGAGGTCGGACTGGGCGACGCGGACGCGCTGGGGGTAGCCGACCGGTCCGATGACGCGGACGCGCTGGGCGTCGCGGACGCGCTCGCCGATGGGATCGCACCAGGCGGAGCGCTCGCGGCGGCCGACGCGGACCCGCCAGACGAGGCAACCGAGCCCGGCGAGGCGCTGGCACTTGCGCTGGCAGAGGCCGATTGGTCCGGCCCCTCCCCCTTGGTGAACCGCAGGCGGGCACTGGCCGGGCCGGTGGTCGCGGTCGCGCCGTCGGCCACCGCGATGTCCTGGCCATTCACCCGGCCCGTCACCTCGTAGACGCCTTCGGCTCCGCCAAGGGTGACCGCGACGCCGCCGCCACCGACGGGAGGACGCAGCTCGCCGGGGCGTCCCATCGGGGCGGCGGGGCCGTAGAAAACCGAGTCCGCCGATGCCGTCACCACAGCCGGTCCGGTCACGCGATCAGCCCCGTGGCCCACCCAGGCGCCGGCCGGGACGCTCAACTGAACGGCGCACTGAACCTGGCTGGAGCCGTCCCAGCAGGAGGCGGCGTTGCCATGGGCGTCGCGCAGCCTGGCCGTCACCGCCAGCCCAGCCGGATCGTCCGCGGGGACCGGCGCGGGCGGGCTGGTCAACTCGGAACGCGAGCCCGCTGGCGGGCCGCCGACGAACAACGCCGCGCGCGAATACTCCGAGCCACCGGCTTCGGTCCCGATCGGCGAGCCGCCCAGGTCCGCACCGACATAGGCCCAACCGGCGACGGTCGAGACCACAGGGACCGACACGCGGCCCGCCAGGTCGGTCTGGTACGACCCGGCTGGGCACGTGCCTGCCGCAGCGCCGGAACCGACGCTGACCCCGTCCGGCAATTGCGGCGTGACGCACTGCCCCGACACCGGTTTCGCCGCCGAGCCGGTCAGCCCGTTCATCACGGTGACGGTCAAAGTGTGCGAACCGATACCGTCCGCCACGACTGCTTCACTCGCAGGATCGGTCTTGACCAGGGTGAACGATGACGCCGACGCCAGCGGTGCGCCAGCCGCGAAAGTGACGTCCCCAGGCCCCAGAGCGACCGACAGGGCACCGTCCGCGATCCGGGCCGTGACAGGGAACGTCCCCTCGAAATCGGACACGAGGCGGGCCAGCGCCAAACCGGGAGTGTGGACGCCGTCCAGACGGCACTCCGGTCGCGCGGGCACCGGCTCGGCCCCGCAGGTGGTCACCGTCAAGGTCTTGGCCAGCGGGGACGCAAAGCCATCGACGAAGACCGGCGTCCCAGCCGTGCCCGGCTGATCGGCAGGCACCTCGAAGGCGACTTCGACCCCCGGCACCCCGTTGCCATGGGCGTCTTGGACCACCACCCGCGCCCACGACTGTTCCTCCGAGTCGTTCAGCACCGCAGAGCCCAGAGTCTCGAACGTGTCGGCGGTCCCCTCGACGCTGGCCGGACCAGCCACGAACCGGGCCCGCTTCAGAGTCTGCCGGTGGTCCGGATCGCCCTGATCCGGCCCTATTGCCACCGGCACGCCGTCGGCCTGCGCGAAGGCCCTGATCCAGACCCATCCGGAACGGTTCCCCGGCGCGCCCACCGAGGCGGAGGCCAGGCCGTCCTGGTCGGATCGGCCCGCCGCGATGGTGGTCCACGGCACCGAGCCCGGAGCGGAACCGGAGCCTTCGGCGACCTGGATCGTCACGGGAACGCCAGCGACCGGATTGCCCCGCGTGTCGAGAATCTGAACCACGGCCTGGTGCGCCTCGGCTCCGGCCACCCTGGGCACCGCCTCGGTCGGGACGCTGAGGCGCGACTCGGGTCCCGCGGGCCGTCCCGAGTTGAAGCGGACCACGACCTTCCCGTCCTCGCGCACGATGCCGCCACCCTCGTCACGCACCAGTTCTATGGCGCTCCCGTTGGCCGTCTCCAGCGCCGCCGTCACAGTGTGGGCGCCGGCTTTGGCCGAGGTCAGGCGCAGTGTCGCGGTGCCCCCGACAGCCGCGACGTCGACCTCGGCCGGGCCCTCGACAGGCACGCCTCCAACCGATGCCAGCGCGGTGAGACCGGCTGGAACGCTGAAAGCCACGGTCCCGCCACTGGCCGGATTGTCGCCCAGGTCGCGCAGCCGGGCCACCACCGCCACCTCGGTCGTCCCGTCCGCCAGCGCGCCGCTGGACGGCTCGACCAGCCAAGACCGCGCGGGCACGGCCGCCCCGCCCACGAACCTGACCCTGAAGGGCGCCCCGACATCGGCCCAGGCACCGTCCCAGACCTGGACCCGGCCGTGGAACTCGCCAGCGGTCTTGGAACCCAGCCGCCACGAGTGGCGGCCATGCTCGCCCACGGTCGGTGTGCCGGTCAGGGCTTCGGACGGACCATCGAGCGCGACCGGTCCGGGCAGACCGACGATCCGCACCCGTGCGCCGGGGACCGCCAGCTTGGCTGTCGAGAGCGCCGTCACGGTCACTTCGTACCAGTCCCCTGGATCGCCGCTGGCGACCACCCCGCCCGGACCGCCGCCGGGGCTGGCGCCAGAGCCAGGGCCGGGCGGAGCCGAGTCGACCACCCGGGCCGAGGCGGCGGCATCGGCGGAACCGGCTGTGAAGGACACAACCTTGGGCGACCCGTCCACGGGCGCGCCGCCCACCGTCGCGTTGACCGCGAAGGTGCCCGGCTCCTCGGACGTGAACTCGGCGCGGGCCAGTCCGGCCTGGAAGACACCGCCGCTGGTGCACCAAGCGGGCGCGCCTGCCTGTTCGGCCGGATCGCAGGTGGTCACGGTGACCTCGGCCGCCTGCCCGCCTTTGACGTTGGGCCCAGGCAGGCCGGGAGATCCTGGGTCGATCCGGAACACCAGGTCGATGCCGCCAGCCGGGTTGCCATGGCCGTCACGGGCGACGACCGTCGCGTAGTGGCCGGCCGAGCCGTCTGCCAGGGCCAGGTTCTGCGAGACCTCGAGGTCGGTCCGGGCCAGGTCCACGGGGCCGGTCAGGTAGCTCAACTCGACCGGACTGCCGATGATCAGACTGTCTCCCGCATGGTAGGCGCAGCCGTGCCAAGGCGCGGCCAGAGTCGAGGCGAACGGGACGGTCGCCACGCCGTCCGAATCGGTCAACGCGGACGCGAAGCGGGTCGAGGCGTCCGGCGTCTGGCGGCAGAACGCCTCCGTGTCGCTGGGATCGCCGCGGGCGAAGAAGCGGTACTGGATCGGCACTCCGGGCTGCCTCAGGTCGTTGCCGAGCGCGTCCCGCAGGGTCGCGAGCACCAGGTAGGGCTCCACGGCGGGGCCCAGCCGCACCGGACTGGCCGGAGACCGGCTGACCTGGGAGGCGGGCCCCGAGATGGGCCCCGGCACGAACTTGGCCGCAGCCGGGGCGTCCTTCTCGATCGGCGTCCAAGAGCTCTGGCCGTCCGCCTGCGCCGAGGCGGAGACCTGGTAAGCGGCGGCCTTGGTCGAAGTGACGGCGATCTCGGCGCGACCGGTCGCGGGATCGACCGGAACATCGACCTGTTCCACCGGCTCGGATTGGCCCACCACCGCCACGTCCGCCGGGATGGCGAACCGGACGCGAGCGCGCGGCACCGGGTTGGAGTTCGCGTCGAGGACGTACGCCCGCACCGGCAGGGACTCCTGGCCGTCGGCCCGGGCGGACCAACCCGGCGACTCCAGGTAGGACACGTCAGACGCGGGGGCTCCAGCCTCGAAGACGATGGTGGCGGCCAACGGCCCGATGGCCGCCGCTCCGACATAGGCCCGTACCGAGTAGGACCCCGCGGCCGTCGCGGTCAGGTTGACGCTGAGCTTCCCGGCCGCGTCCGTCTTGTGCGGCCCCGCGCCCGTGATCGACACGGGAGTCGGCAAGTCGAACCAGACGGCGTTGTCCGGCATCGGCTTGCCCAGCGTGTCGATCACCGTGACGCTGGCCCGCCACGAGTCCGCGCCGTCCGCCACGACGGCCGGATGCCCGCCGGTCAACGGCGTG
This sequence comes from Bifidobacteriaceae bacterium, assembly GCA_031265345.1. The sequence continues at coordinate 8,395 of JAISCU010000120.1, forward strand.
CTCGGGCTGACGGACCAGGACGACCGGTCGGCATCGACCGCCGCGGGGCTGAACTCGAGGTCCGCCGAGCCGACCTGGGCCCCGTCAACGGTGGCGGCGGCTTTGACGGTCTCGCCAGTCGCGTCCGCGACCTCGATCCGGGCCACGCCCACGGCGGAGGACGCGACCGTCGCCGAGCTCCCAGGGGCTGGCGCGCCGACGATCCGGGCCGACCCGGTGACGGTGAACGTGACCGCCTGGTCCGGCACCGGGTTGCCGTCGGTGACCGCGTCCAGCACGGTCACCTGGACGAAGTGGGTGGCCGTCTCATCGTTCAAGACGACCGTTCCGGCCGAGGAGGCGAACACCGAGGCCATGGGCACGGCTGGGCCGGGACCGAAACGGGCGCGCAGCACGCCGCCGACCTGCCCGGACGGGATCGAGGCGACCACCTCGTAGGTCCCGACCACTGACACGGTCCAGTCCGGCCATTCGGCTCTGCCCGCGGTCGAGGCGACCACCTCCGATCCGGTCCAAGCACTGGTCCCGCTGGGCCGCCACTGGAAAGTGACGGGCACGGAGGCGTCGGTATAGGCGTTGCCCGAGGCGTCGAGCAATTCGACGGTGGGGCGGTGGAAGCCCGTCCGGACAGGTTTGACCTGGCCAGCGGTCGGGATGGTGAGGACCGACCGATCCGCCGAGACGTCCGCGTTCGTGAAGACGGCCTGCACGGGGCTGCCGCTTCCGATGCTGGCCGCGTCGATCTTGACGGAGATGTCATAAGTGCCCTCGACCTTGGAGATCAACACCACCTCCGCGTGGCCTGTCGGACCAGCCGTCACCGTGATCGAGGCGGGGCCCGGCACTTCCTTTCCGCCAGGTTCGGTCACGGCCGTGACATCCTGCGGGACGGTGAAGACCACGCTGGCGCCCGGCACCGGGTTCGACTGGGCGTCGCGCACCACCGCCCGGGTCACTTGACGCTCGTTGCCGTCGGCCCGGGCCGGTCCAGCCTCGGGGCCTACCAGGTAGGAGGCCGCCGAACTGGGCGGACCCGGCTCGAACACCAGTGTCGCCGTCTTGTCCGGGGCGTCTGCGGCACCGAGTGCGATCCGGTCACCAGCCACCTCGGCGGTCGCGGTGAAGCTACCGGCGACGGTCGACGTGATCAGCTGGGAGCCCGTGCCTGACTGCCCGTCCACCAGCCCGGAGGTGACCAGGTGTTGGCCCGCGCCGATGCCCTGAGCCCCGGCGCCCCCGGCGACCCCGGTTGATCCGGCGGCCCCGGCGACCCCGGTGCCTCCGGCCGCGCCCCCACCGGCCGTGCCACCCGCCCCGGTCACATTGATCGTCGCTTGGACGCCGTTGACCGGCTGCCCGGCGGCGTCGCGTAGATTGACGGTGACACGGTAGAAGTCGGCGCCATCGGCCACGGCCGTCGCAGCGGTTCCGGGATCGCGCGTGACCGTGAACCAGGACCGCGCGGCCGCGGGCGCGTTGGTGGTGAAGATGACGTCCGAAGCCGCGGACTGGTCGCTGCCGGCCAGGCCGATCAGCGGGAAGCTGCCCTCGAACACTGAAACCACCTCGGCCGCGAGATATCCGTCGGCGTCGCTGAGGCCCGAGTGGTCCTTGCCCCCGCTCGCCAGCGGCGCGAAGACGGGGCCGTCGCCCGGCGCGGTCAGCCGGAAGCCGAGGCTGGCACCGGCCACCGGGTTCCCCGACGCGTCCTGAGCCCGCATTCGGACCGACAGGGGATGGGCGCCTGTCGCCAAGGCGGACGAGTCCTGGACCTCGAAGGACGCCAGGGTGCGTTCCAGATCGAGCGGTCCGGCCACGAAGGCGGCCGTCGAGGGCGAGCCGTCAACAGGCAGGCCGCCCACCTGCGCGCGCACCGTGAACCGGGCGATCGCCGAGGAGGCGAATTCGACCGACGCGCGCCCCTGCGAGTCCGCCCGGACCGTCGCCTCGGTCAGTCGCTCCTCGTCCGGGCCGTAGCGGAACATCACCCAGGCCCCCGGCACCAGGTTGTCGAAAGCGTCGCGGACCACCACTTCGGCGCGGTGGCGCTGCGCGGAATCGGCCACTTTGGTCGCCCCGCCACTGGCCGTGGGAACAGTCAACACAGATTTGTCCGATGCCGCCGGGCCGGGTCCGATTTCCAGCTTGACCTGGCCGTTGGTCGTCAGGGAGGCATCCTCACGGGCGTCCTTGACGGTCGAGACGTCGTTGCCCTCGGCTTTGGCTCGGATCGCATAGACCCCGGCGACGACCGACTTGTAGAGCACGGTCGCGAAGCCTTGGACCACCGGCGCCGCGACCGTCGCGCCGGGGGCTCCGGGAGTGTCCTTGCCGCCCACCTCGGCGGTCAGGCCGTCCGGCACGTCGAAGACCACCTGGCCGGTGTTGACGTCGTTGCCGTTGACGTCGCGGACATGGACCTTGGCCTCGAGCGTGGCGGCGCCGGTGGCCTGGGCCGACCCGTCCGGTTGGACCAACCATGAGTCGGCCGCCGAGGCGATCGAGGCGTTGAACCGCAGCGTGAACGGGTCCGGGCCGATGGGTCGCCACTGATCGGCGCCGATGTCGACCTCGAGCCTGCCCGTGAAGCTGCCGGCCGTGGCCGAGTAGAGGTGCCAGGTGTGGGCGCCGTAGCCGGCCGAGCCGGGGGCGCCGGTCAGCCCGCTGGCGCCGTCGGCTTCGAGGATGGACACTTTGGCGGCGTCGAGCCCGGTCAGCCGCAGTCGCGCGGCTGGCACCAAGATCCCGGCCGGCGACCTGACCTCAGCCGTCAGCGTGTACGCGTGCCGAGGGTCGCCGGAGGCGTCCATCGACACCTGCGGGCCGCCAGCCGTGTCCGGCCTGAGCGTGTAGGACGATTGCTCCGGGTCCGGCGGCCCGGAGTCGAACGAGACCGATTCGGGGGCTCGCGCGACAACGGTCCCGCCGACGGAGGCCGAGACCTTGAACGAACCCGGCTCGGACGACTTGATCGCGACTTGGGCCTTGCCCGGCTGGTCGCACCAGGCCGGCGCGCCCGGCGCACGCGGGTCGCACGCTTCGACCACACCATTGGCCGGGTCCATGACGGGGCCGGGCGCGCCCGGCGCGCGCGGCTCGACGGCGAACTTGACCCCTGCTCCCGGCACGGGGTTGCCGTTGGCGTCGGTGACGATCACCCAGGCCGAGTGGTTGGCCGCGCCGTCCGCCAGGACGTTGTCGTTGGTGACGTCGAAGGTGGACGTGCCGGGGCTGGCGGCCAGCGGTTGGAAGACCAACACCGCCTGCGCCCCGTGTGCCACCGGTCCCGCGCCGGTGGACGCGGTGGCCTGCCAGCGGCCCGCGACGGTGGTGGCGAAGTCGGTCGTGGCGGAGCCGTCGGCGGCGGTGACCAACTCGCGCACGATCGGGGCGACGCCGGGCACCGGAGCCGACCCGGCGGCATCGTACAACCGGATCGTGACGGTGACGGCGGCTCCGGCCACAGGGTTGCCGTGGCGGTCCTTCAACTCGGTCTTGACCACATGGGCGGCCTTCCCGTCCGCCGCCGCGGCCCCCGCCGAGGTCCGGGAGACGGCCGACTCGGCTGGCGCGACTGGCCCGGCCACGAAATTGACGGCGACCGGCGAGCCTCCGGCGATCGCCTGGTAGACGCCACCCGCGTCCGGCTTCGCCTGGGCCGTCACTTCGTAGCGGCCGGCCGCTGTCGCGACCAGTTCCAGGCGGGCCTGGCCGTCCGCGTCCACAGGCGCCTCGGCGCTGGCTCCCGGCGCCAGGGCGGTCCCGTCCGGAACCGCGAAACGCACCATCGCGCCGACCACGGGGTTGCCTTGGGCGTCCGCCACCGTGGCGGTCACGACCTGGGTCCGCGCGCCGTCCGCCCGCGCGTCGGAGGGTGGCCCGGTCAACCGGGTCCGGGCCGGGTCGTCGCTGATCGGCCCCGCCTTGAAGACGAGTTTGCGATCCGCCTGGCCGATGTCGGCGGTGCCGATCCGGGCGCCCACCGTGTACGTCCCGGCCTTGGCGGAGGTGAGGTGGACGGTCAGCCGGCCGGACCGGTCGGCGCGGTGGGGCGGCGCTTCGGTGATCGTCACTTCCGGCGGGATCGAGAAGGTGACCACGCCGTCGGCCTTGGCCGCGTCGTTGGAGTCGTTCACCTGAACCGTCGCCGTGTAGGCGGCCCGCGCGTCCGCGACCACCGGCCCGGCGGGGGCGATTTCCCAGGTGGAATGGGCGGCATCGGCAGCGCCGGCCTCGAAGGCCAGGTCCGCTTCGCCGAGCACCGCGTTCGCTCCAATCGTGGCGATTACGTGTGTGACCACGGCGCTGGGCGACGCGACGGAGACGCTCACCAGCCCGGTCGCGGTCGAATCGATGGTGCAACGCTTGGGGTCGCAGCCGTCGGTGGTGAAGCGCGCTGCGTCCCCGGCGGGCAGCACCAAGGTGACCGGTTCGCCCGCGACCGGATTGCCGAAGGCGTCCCGCACCGCGACGGTGACCTCGTGGGCCACTGGGGCGTTGGGTGCCACGGCCCCGGCCGAGGCCCCGAAGGTGGACTGGGCTATGGTCGCCGGGCCGGACGCGAACAGCGCGGATCGGGTCGTCTTGGCGTCCGGGACCTGGCCGGATGCGACGTTGGCCCGCACGTCGTAGGCGCCCGCCTCCTCGACCGTGAAGTCGGTCCAGCGGGCCACTCCGGCGACGGTGTTGACCACCGGCCCGGCGGTCCAAGCCGCCTCGGCCGTCGGCTTGTAGTAGAAGCTGACCGGCTCGGTCGGCGTGTAGAGGTTCCCGGAGGCGTCCCGCAGCGTGACTTGAGGCGTGTGGCGCCCGGTGGCGACGGTCTTGGCCGCAGGCATGGTCGGGATCACGAACTCCGATTCGGCGGGGGCCAGGTCGGCGTTCACGAACACGGCCGTGACCGGGGACCCGGCCTCGATCCGTTTGCCCGCCACGGTCGCGGTTATGGCCGAGGAGCCGGTCTTGGTCGAGACCACCACCAGTTCGGCGGCGCCGGGCGGGCTGTTCGAGGTCGTCACAGTGACGGACGCGGGACCGGGCGTCGGTCCGCTGCCGGCCGGGTGGGCGGTGACGCCCTGGGGAATCGCGAAGACGACGGGCTGACCGGCGATCGGGTTGCCGTTGGCGTCCTTGACGATGGCTGTGACTGTCTGGGTCTGGGCGCCGTCGGCCTTGGCCGGGGACAGGGGCGCGATCAGTTCGGAGGCGCCCGGCCCGACGGCCGGCGTCCCGGGCCGGAATGGCGCTTCGATGGTCTTGGCGCCAGCGTCCGCCTCGGTGCCGATCTGGTCGTTGCCGATCAGGACCGAGACCTCCCAGAGGCCGGCCTTGAGCGTGTCGAGGGCCGCGGTGGCCAAGCCCTGACCGGCTGTGCCGGACTGCAGCGGGAGCCGGACCTCCGCCGCGCCCGGAATGCCGCGTGGGCTCATCACGACGGTGGCGCCGGCTTGGTTCACCGGCGCGCCGGAGGAGTCGCGCAGGTTGACAGTCACCGTGTAGCCGTCGCGACCGTCGGCGACCGGTGTGTCGCCCTGGCCGCCGGAGCCGACCGCGATCTCGAAGCGGGAGGTCGCCGGGTCGGCGGGGACATTGGAGAAACGAACCTGCTGAGCGCCCGAGTCGACGCCCTCATAAGACCCGCGAACCCCGAAATCGCCCGGCCAGAGAGAAGCGATGGACACTTCCGCCCAGCCGTCCTGGGCCGAGGCGACGGTGGCAGTCTTGGCGCCGGTTGCGGGATCGCCGATCAGCGGCCCGTCAGCGGCGCCGTAGTCGAGCACGAATCCCAGCGGCACGCCCGCCACCGGATTGCCGTACTGGTCTTGCGCCCGCATACGCACGTCGGCCTGGGCCACGCCGTCCGCCCGCTTCGCGCTCGAGTCGACGGCCAGCGAGTCGAGCGTCTTCAGCCGGTCGACCGGGCCGGCGTGGAAACTGGCCGTTTGGGGCGATCCGGCCGTGTCCCCGCCGGCGCCTTCGAGTCTGGCCGTCATTGACCAGGCCGCCGCCACGTCCGATCCGAAGTCGAAACTGGCCACGCCGCCCGCGTCCGTGGCCATGGGAGCCGACGAGCCGGTCACAGCCCCGGCCGGTCCCGGATAGGTCCAGGAGAAGACGACTCTGGTTGCCCCGGCCCCGAGGGCGTTCCCCTGGGCGTCCCGGACCGCGACCTGGGCGGTGTGTTTGTCCGTCCCGCCGACCAGTTTGGTGGTCTGGCCCGCGGCTCCGGCCGTCGGGATCGACAGGATCGAGGTGCCCGGCGCGGCTGCTCCGACCACGAAGACCGCCTCGGCTTTGCCGTCCTCGCGCAGCGTGGCGGTCTCGGCCTGATTCTTGACCGTGGCGATGGCGGCTGCCGCGACGGGGACTGCCGCGGCGACGCCTGTTCCGACGGCGGCCGCCCCCGTCGCCCCGACAACGCCTGTCGCGACAGTGGCGGTGACCCGGTGGGTTCCGGCGACCCGTGCCACCAGGTCGAGCTGCGGCGCCACGCCCGCCAACTCGACCGTGTCCGGACCCGCCACCATGCCACTGGCGGTCTTGGCCAGTGTCCCGGCCGGGATCGTGAACCTGACCGGTCCCGAGGCGGGGTTGCCGTTGGCGTCGAACAGCCGCGCCCTGATCGGCAGGCTGGTCGTGCCGTCGGCCGGGACCGAGCCGCTCGGCTGGATCAGCCAGGAGCGTCCCGCCGCCGGCGGCCCGGCCACCATGCCGGCTAGCCGGTTGCCGCCGTCCGCGAGGGGCAGCCTGACGCCTCCCACTTCGACCGCGATCTCCTGGTCCCCGGCTGTTAGCCCACTGAACGCGGCCGTGTATTCGCCGGGGACGGAGCGGGAGTGGGAGAACGGGGTGATCGTCAGACGGCCCTGGGACGGCCCTGACGCGACCAACGAGCCAGCCGCGGTCGTGATGGCGGTCTGGTTGGACCCGACCAGATTGACCGTGACAGTGCCCGAGTCGGCGCCGTCCGCGACCACCTCGTCCCGCGACACGGTGAAGCTCGAGGCGGCGGCATCGACTGACGAGTCGGCCCAGGTCAGCGTCTTGGGGGAACCGTCGACCGGTCTCCAGCCGCCCTCGTCGACCTCGGCGGTGACGGCGCACCGGCCGGCCGAACCCGAGTCGACCGTCCCAGCCGCCTTGCCGGTGGCGGACGAGGTCACCGTCAACGTTGCCCCTTCGGACTCGGCGAAGCGGGCGGGACAGTTCGAGTCCAACGTGAAACGGACCTGGCGGCCCGCGACGGGGTTCTTCCGGCCGGCGTCCCAGAGCCGGACGCCCAAATGGAACGGGAGCTTGGTGGTGTGGGTGACGGAGTCGCCCCCGTCCGGGTCGTCGGACGGGTCGTCCCAGTCGTCCTGCGGAACCGTCTCGCCGGGATTGCTCCGTGGATCGCCCAACACGAAGACCGATGCCGCCGGGTCGGCAGGCGGCGCCCCGAACATGGCCACCACCGCGCTGGCCCCCTCCGGCGTCTTGACCTGGAACGAAGTGCCGCTGGCGCCGGTGTAGGCGACTGTGATGGCCTTCGCGCCGGCCAGACCGGCGTAGACGTCCAGCGTGTAGACGCCCGCCACGCACCGACCCGCGACCGCGGCGGCGGCGCAGGCGAACTGTCCGGCCTGCCCGTCCGGGGCGGCGAAATAGACTCCCAGGTCGGTGCTGGCAGCCGCCAGACGACCGACCGCTCCGGTGTAGGGGTCGGCGCCTGAGTCGCGCAGCGTGACCGTGACCGTCTGGCTTCCCCAGACGCCCACCGAGGAACCCGGCGTGTCATGGTTGGCCGGCTGAGCGGCATCGGCGGTGATAATCATGGAGGACTGGTCCTGCGCGGCGTCGGGCTGGACGAAAACGAAATTCTGCGACTCCGCTAGGTCGGCGCTCGAACCGTCCGCCTGCGTGAAGCGGACCCGTCGACCGGTGTGGGCGCCGGGCTGGTCCGCCCAGATCTTCACCCCGTAGGTCCCCTCGCGGCCGGGCGCGGTGTCCTCCGTCAACTCGACCCGCGACGGCGGTGGCCCCGCGTCCGCCCAGACCAGCTTCCCGTCCGCGACCGCACCGGTGACGCCGTTGCCGTTGGCGTCGCGCAACCGGACGGTGCCGGTGTGGTAGCTGTCGGAGGCTTGGCGGTTGGACGTGGACGTGAACTTGGCGCCCGTGGACGTGACCTCGAAAATGGACCCGGCGGGGTCGATCGAGGCCATCGGCTTGAAGGTGGCGATGACGTACTTCTGGTCCGGATCGCCGCGCTCGCCCAGCGCGGCCGACACCCCGGAGACCCACAGCCCGATCCGCGCCTGCCCGGCCCTGGTCGAATAGACCGGCACCGTGTAATGGCCGTCGCGGCCAGCGGCGGTGTCCTCCTTGGCCGCGCCGAACGCGATCCCCGCCTCAGCCGGGCAACTGGTGGCAGGCTCGCCGCCGGGGGCCGCGCAAGTCTTGGTGAAGGCGGCGTCCGGCAGCGCGGTCACGCCATTGCCGGAAGCATCACGGACCTCGACGTCGAGTTCGTAGGAGTCCCCCAGCCCCAGCCCGGCCACGCCGTAGTCGGCCGCTTTGTCGGCGCTGTCGGTCAACTCGATCGAGCCGGAAGCGGCCGGGCCTTCCTTGAACCAGATTTGGACCGGCGAGGCGCTGGTCGGCTGACCCGTGGCGGGGTTCGTCAGATACCTCCCATTGGCCGATGCCGCCAGGCTGTAGCCCCCGCGCCGGGTGGCCGCGACCCGGACCATGGACGCGCAACCGCCCGCCGCGTCGGTGGTACAGGCGTACGTCTTCCCGGAGGCGGTCCAGGTGGCTCCTTGGTCGGTGGAATACTCGAAGAAGGCGCCGTCCAGGTCCGCGCCGGTGCCCTTCATGGGGGTCAGGGACAGGCTCACCGACTGGCCGGAGGCCGGCAGGGCGTGCGAGGTTCCGCTCTGGTCCGGCACCGAGCCGACCACTTTGACGGCGACCGCGCTGGTGCCGCTCGAGACCACCAGACGGTCGGACTGGGCCGAGTTGCCCATCGGGTCGGCCACGACGGTCGAACCCGCCGGATCGGCGGTCGGGATGTAGGTCAGGCGGCAGGTGATGTCCGCCGGCAGCTGGCCCGCGGCGGGCACCGGCACGGTCATCACTCCCTTGGCGGCGTCCACCGTGGCGTCCAAATCGGCCCCCGTCGCCGTGTCGACGCAGTCGCTGTCTGCCGGTTCGCCTGGGCTGGTGCCTGGGCTTGCGCCCGGGCTCGCGCCTGGGCTGGTGCCAAGGCGCCAACCGTTCAAGGCGGTGGTGTTCGCCGCGCCCACGCCCCTGGTGGAGATGACGGTGGCGGCGCCGCGCGAGACCAGGGCGTGCGCTGTCCTCGACCGGGTGAAAGTCGGGGAGGCATCGGTCGCCACCGTGTCGGTGGCGCTCGAAAGCCCTCCCGCCGCGACGTTGGACAGGCTCAACTTGGCGTTGGTGGCCAGGCCGGGGCTGCGCGCTTCGATCCGTAGAATCGCGGCCGCCACGCCGAGGCGGTAGTCCTCGATCTCGCCTTTCGGCATCCACGCTTCCTTCGAGGCGTTGGCCGGGCCGCGTGACGTGGCGCTGAAAGAGTTGTGCGCGTCCACTCGCACGCGCGCGAAGACCGGGGTCACCCCGTCGGCCGGGGCGGTGGGCTCGACTCGGTGGGTGCAGTAGACGTAGCCGTTGGCGTCCGGGCTCGAGGAACAACTCGTGTCGTCGCCGAGGAGCGGCCGATTCATGGTCGGCGCCGCGACACCGCTCGTAGTCAAGCCCGTGATCCAGGCTTTGACGTGGGCCGATTTGACGGCCGCCGCCAGGCCGGAGGCTTTGGCGCGGAAGCGGTAGGACTGGCCCGCGACCATCAGCTGGCCTTGGGCTGGAGCCCAGGCGCGGCTGGCGTCCGTCTGGCCGGCCCTGATCGGGGCGATCTCCAGGGAATCGTCCGTGGCGTGGGCGCCAGCGTCCGGGCTGGGCTGGCCGTTGACGTAGAGCCCGGCCCGTGCGCCCAGGTAGAGGTAGCTGTCGGCGCCGATCCGCGGGTTCGCGTAGGGGCCTAGTCGAGCGTTCGTGGTGCGATAGGCGTCTGGGGCGTCCCCCCAGGAGCCCGCGCTGGTGATGCCGAAATCGACCACCGGCACGGCCAGGCCGGAGCGCATCCGCACATGCGACACGATCCCTGCGCCGCCCTGGTCCGCCATCGGGTCGGTCACTCCGGACGGGTCGATCCCGTCGGCGCGGGCGCCGTAGCAAGCGCCCGACTTGGTCATTGCCTGGTAATCCTTGGTCTGCCTGTAGCACAGCGGCATGACTGAGTCGCTCGGCCCGTTCTGGGAGGAGAAGGCGCCGGCCGAGGCGTAGGTCTGGGCGGCGTTGACGCCACCGAGTCTCGGTTGGCGCAGGCGGACCAGCACGTCGCCGTTGGATGTCGGCAGCAAGGCTGAGTAGGAGCCGTCCGCACTGGTGGCGACCGACCCGACCGCCTTCCACCGGCGCTGTCCCGAGCTTCCCGGAACGGCGACCTGCTGCCAGATCTCGATCACTTGGCCGGCCGCCCCGCGCTCGCCCGGTTCACGCCGGGAATTGGCGTTGGCGTCGTCGAAAACGGTCCCTTGGACCCGCGCGACGCTCTGAGCCGAGGCCAGGTCGCCCGGCCCGTTCAGGCCACTCGGGCCGAGGTACTCGGCGCTTCCGCTGAGCAGGTCGTAGCGCCAGATCCGGCTGCTTTTGCCGGCCTCCTGCACGTAGAGCTTGGAGTCCATGATGGCCAGTCCGGTGTTGGAGCCGTCCGAGGTGTTGGCGGTGAAGAACTTGACCACCTCGTAGGTGAAGCCTCCGTCCGGATTGGGCTGCCCGGAGGCATCACGGGGCACGTTGACGCGCAGCAGGGCATGGCGGTTGCGGGCATTGGTGACGAAGAGGAGAGCGTTCCCGTTCCCGTCCGCGACCACGTCCGAGGCGATGGTCCACGAGTCGTCGGCCGGGAACGGTGGCTGCCCGAGCTCGGCTCGCCAGGCCTCGTGGATCGTGCGGGACGCCGGTGTCAGGACGTTGCCGTTGGATGCCACACAGATCAACGTGCGTTCGCCGTAGGCGCTTCGGTCCAGCCTGAAGATCGACAAGCGCGTTCCCATGTGGTGGCTGGCGTTCGCGGCGATCCGGGTGTCGGCCTGCGAGAACACCGCGAACACCAGGCCGGTGCGGGGATCGACGGCACCGGAATACGAACGCGGGCCCACGCATGGACGGCCCCCTGCCACGCCTCGGAACGGTCCCAAGGAGGTGGCGTTGAGCCGTCCGGTCTGCTTGTCACGCTCCATCAGGGTCGGCGGTTCCTGGGTGTTCGCGGACCAGCCGACGCCGTGCAAGGTGTAATCGCGGGCCCAGGCGAAGACCGGCCCCACGGCGAAGGTGTCCCAGTTGCCGGCCACAGAATCACCGTCGTTGCCATCCGCCCGATCGAAGATACTGGTGGCTCGCGGCAACGTCGCGTAGTTCCACGGCTTGTCCCATGCGTAGGCCACGGACCCCGGGCTTCCGAGCGCGTACAGTTCGTTCGGGCTGAAGATCCCCCGCCAGGTGCCCTGATACTTGGTGGCGACGGCCACCTCAGGCGCTTTGAGATCGGTCAGAAAGGTCAAACCGCCCAGTGTGGCCACCGCGATGAGCGTCAGGCCGAGCGCTCTTGGCCGCCTGGCCCTGGCTCTGGCGCCGGCCCCGCTCCTAGGGCCTGGGTGGCCGCTCCCTTCGCGCCCGGCGCTCTGGCCGTGCCGCCCCTTCGGGCCGCGTCCATCTTTCGGGCGGTCCCCACCCTTCGCATTGTGTCCGCTCTTCGGGATGCGTCCGCTCGTCGGGTCCGGTTCGCCGTCCCGGCAGGCGCGACCGCCTGGCCCGAGCCGGTCAACCCGGTCGGCAGGGATTGGTGCGCTCATCGTGGATCCCCCGGTATGCGGCGGCCCGGCCCGGTTGGAGGCACCGGTCAGACTGCGATTGATGTGGCCCCGCCACCCTAGGCAGACCGCTCCCGACGCTGCCCGCGCCGCCCTCCCGGTTCCCATCACCTGAGACACCGGCCGCGCCCCGAGGCTGGGAAGCGGCCAGCCTCCGTCACCTGCTCTGCCGAAGCCCACGCGCATCACTGGCACGTCCGTTCCCAATTTCAGGATGGACGATGCCGCCCGGTCGCCTACCAGCGCCCCCCCGGCCCCGATCATTGAAAGGGGACAGTCGCCTTTCCGTGATCGGGGCCGTATGACCATTGATCTGTAAGACAAATGTCCGTTGAGCGCTGGACGGCAGCGCTCGGACTGATCGGTGCGTCGGGCGGTGGAGCAGGACTCGGGCGAGCGGGCGGGGTCGGCCCCGGCGGCGACCGGAGGGCGCTGAGGAGCGACCTGCTGGGGCCCGTCGGCGCAGTTCCCTGGGACCTGCGCGCTCCGGCCCATCGAGTCCGCTGTTCTGCGCACCCTTCTTCATCGAGGCCGTTGCCCCGACAGTCGAGCGGCTCTCCCCCATCACGGAGCCACGAAGCAGGCCGGTCGACCGGCCCGGGCGTGAATTGCGCCTCGACAGGGTTCGTGGCACGACTCCGGCCACCACGAACGCCGTCAGCCTGCATTTCGCGGCCCGCGGCCGTCCCGCGCCGTGGGCTCGGGCGTGAATTGCGCCTCGGCGGGGTTCGTGGCACGACCCCGGCGACCACGAACGCGTTTGACCTGCATTTCAGGTTCCCGCGCGGTCGGCTCGGGCGTGAATTGCGCCTCGACGGGGTTCGTGGCACGACCCCGGCGACCACGAACGCGTTTGACCCGCATTTCAGGTTCCCGCGCGGTCGGCTCGGGCGTGAAATGCGCCCCGACGGGGTTCGTGGCACGACCCCCGCGACCACGAACACGTTTGACCCGCATTTCGGCGCCCGCGGCCGTCTCGCGTGGCCGGTTCGCGTGTGAATTGCGCCTCTCCGGGGGTCGTGGCACGACTCCGACGACCTCGAACGCGTTTGACCTGCATTTCGGGTCCCCGCGCGGTCGGCCCGGTTGTGAATTGCGCCGCGACGGGTTAGTGGCAACAACACAGAGCCCACGATCGCGGTTGACGGACATAGAGTCGCCCGAGGACGT
>JAISCU010000179.1 GCA_031265345.1 Bifidobacteriaceae bacterium
ATCCCGTCGCCGCAGGCCACCTGCACCAGATGCCGCTTGCGGTCGGTCGCCCAGATGAACGGCGTCTTGCCGACCCGCTGCTCGGGGGCCAGCGCGACGTACTCGGCCATCAGAACGGCATCGTCCACTTGTTCTGGCGTCAAACGCCGGAACTGCTTGGCGAAACGGACCTCACCATAGGCGAACTCGGCCGGGGTGAGCGGCGTCTGCAACAGCGCCACTTTGTCGTCCTCGTCCAAGTACTGCAAGGTGCGGGTGGTCCACAGGGCGCCCGGCTCCGGGTTCCCGTCCAGGGAGAAACGCTCCGGGAGGCTCGCGCCGCCACGAGGGTCGTGGACGAACAACGGCGCCATGCGGGACTCGACGGCCAGCCGCGAGCGGGCGTTGGAGAGGTCCTCGGCGATCCCGTTCTCAGTGCTGCAGGGGGTGTAGACCTCCATCACGGCCGAGCCGTCCTGGTACTCGAGCATGTCCAGCGCGGTGTGCAAGAAGTGGGAGTGCAGCGCGGTCGAGGTGGAGCAGGCGAAGACGCGCGGATGGAAGGACGCCAACAGCCCGAGCTCCTTGCGCGACTCCGACTTGCCCGCATGGGCCTTGCCGTAGCGGGCCAAGTCGGCGTCCTGGCCGGTGTAGGAGGCGGTCGAGGCCTGCCCTCCGGTGTTCGAGTACGAGCCCGTGTTCAGCACGATCGCCTTGATCGGTGTGCCGCCGGCGAGCACTCGCGACATGGCCCCGAAGCCGATGTCGAAGGCTGCGCCGTCGCCGGAGACGGTCAGCATGGCTGGCAGCAGCTCCATCTCCGCGGGAGTGAAGTCGCGCCAGGACAGGGTTGACAGCCCGCGACCGTCGCGGGCCGGGTCGAAGGCGTCCGCCAGTTCCAGTTCGGCGGCCCTGGTCGCCCGGACCTCCGGCACCAACTGCGAGACCAACCCCTCGTACATGCCGACAGCCAGCGGCTGGGCGTCCTGGAAGAGGGAGTTGACCCAGGGGTCGAGGTAGGGGCTGAACGGCATGGTCGAGGCGTAGACGGACGAGCAGCCGGTCGAGTTGGCGACCACCGTGGTGGCTGGTCCTCGGCCGGTCGGGCCGCCCTCGTAAAGGTAGAGGCGCGACTCGAGCTCCCGGACCAGGGCGGCGATCCGCTCGATCCGAGGTGCGAGGTCCTCGGCGCCTGCGGCGGAACCAGTGGTCTCGAGCGCCTCGCCCTTGGCGTTCAACCGGTCGATCAGGGATTCCAGTTCTTTGACGTGGGCCTTGCGGCGGTTCTCGCCGACGGCGTGCGAGAGGGTGGTCAGCAGCCGCAGCGCCGTCACCTCGCCGCAGCCCCGGCAGGCCCCGTGGCCACCGGTCATCGCGTAATAGGTGTCGTGGTCCAGCAGCAGCCGCTTGATGTCGCCATCGGCCTCGGCGGCTCCGCTCAGGAAGCGCTTCGGAGTGGCGGGCAACTCGGTCAGGCGCTCGAAACGGGTCTCAAGGATGTCGGCCGCCTCAGTCGACTGGTCCACGGCCACCAGGGCCGAGGGTCCGCAGACATCGACGCACTGCAGGCAGCCGGTGCACTTCCAGGGGTCGATCACGGCGCTGAACAGCGCTCCGCGACCGGGCTCGTCCGATTCGACCGAATCGAAGAATGGCCTGGTGCGCGCGACCGGGAAGGCCGCCAGGGCCGCCGCGATCTCGTCGACCACCCGCTCGACCGGCTTCTCGCCCAGTTCGGCGGCGGCCAGGCGGGCGGCATCGGGCAGGTCGCGTAGGTCCGGGTTGGAACGATAGGCCTGGCGGATGGCGTCGGCCCAGGCCCCGACATGCGGCGCCAGGGCCTCGGCCCTTCCGGCCGGCAGGGCCGCCGTCAAGATGGCCGTCCCCAGGAGGTCGCGAATCTCGTGGAGCTGGTTCGGGAAGGCGGTGTCCGGGCAGGCCAGCGCGCATTCGAGGCAGCCGGTGCAGACATCGGGGTTGAAGATCGGAGTGTTCCGCCTGAAGACGCCCTTGTCCTTGTTGGCGCCCGATCCGATCGGCATGAACAGCCCGGCGCCGGGCAGGACGGGCGCCTCAGCGATGGTGCCCTGACGGAACGGCGCCGCCACCAGGTCCTCGTAATAGGCCGGGTCGAACAGGGCCGTGGCGCGGGGCTCGCTGGCCACCGGGCACATGGCGGCGGACAGGGCGACGGTGCGGGCGCGAGTCGCGGCGGGCGCCTGCTCGGCCTCCAAGAACGCCTCGGCGTGGTAATCGACTGGAATGGTGGCGGCCATTCCGTCGTTGATGACGGCCATGTTGCCTTCGACCACGGCCTGGCCCTTGCGGCCGAACTTGTACTCGATCTGCTGGCGGACCTTGGCGGCGATGTCCGCGCTGGAGGCGTCGCCGGAGACGGCGTCGACGTGCCCGATCATCGCTCCGATGAACGCGATACCCATCATCCGGGTCTCCAACTCCGGGCTGGGCGCGTGCTTTTTGGCGACCTCGAAAGCGTTCACCACCAGGAACTTGATGTCGCGCTCGCGGATGGTGCGCCGCGCGTAGGCGGGCAGGGACCGCCACACCTCGAGCGGCTCCTTGTCCGACTGCATGATGAAGGTGCCGCCTTGTTCCAGGCCCTTGAGCGGATTGGTGTGGACAAAGACCTGGTGGTCGGGGGAGATGACCACGTCCACGTCCTCGAGTTCGGCGTTGGTCAACAGCACCGGCTCCGGGGACAGCGTGATGTAGAAGTTGGTGGCCGCCCCCGACTTCTCCGAGCCGTACTTGGGCGCCGACTTGGAATGCATGGACAGCACGCCGGAGAGGATGTCGGTGAGCAGCTTGCCGGTGGCCACGGTGCCGTAGCCGCCAACCGAGTGGAAACGGATGCGGAGCGAGCCGGGCGGGAGCAGGGACGGGTTGTCCTCCGTCGCCAGGGCCATCGAGACGGTCTCCGGGTAGGCCTCGCGCAAGCGGTCGTGGATCGCCGCGACCCCGGCCGGGGGATTGTCCTCGAAGAACTGCGATCCCAGGTAGACCACGTCGGCCGCGGAGCCGTCCGCCATGGCCTTGAAAGCGGCCACCAGGTGGCGGGGCTGCACGTCGTGGCCGCCCAGGCCGAAAATCGCGGTGGTGACGCGGGGCGCGCGGGCCAAGCGAGCGGCATCGTCGACCTGGCCTGCCTGGGCGCGGAACAAGGCTTGCGCGGTCAGGCGGGTGAGGGCGAGGTCGTCCGAGCGCTCCAGGACCATGACCGACTTGGCGGACCCGAGCGCGGCCACCAGCTCGGCCTGAGGGAAGGGCTGGAGCAGCTTGACGGAGACGACCCCGGCCTTGATCCCCTGTGAGCGCAGGTAGGGGACCACGGCTCGGACGTCGTCAGTGATCGAGCCCAGGCCGACCATGACGAAATCGGCGTCCTCGCAGTTGTAGGCCATGACCGGTTCATACACCCGTCCGGTCAACTCGGCGTATTCGGCCATGGCCTGGCGGGCCAGCGCGGGGACGTCGGCGGCGAAGTGGGCGCGGTGGTCGGCGGCGCCGGCCTGGAAATCGGGCTGGTTCTGGACCGGGCCGGTTAAGCCGGGGTTGTTGGGATCGACCAGGGCGGGAACTGCCCCGCGCGTGCCCTGGGGGTAGGCGCCGAGCCACTGGCGGCGCCACTGGCCGCGCAGGTCCTCCGGAACCCACACCATGGTCTCCCCGGCCAGGCTGCCGTCGTTGTCTGCCTCCACCTGGGTGGCCATGGAGTCCAGGTGGGCTCTAAGCGCCTTGAGGTCCGCCGCCTCGAAATCCGCGGTGTGCCGGTCGAGGTACTGGCCGAGTTGGAACATGCGGCCCTTCGCGCCGAACAGGATCTCCTGGGCGACCGTGGGGCAGGCGATCCTTCCCGCCGGGTCCGGGAGGTAGGCGCGCAGCAGGGCCGGCTCCGGCAGCACCGCCTCGCTCATGACGTGCGAGGTGGCGAACCCGTCCATGGCATTGGCGACAGGGATCAGGGTCAGCCCGGCGACCCGGTAGGAGATCGCGGCCAGATCCGCCGCCTCCTGCGGGGACGAGCCGAACAGGATGGTGTAGCCGGTCGGCAGCAGGGCGTAGATGTCGTCGTGACCGGCCATGACGTTGAGGGAATGCTTCGACACCACGCGGGCGGCGACGTGCAGGACGAATCCGCCGACCTTCTTGCCCACCGTCACGTAGTGCGACTCGATGCCGTACAAGATGCCCTGCGAACTCGAGGCGTTGGACACGTAGTTGCCGCCGGTCAGCGCAGCGCCCAGTGCTCCCGACTGGCCGGAGTGCTCGCCTTCGGCCTCCACGAAGAACGGATGCGCCCCCCACACATTGAGTTGGCCCTCGGCGCGGGCGGCCTCGAAGAGTTCCGATATCTCTGTCGATGGAGTGATGGGGTAGCCGATCATGCCGCCGCACACGTGTTTCATGACGTGCGCCACGGCGCCGTTGCCGTTGATTACTTCGGGGATTCCGGGGAAGCGAGGCTGGGAGATGGTCACGATGACCTTTCGATGTCGAAACTAGTGGGGGAGCGAAGAACGCGACCGCCCAAGACTGGGGCCACATTCTCGCCAGTGCAACCTTAATGGGGCGCCCCGTGGCGGGCAAGCACCCGGTACCAAGCGTTGCCTCCGGAAGGGGCTGGCGCGAGGCGGTTCGGGTTCTCTCCGGGTCGCTTAAGCCGGTTGTGAACGCGCCTGTCGGTCGGGCGTCTTCTTCCCGTGACCGCTTGGGTTCGCGCCGTTCTGCCGTTCTGCCGTTCTGCCGTTGGACGATGCCGCCCGGTCGTCTCCGGCGGTGCCCTTGTGACGCGCACTGGTTCGTGGGCGATCAGTGGGTAATCGGCGTGCAATCGGTGGGTGAGCCGCCGATCCGGACGCCTAGCGGAGTGGGCAGGAATCCGTTCAGCAGGCCCCGACTGGCAGCCGCCACCGTGTGATCGGCGCTGACTGCTGTACAGTAATCTCGTACAACCGCTGCCGAAGGAACGGGATGAACCAGTGCCGATGTCCTCCACCACGATGAGCGCCAGCGCGGCCCGCGCAGCGTTATTCTCTCTGATCGACCAGGTCAACGACACACGCGAGCCGGTGACGATTCGCTCCAGGCGTGGCGACGCGGTGCTCGTCTCGGCGGAGGAATACGGCGGGTTGGCCGAGACCGCGCATCTGCTCGCGTCTCCCGCGAATGCTGCCCGATTGATTGAGTCCATGGCCGCCGTCGATGCCGGGGAATACCACGAGCATGACAGGTCCAGCGTGTGATTCTCGCGTTCGAGGACGCCGGTTGGGAGGACTATCGGTGGTGGGCCGACCAGTCGAGGGCCACGCGGCGGCGGGTGGACAAGTTGATCGACTCGGCCTTGCGGACACCATTCGAGGGCTTGGGCAAGCCGGAGCGGTTGACCGGTCCCCTTCGGGGCTCTTGGTCGCGGCGCGTCACAGGTGAGCACCGTCTGGTCTACCGAGTCGAGGGCGATGTGTTGGTGATAGTGCAGGTCAGGTACCACTATTCGGAGTGACGACGCTCGGCCAGCACTTGCACGATGCCGTGTGGCCGTCGCCCTGCCCTGGCTCGTGGTGGGCGGTGGGCGGCTCGCGAGCCGTCTGATTCGCCGGGCAGCGTTGATGGGAAGCTTGCAAACCCGATGACGGTGAGCTTGCAAACCCGAGGATGCATGATTTGCAAACCCGATGACGGGGAGCTTGCAAACCCGATGATAAGCTGTCGCGATGACGCTTCGGGAGCCCGGTTACCGCGACCGCTTGGCGGATAGCGCCCTTGCCCGGTTGTTGTCCGTCATGGGCGCTGTGTCAGTGGAAGGTCCCAAGTGGTGCGGCAAGACCTGGACCTCTCTAAGCCGGGGCGAGTCGGTCTACTTCGTGGCTGATCCGACGGGCAACTTCCGCAATCGCGAGTTGGCCGCGCTGGACCCCGCTTCGGCGTTGGCTGGCGCGGCGCCGCACGTCATCGACGAGTGGCAGGAAATCCCGGCGCTCTGGGACGCGGTTCGCTTCGCCGTGGACCGAACCCAGGAGCGGGGCAGGTTCATCCTGACCGGATCGTCCGCTCCCAGGAAAGACCAGACCTCGCACTCTGGGACCGGGCGCGTGGCACGGCTCCGGATGCGGCCCATGAGCCTGTTCGAATCGGGGGAGGCGGACGGTCGCGCGGGCCTGGCCCGATTGTTGGAGGGGCAGGAGATCGCAGCGGCCGCCGGACAGTTGACTTTGGCCGAAGTCGCGGGCTTGGTGGTTCGGGGCGGCTGGCCGGGCGCAGTGTCTCTGAACGCGCGGGATGCCCAACTCGTGGCTGGCGCGTACGTGGACGAACTGGTCGACTCTGACATCTCCGCAGTGGACGGGGTGCGGCGCGATCCCGTCAAAGTCAGGGCGTTGGTTGATTCGCTGGCCAGGAACGCGGCGACCACCGCGACAATGGAATCGCTCCGCCGAGACATGGCAGAAGCGGGCGAAACGGTGGCCGAGAGCACATTGCGTGACTACCTCACGGCCCTGGGCCGACTCTATGTGCTTGAGTCCATCCCGGCTTGGACGCCAGCGCTGCGGTCGCCCATCCGGCTGCGTCAAGCGCCGAAACGGATGCTGGTCGATCCCTCGTTGGCCGCTGTCGCGCTCGGCGCGGATGTGGCCGGGCTGAAGGCCGAGCCGAAGACCCTGGGGTTGTTGTTCGAGTCGCTGGTGCTGCGTGACCTGTTGGTCTACGCCCAGGCGCTGGGTGCCCAGGTGCGGCACTACCGAGACAATGCTGGCCTGGAAGTGGACGCAATCATCGTCATGCCGGGCGGGCAGTGGATCGGCATCGAGATCAAGCTGGGATTCACGCAGGTGGACAAAGCGGCCCAGTCTCTGCTGCGCCTGAAACGTAAGATGGCTGACGGGGGCCACCCGGAGCCGACCGCACTGGCGGTCGTGGTGGGCGTGGGCTCGTTCGCGCGCCGCCGCGACGACGGCGTCGAGGTGGTGCCGGTGGACCTGTTCGGCCCTTGACCGGTGCGCGCCACGACGGGCTGGGCGGTTTTCCGGGCGGCAGCGCGAGGCGGCCGCTCAAGGCACCACCCGAATTGGGCCGCTGCTCAGGCGAAGAACGGCGAAGCGGCGGCGGTCCAGAGTCGCGACCGTGTCGGTGCCGAAGCGTTCGGCCAAGACGACGTTGGCGGCATCGGTCAATCCGATCTTGGCGTCCGCGTACCGCGCTACCAGCGAGCGCGCCGCCGCCAGCCCGTCGCGGCCCAGCGCCGTGATGCGCCAGCGGGGATCGCCCATCGCGTCCAGCACCGCCAACTCCTGGCGGACGCCGTACCGAGTGAGCACGAGGTAGTCGAGCTCGGCCAGCACCAACTCGCTGACCACGAAGGGGCCAGAATTGTCGGCGAACGCTGCCACCACGCTGGCATGGTCCGGCCCGGCCTGGTCCAGGTATGCGAGCAGGGCGCTCGTGTCGACTATCACCATGAGCCGAACCCGGTCAGGTTCTGATCCACCGAGCGAGCCAACCCGGCCCCGCCTCGGAACACGCCGCTGGGCGGCAACTCGTTCTTCGGGTCGCCCACGAGCGACCGGATCGCCTCCCGGATGAGTTCCGCCTCCGACACACGCCGATCGGCGGCTTCGACCTCGAGGGCTCGCTTCAGGTCGTCGGGCAGGTACACGGTGGTCTTCATCACGCCATATATGGTACCCGGTATGGCGCTCGAGTAGCGGGACCGCGGTGCCGACGTGAAAGACCAGACTCCTGTGCGCCGACGCCACGACCCGGGTCGTTGTCACAACCCCAGCGCACTGTGCGAGCCCACACGGATGAGGCGCAGAGTGCCCGCGTCTGGCTTCGAGTAGATCAAGACCAAGTCGGGGTCGCACATGGCAGTCGCGGCAGTCCTTCCACACGCCGCCCATTCCGTGGTCGACGTAACGAGGCGGCAGTGGCTCATCGCGGCGAAGCGAGCGGATAGCGACAGTCAGGTCGCTGTCGAATGAAGCTCCTGACGGGCCTTTGAGCTGCCGTTTTCGATCACGCTTGAACTGCCCGGTGACTTCGAGGTCCCGCTCAGTCGTCCGCATCGAGGAACTCGAACATTTCGGCTGCCGACGTGAATCGGGGCAGGTTACCCTGGCGGGATTCTCTGATGGCGGCGATGGTTTCATCGTTCGGGACCAGCGGGTCGAAAGGGAGGACCTTGTCGCGGGCCACCCTTGTCAACAGCATTCTGAAAGCGTCTGAGACGGTCAGTCCCATCGCTCCCAACACGACGGCTGCCTCTTCCTTCACCTCGCTGTCAATCCGCGCACGGACAACTGCGTTCGACGCCATGTCAGACTCCTTTCAAGCTGGGCCACATTGTAGCTCACCCCGCTGGCGAGCGCCGTTCAGTCATCCTCGGGCTCTCTAACGATCCGCGTGCGAGCACGTACAATTGGTGTGAGAGGCGCTCACCGGTCGAGCGCCTCGCTGTCACTCATTCCAACGATCCTCGGGGGCGATCAACCAATGAGAACCAACAATCGACCTTTCAGCACTTTCGCGCTGGTATTCGGCGCGGTGTTGGCGGCGCTGGTCTGCTTCGCCGGGCTCAAGGCCGCGATCCCAATGCTGGCCGTGCTGCTGTTTCCTTTGTCGGGTTTCACCATCGTGGCCATGGTCGTGACAGCAGGGCTCGTGATCGGTGGCGCGTACCTGGCGCGTCGGCTGGCCCGCAAGCGCAAGGCGGCATGACGCCGGTCTTCGAGACCTCAGTTCTGGTGGGCCACCCCGCGTGTGCCGCCGACCGATGGATGGATGGTCGGCGAAAAGGACACGATCCCTGACACTCGGCACCGACTGTCAGGGATCGTGTCTTTTCTGGCGGCCCCGTTTCATCGACTGTTAGGGATCGTGTCTTTTCTTGATCGTGCCCTTTTGGGCCCGTCCCGCTGACCTGCGGTTCCGCCGCCCGGCGGGGCGGGGGTCGGAGACGAAAAGACAAATTCCCTGGCACTCGATGAGAACTCGCCCCGAAGAAAGACACAATCCCTGACACTCGCGCGCGACTGACACAGATCCTGTCTTTTCCCGCCACCGTCCGGCCCTGCCATCGGCCGCGGCCGCCAAATCCAACGGCATTGCCATTCGTCCGTAGACGCGCCGACTCGACGCTGCGACTTGTGGGGGATTTCAACCAGAAACGAGCCCGGTACACGTCTGGTTGAACGTTCTGGCTGCGGCGCACCATGCCGCCGGGTCCGCCGGGCGGCTTCAGCCAGGTCCGCGCGGGCTCGGGCATGGGCGTCAGAGAACTGTCTGCTCGGAGCAGACCCGCGGGCCGTGACGACTGGATAGCCTGATCAATGCCAGCCCGATACGTGCCACGCGGGACAGGTCGGGCGGGCGGGCTGTCGCACGACCGTCAGCCCCAAGTCATCGCGGACGAAGGAGCCAATAGACTATGAAACGCATTCTCACCACTGCTCTCGCGCTTTCCATCGGGCTGGCGACCCTGGCCTTCACAGGAGCTTGCTCGAACAGTCGCGTCGAGGTGTTCGATTGGAGCGCCCTCGACGGCGGATTCGACCAGCTGGGACTGGACTGGGGCATGGGCGTTGATCAAGTCCCAGTGACCCTGGTGGGCGAGGCCCCGCCAGAAGGTGCAGACCGACCAACCGCGTACTACGATGTGGTCGCATTCGGCGTTCCCTGGAGGGTCACCTTGAGCTTCACTGACGACAGCCTCTACAGCGTCGGTCTTCGTTGCCTCACGGAGGATCCAGAGCGGAAGAACGCCTTGCGAAGCGGCGAGGGGTTCGACGAAGAAATGCTTGAGCTTGCCTTGATTCCTCTGTTCGATCGGTTGTCGGCCAAGCTTGAGGAGTCATACGGTCCCGCGCCCAGCGCCGAAGATGATCGAACGGAGTGGGATGCTGGTGGCACCTTCGCGTCGCTCAAATGGACCGATTGGGATTCCCTCGCGGATGAGATATACCTCGAGTTTAGGCCCAGCCTGCTGGGCACTTGGGAGTTGTCGGAGGGCGCTGAGGACTTCGGGTTCGAGGTCGAACGCGACTACAAGTGGGCGCGCGACGACGGCTACGACCAGGGGCGGCTCGCCTTCGAGTTCTCAGACTTCGACCACATGACAGTCGTCCGGATTATCGGGTCAGCGACCATGACGCGCAACTTCGAATACCGGCAGTGGGAGTCAATTCTGGCGTTCGGCACATACGAGGATGGACTTGAGTTTGAGGCGAGTATCGAGATTGTCGGTGACCGCCTGGTGATGGAGTTGATGACCCGGAGGAGCCAATCGGACCCGGACGAGGGGCCCACTGTCGTGTTCGAGCGCCGAGACGGCCCGATCGCGACCCCGGTCCCGAGTGCGCCGGAGCCGTCCGCATCCGCCACCGCTTGAGCCAAGCGTTGGTGTTGGCCCCCGAGTCGGCCGCCGCAAGCGACGGCATCGAAGTGCGACCTTCAGGCCTTCGTGGCCGGATGGAGCGGGCCACGAAGGCCTGAAAGTCGCAGTTGGCGGTGGCCGGGGGTGGCGGGGCGGTGAAGTGCGACCTTCAGGCGTTCGTGGCCGCGCGGGGCGGGGCACGAAGCCTCGAAGGTCGTAGTTCGGCTTTGGCCGGGGGCGATGCCGCCGGGCCGTCAACCAAGAAGTCTCCAGACGACTTTCTGGTCGGGGCGGCGGAATAGAATTGTCGATCATGGAGCAAGTGCGTCGAAGTGACCTTCCCCCGCGCGACCGTGATGACGAGCCGCCCGCCCCGCCCCCGACCGCTGGCCAGGCGAGGGCCCAGACGCAGTCCATAGACGACCTTCTGGATGAGATCGATGAAGTGCTGGAGGATTCCGCTGAGGCGTTCGTCCAGGGATTCGTCCAAAAGGGGGGCCAATGAGCGGCCTTCCGAGCAGCTATTTCGGTCCCGGCAACTCGTTCGTGGAGTTCCTGGGCAGCGTGGCGCCAGAGGGGTTGAACCCAGGGATCGCCGGACCAGGCGCAGCGCGCACCTCGCGAGGCCCAGGAGTGGCCGGGGGCACCGCCAGCCCGGGCCAAGAGCCACCGACCGCCACCACGATCGTGGCACTCACGTACAAGGACGGCCTGATCATGGCGGGCGACCGCCGCGCCACCGTGGGACACCAGATCGCCAGCCGCGACATCGAGAAGGTCTACCCAGCCGACTCGCAGACCGCCATCGGCCTGGCCGGAGTGGCGGGCCTCTCGCTCCAACTGGTAAGGCTGTTCCAACTCGAACTGGAGCACTACGAGAAGATCGAGGGCGTGTCGCTGTCCTTCTCCGGCAAAGCCAACCGGCTGGCCACGATCATCCGCTCGCAACTGGAATTGGCGATGAAGGGCCTGGCCGTGGTGCCGCTGCTGGCTGGCTGGGATGCCACCCGCCCGCGCATCTTCGGCTTCGACGTCACCGGCGGCGCCTACGAGGAACGCGACTACGCCGCCATCGGCTCGGGCGCCGTCTTCGCCAAAGGCTCGCTCAAAAAGCTGCACAAGCCCGCCGCTACCGCCCGCACCGCCGTCCGCACAGTCCTGACCGCCTTGAACGATGCCGCCGACGACGATTCCGCCACCGCCGGGGTCGACCAGGCCCGCGACATCTATCCGGTGGTGGCCAGGGTCGATGCCCGCGGCTACCACCGCATTCCGGACCAGGAGTTGGCCAGGACGTTGTATCCCCGCAGCGGCGACGCGCGAGGAGACCGCTCATGACCATGCCGCTGTACGTGCCGCCCGAGCAGATCATCAAGGATCGGGCGGATTTCGCCAAGCGCGGTGTCGCGAGGGGCCGCCCGGCCGTGGTCATCTCGACCGCCGAGGGTGTCCTGCTGGCAGCGTCGAATCCCTCGCGGGCGCTGAACAAGCTGTCGGAGATCTACGACCGGTTGGCCTTCGCCGGGGTCGGCAAGTGGTCCGAGTTCGAGGCCCTGCGCGTGGCCGGCATCCGCTACGCCGACCTGCGCGGCTACTCCTACGACCGCACCGACGTGTCCGCGCGGGGCCTGGCCGGGGCCTACGCCCAGAGCATCGCGGCGGCGTTCACCGGCGACCCCAAGCCGCTGGAGGTCGAATTGGCGGTCGCGGAAGTGGGGAAGGACCAGTTGTCCGATGCCGTCTTCCATGTCCGTTTCGACGGTTCGGTCAGCGACGAGTTGCCTTGGGCGGTGTTGGGAGGCGCGACCGTGGCGGGACGCCAGGCCGTGGCCGAGGGCTGGCGGCCGGGGCTGAGTTTGGCCGAGGCCTCTCGCTTGGCTCGGGCCGCCTTGGCCGTGGACCAGGCGGTCCAAAACTGTCAAACGAGCCAAGCAGCCGGGAGCGCCCGCTCCGCGGTGGCTGCTGAGCAGGCGGCCCAGAGCGCCCGCGGCACCGTGGCTGTTGAGCAACCGGCCGGGAGCGCTCGCGGCGGCCTGAGTGTTGACCAGCCCGCTCAGAACGGTCAACTGGGCCAGACCGCCCGAAAGCGCCGTCCCAGTGCGGGCAGCGCGAACAACGTCCCAGGCGGGGCCAGCGTGGCCAGCGGGACTAGCGCCGCCACCGGCATAACCGAGGACGGCTTCGAGGTTGGGCTGCTCAGGCGAGGCGTTTCCGGGCGGGCGTTCGTCCGCCTGGAGACCTTGGCGTGAGCGGCGTCTTCGGGATCGAGACCGAATACGGGATCGCCGCCAGCCCGATCGCTGCGGAAGAAGCCGCCCGCGAACTGTTCCGGCCGGTGGTGGCGTGGGGGAGGAGCACCAACGTGTTCACTCCTTCCGGCTCGCGGTTGTACTTGGACGTCGGCTCGCACCCCGAGTACGCCACGGCCGAATGCTCCACCCTGACCGAACTGCTGGCCGTCGAACGCGCGGGGGACCGCCTGATGGCCGCCCTGGCGGCAGCCGCCTCCCGCCGCACTGGCGCGACCATCACCCTGATCAGGAACAACACCGATTCGGCGGGCCACGCCTTCGGCTGTCACGAGAACTATCAGATCGACCGGGCCGGTTCGGCGGACGTGGCGGCGAAGCTGATCCCGTTCCTGGTCACCCGCCAGATCGTGGCCGGGGCCGGGAAGGTCCAGGTCGATCCGTCGGGGGCGCGCTACCTGCTGTCGCCGCGCGCCCGCCACACATCCGAAGCCCTGAGCTCGGCCACCACCCGATCCAGGCCAATGATCAACACCCGCGACGAACCTCATGCCGACGGCACCCGCTACCGCCGCCTGCATGTCATTGTCGGCGACTCCAACATGTCCGGCGCGGCCAGCCGCTTCAAGGTGGGCGCCACTGCGTTGCTGCTGCGCGCCGCCCAGCACGGAATCGAATTGCCGGACCTGGAACTGGCCAACCCGGTGCACGCCATCCGGGAGGTCGCCCAAGGCTGGCGTCAAGGCCACCCCATCGCGTTGGCCGATGGCCGGTCGATCCGTCCCGCCGAAGTCCAGTGGCTCTACTTCGAGGCGGCCCAGGCCGCAGCGGCCCTCGTCGGCAGCGGCGGCAGCGCCGGCCAACCCCTCGGCCCAGCAGGCGATGGGCGCGCTGGCTACCCCCTCGGCCAATCCGCCGACCAGGCAGGCGACCAGTGGGTCAGCCAACACCTGAACCAGGCCGTGGGCCGTGCGAGCGACCGCTCCGTCCGCCAATGCGGCGACCAGGCGAGCGGCCGGTCAAACGGTCAGCCAGGCAGCCAGTCCGCCGTGCAAGCGGCCGCGCAAAGGGCTGAAGACCAAGTGGTGCTGGACCTGTGGCGCCGCGCCTTGACGGCTTGGGACCGGCTCGACTTCGACCGCGCCGACGGACTGGCGACCGAACTGGACTGGTTGGCCAAGCTGAGGCTGATCGAACGCTACCGCGAACGCACGGGGGCGGCGCTGGCCGATCCGAGGGTGCTGCGGCTGGAACTGGCCTACCATCAATTGGGCGGCCAAGATGGGCTGCGGGAAAAGTTGGAGGAGAGCGGGAACCTGGTGAGCGGCATCGGGCAAGACGAAATCGCGGGAGCGGTGGCCAAGCCGCCGTCGACGACAAGAGCCCACCAACGGGGGCGTTTCATCGCTGCCGCACGGGCAGCCGGGCAGGAATACACCGTCGATTGGGTGCGGCTGAAGGTGGGCCAGGGCGAGGCGGTCAACCTGATCGATCCGCTCGACGCGGCCAATCCGGCCGCCGAACGGCTGATCGGAGAACTGGAAAGCCATCCGCAGGCGGGGACGACCAGCGAACTGGATGAGATTCTGGACGCGGCCAGCGGGGCCAACCAAGCCAGTCAAGCCAATCAAGCCGGGAGGGAGTGACCATGGGTGTGGCGCTGCGGGTGATCCCTTGCCTCGACGTGGACGCGGGCCGAGTCGTCAAGGGCGTCAACTTCCGCAACCTGCGCGACGCGGGCGACCCGGTCGAACTGGCCGCCCGCTATGACGAGTTGGGCGCTGACGAGATCACGTTCCTCGACGTCTCGGCCTCGGCCGCGGGCCGCGAGACCATGATCGACGTGGTGGAACGCAGCGCGGACCAGGTCTTTGTGCCGCTCACCGTGGGCGGCGGCATCCGCTCCGAGCGGGACGTGGACCGGATGCTGCGGGCTGGGGCGGACAAGGTGGGTGTGAACACCGCCGCCATCGCGGACCCCGGCCTGATCGAACGGATCGCGCGGCGCTTCGGCAGCCAGGTCCTGGTCCTGTCGGTGGACGCGCGGCGCTGCCAGGACGGGGTACGAACCGCCTCGGGCTACCAGGTCACCACGCACGGCGGTCGGCGGGGAGTTGACCTGGACGCCGTCGAGTGGGCCAAGACGGGACAGGAACTGGGCGCGGGCGAGATCCTCCTGAACTCGATGGACGCGGACGGCACCACCGACGGTTTCGACTTGGAGATGCTGCGCGACGTGCGGCGGGCGGTCGGCTTGCCGCTGATCGCCTCGGGCGGGGCCGGGCGCCCGGAGCACTTCGTGGCCGCCGCCCAGACCGGGGCCGATGCCGTCTTGGCGGCCTCGGTGTTCCACTTCGGCCGCATGACGATTCAGCAGGTCAAAGACGCCCTCGCGGCGGCGGGTTA
>JAISCU010000198.1 GCA_031265345.1 Bifidobacteriaceae bacterium
ATGTTGCGGGGGCAACGCCGGGCCGGGGCTCTGGCCCAGAGGTTGGGGTTCGGCGGCGGCCCGGTCGGTCGATCGGCACCGGACGTGGCCGACGCGGTCATCGCATCCGACGCCGCCTACAACGCGCTGGCCAAGCTGCGATCAGGCGACCGGGAAGTGTTGATGCTGGCCGTGGCCGGTGGCTTGACCCAGGCCGACCTGGGCTTGGCTCTCGGTTGTTCGGCCAAGGCCGCTGGCGTCAGGTTGACCCGGGCGCGGGCCAGGCTGACCCGCGCCATGACCGAATCCGGCGCGTCCGTTCCTTCCTCGGCCCCGGCTGGGCCATCCACTTCACGAGTCAGGAGCAGTTCATGAGCGACCAATTCGACTTCCTGCGGCATCGCGTCCAGCCAGATTCGCTGGACAAGGCCGCCACCTGGGCCAAGGCCCAGCAGCGCTTCGCCGCCGGTGAAGCCGCCGCCGCTGGTGACGCCGGAGACGCCGGGCAGCGGAACCGGGGCGGCGCGGCCAGGGCGAGCGCGCGGCATCGTCCAGCGAGATTGGCGGGAGCGCTGGTGGCTGCGGCGGCGCTGGCGGCGGCCGTGCCTCTGTTGTACGCGGCCTCCCAGCACGATGCCGCGCCAGGGCTGGCCGCCTCCCCCAGCGCGACCAGCACCGGGGAAGCGCCCCGCCCGCTGGTGTCCACCGCCGAGTGCGGGACCTCCAAGGCCGCAGCGGACCTGACCGTCGAGGACGTGCAAACGATGTTGAAGTGCGACGTCGATGCCCTGGCCGCTCCGGACCTGGTGATGAGCGCGGAGACCCTCGCCGATGTGGAACGGGGCCATGCGCCGTGGGACCGGCGGCTGACCGGCCCGGTCGCTGGGGGCGTCCTACTGGTGAATGTGGACTCGCATGCCTACGCGGTCGACGACGAGCAGATCTCAACCGATGACGAGGACTGGGACTCCCTTTTCCTCCCGAAGGACGGCGTGACCCTTGGGACCACCCTCAGGCACGATAGTCGCACATATCAGGTCTTCGAGCCTGAGATCGACGAACTCGATCCGGATGGCGACGGCTCGATGTTTAGCCTGATTTACTATTGGCAGACGGTTCAGTCGTTGGTTGACGCGGGAGCCGACGCCGATCCAGGCGCCCTCTCGCTGCTGGGCGTTGACCGACAAGACGACCGCGACGTCGTCAAAGTGGAACTGGTCGGCGCGGTCGGGTATTTCTCGTCCTGGATCGGTGTCGCGAATTCCGTGGAGCTGTGGCTCTACGTGGACGATGGCCTACCGGCCAGGTTGGACCTCAGCTACGACCTGGCCGACCTCGAAGCCTCAAACCTCCCGCTCGCCCCTGCGCCCGGTTGGTGCCAGGAAGATTCCGCGGCGGCTGGCGCGCCAACCATCTGTGTCGACGCGCCGATTCTCTTCCGTTGGTACAACACCGACGATCCCGCCCGCGACATCACTTTGGACATCCCCGACGGCTACACCGAATACATTCCCGAGGAAGAGCCCACCATCTACGAGTCAGGCGCGGTCACGCTTGAGGACGACTCCGCTATGTCCAACTATGAGGAGGGCTACGTCTTGGTCATCGAGGGCCCGGAGCGCAAGTTGGTCCGGTTCCTCCAAGACGGAGTCGTGGTCCCCGCGCCGGACGGAATCGGGGAAGTGATCGTTCATGAGGACGGCGCCATCACGATCCATGACAAGGACGGGGCCGACTTCCAATTGCCCGAGGGTATGGAGGCCGTGCTACGGGAAATCGACGACACCGTCGTGGGTCCCTCATCGTGATTGGGTGCGGGCCTCAGCTCGGATCGCGTTAGGGCCGTAGGACAAGATCCGGCTGCACGATGCCGCTCGGCGGCCTGGCGTTCCAACCGCCGGGTCGGCGTCGGGACGGCCGGGCATCGGACCGGTCCTCGGCCGGACAGATGATTTGGCTGCCGTGCGCGACGCGTGCAATGATCGAGCCGTTGCGGCGACCCCGGACGGTTGGGGCGCCCAGGCCTATCGATGTTTCAGGGGGAACGAGCATGCCGACTGCTCCATGCCGGTTGGGTCGTAACGCGCGCCTGGGAGGGGCTATCGGCGTGGTGACCGCCGCGTGCTCGGTGTTGGTCGGGTGCGGGATGGGAGACTTGCGCAGCGGCAACCCTGCTCCGACGCGTCCGGCCGAGCCGACGGCATCGGAAACGGCTGTCGTTTTCCCTCAGCTGGGCGCGGCCGAACTGGTGGGCCTGCTCAGGACCGAGGCCGAGAACCCGGGCACTGCCGAGACCTGCGGGCCGGGCGAGGTCGAGGCCTACCTGTGGTTGTTCAGCGCCCATCTGGGCTCGCGCGACACCTACTTGGTGGTGCGAAACTCGTCCGAACGGCCGTGCGAGGTGAGCGGAGCGCCTGGGATCGGCGGTCTGGGCCAGGACGGCGGAATCTACGACGGTCACGCCGACGCGGGCGTGGATCCGCGCGCGGACGGGAAGGCGGTGCTGCTGCAACCCGGCGAGGAAGCAGCGTCCTTTGTCGGCTGGTCCTATGCGGCGGGCGCCTACGACGAACGCATCGTGCTGTTGGCCTTCCAACTCGCGGGCGGCCAAACGCCCGTGCCGGTCGAGGCCCAGGTATCCATGCGCGGAGTCGACTGGACCCAGGGCGACTGGGGCGATCCCACGGACGCCAAATTGCGAGACCGCGAGGATCGCTTGCTGGACATCGCCGTGTGCTCGAAGCTGCATGCCACCGCGTTCTTCCCGATTGCCGAGCTCGGGTTCGCCGACCGCCCTGAGCCGGTGCCTGGCCGAGTCGGCCGGGCGCCCGCCGACGCCTCGGCCTCCGGCCAGTCACCCGATCCCGAGGTGGTCGGCAGCTCGGGCTGTGGGGCGTACTGACCGGCAGCGATCCGCTGACGGACGGTCAACTGCCCGACTGGCAGGGCCGCCCAACGGCCGCGGGCAAACCGGGCGGCGCTGCCAAACCCAGCCGCAGGCGAACCTTCTGATGGGCGCGCGAGCCGGGTGGACGGCATCGTGCAAATCCTCGGCTACCGCACTGCCAGACGCTGGCTCGTGTTTGCGCAGGTCAACTCGGTGTCAGAGGGGCCGTCTAGGGTGGTTGGCATGGAATCGGAGGCGACCCGGCAGGCGGTCGAGGACAAGGCGCTGGGGGTGCTGCGGACCCTCACCGGGCGGGCTGACGCGGTGTTTCACGCGGACCAATGGGAGGCCATCGCGGCGCTGGTGCTTGATGGTCGCCGCGCGCTGGTGGTGCAGAAGACGGGCTGGGGCAAATCGGCCGTCTACTTCATCGCGTCCCTGCTCCTTCGGGAACGCGGACGCGGTCCGGCGCTGATCGTCTCGCCCCTGCTGGCGCTGATGCGGGACCAGGTGGCGGCGGCGGAGAAGGCTGGCGTCAGGGCGGCCACCATCAACTCGGCCAATCCGATGGAATGGGAGGGCGTCGAGAGGCGGCTCCAGGACGGCTCGGTGGACGTGTTGCTGATCTCTCCCGAACGCCTGGTCAACCGGCGTTTCCAGGAACAGATCATGCCTGACCTGCTGGAGAGCGTCGGCCTGGTGGTCATAGACGAGGCGCACTGCATCTCCGATTGGGGACACGACTTCCGGCCCGACTACCGGCGTATCGGCGGGCTGCTGCGCCAACTGCCGCGCGGCACGCCGGTGCTGGCCACCACCGCCACCGCCAATTCCCGCGTCGTGGCCGATGTCGAGGAACAACTCGCCCAGGGCGACCACGACGTGCACACCGTTCGCGGAGCGCTGGCGCGGCCGTCGCTGCGCCTCGGCGTGCTGCGGCTGGACCACGATTGGCAGCGACTGGCTTGGCTAGCCGAGCACTTGGACGATCTGCCGGGCAGTGGGATCGTCTATTGCTTGACGGTTGCTGCCGCCCAGGACACGGCCGATTTCTCGGCCCGTTCCGGGCACCAGACCCTCCTCTACACGGGCCGCACGGATGACGCCGAGCGCCAGGCCGCCGAACAGGCATTGAAGCAGAACCAAGTCAAAGCGCTGGTGGCGACGTCGGCGCTGGGGATGGGGTTCGACAAGCCGGACCTCGGCTTCGTGGTGCACCTCGGCGGGCCGAGTTCGCCGGTGGCCTACTACCAGCAGGTGGGGCGGGCCGGGCGCGCGACGCCCAACGCCGACGTGTTGCTGCTGCCGGGCAGTGCCGACCGGGCGATCTGGAAATACTTCGCCACAGCGTCCATGCCTACTCAGGAGACCGCCGATGCCGTCATGGCGGCTCTGGCGGGGGCGGACGGCCCGCTCTCGTCCCCGGCCCTGGAGGCACGGGTGAACATTCGCCGAGGCAAGCTCGAACTGCTGCTCAAGGTTCTGTCCGTGGAGGGCGCCGTCGAGTCGGTGCCCGGCGGATGGGCGTTGACTGGCGAGCCTTGGCACTACGACAAGGAGCGTTATGAGCGGGTCGCGGCCGCTCGCCGGAATGAACAAGAGGCGATGATCGCCTACCAGGGGCTCGGTTCCTGCCGCATGGAGTTCTTGACCAAGGCCCTTGACGACCCGCACTCCGAGCCATGCGGGCACTGTGACAATTGCGCGGGCCCGTGGTTCGAGGCCGCCGTGGGTGAGGGCACGGGCCGGGCGGCCCGCGACGAGTTGGGTCGTGTGGGGGTGGCTATCGAACCGCGAGCCCTTTGGCCGACCGGACTGGACCGACTGCTCGGCGCGCAGGGCCTGGTCGTCAAAGGGCGCATCGCGGTCGAGGAGCGAGTCGAGCCTGGTCGGGTGGTCGCGCGCCTGACCGACCTGGGCTGGGGTGGCGTCCTGCGCGGCCTGTTCGCGGCCGATTCCGA
Organism: Bifidobacteriaceae bacterium; assembly: GCA_031265345.1. Next base: position 4,828 of record JAISCU010000198.1, read on the forward strand.
GGGGCGGCCAATTGACGCGGACCTGCCGGACTCCTTGGCCGAGGCCTGCTGGCGCGTGCTGCGCGACTGGGACTGGCACGCCCGGCCGGTGGCCGTGGTCAGCGTGCCGAGTCTCAGCCGACCGAGGCTGGTCGCGTCCCTGGCGGATCGAATCGCCCGAGTGGGCAGGCTGGAAAACCTCGGCCCGCTCAGTCTGACGGGCGGGGCCGAGCCGCTGGCCGGGTCCTCGAACAGCGCCTACCGCGCGCGGGACCTGTGGGGCCGGTTCCATGTGCCGTCCGCCATGGCGACCCAATTGGCCGAACTCGACGGCCCGGTGCTGCTGGTGGACGACCTGATCGATTCCCGATGGACTATTGCCGTCGCGGGGCGACTGCTGCGCGCGGCGGGTGCCCCCAGCGTCCTGCCGTTCGCCCTGGCGAGCGCCGGATGACCGCAGGCGGCGGGTCGCGGGCGCGGCGATGTGGGTGCGCGTCCGCGGACCGCTACCGCGCGGGTGCGCCCCGGCGTGACCAATCGTCCGGTCCGACCGAGCCGGTCCAGTGGCTGCCCAGTCACTCGGGGCGGCCGCCGACCCGGTCTGCCAGTTCCTTGGGCGCGACCAACGTGTACGAGTCCGTCAGCAACTCGCGAACCTCGTCCCAATCCGGCCGCGTCTCCAAGTCCAGCTCCAGCCATGACTTGAAGTGCGACGGCACACTGAATCGAGGGTCCGCCAGCAACGCTTCGCGCTCGGACGCCACCGGCTTGAAGACCAGCCAACGCCGCTCCTCCTCCAGGCCGCCGCCGAAGCAGCCGAACAGTCCGCGCCGCACCCGGAGGGTGGTGATCCCCCAGGTCTCCTCTTCGGATGCCTCCGGCAGGTGCTCGGTGGACTCCACCACCTTCGTGAGCACCGGGTCATCGGGGTCGTACCGCCGCTGCCAGACCCTCGCCATCCCGCAAATCTACCCCCCACCCAGCCCTCTGTGATCGAGCCGGGGCGCGGACGCCTGTTTCCTGATTGCCGGCCGACCGGACGCAGGCGGGCCGTGACCGGGGACCGACCGAGCGGCATCGTCCAATTGGCGGAAGGTGCCACCCGCCAAAGCGACGGGTCAGGTCCTTTCCGCGGGATAGCTGCGAGCAAGAAGCGTGTCCGGCGAGAAATCGATTTGGCCGTCCATCCAGGTGGGGACCCCGTGGTCCAACTGGACCTCTCGGAACACGTCGGCCTTCGCCAGCGGCGCATAGACCGCGTGCTGCAGGAACGGCGCGACATCGAACACGCGGACATCTCCGTCTGACAGGACGAGTTCCAATCTGGCGCCATCGAGCGCCCGTACAGCCACGATCCGTGCCCGGCGCTCAGGTGCTCCGGCGTAAGCAATCCCATTCGACACATGCATCGGCGTTCCTATCTGAGCGGGTCGATTCGACCGGGTGGCTGATGGCGGAGAGTTCTAGCCCAGGCCTCACGCAACTCGTCCTCGTGAATCGCGAGCCAGGCTTGCACCATGCGCAATTGTTTGATTGGCAACTCTCCCGCGAGCAGCTCGCCGTTGGCGCCCACAGCCGCCTCGCGTTCGCCGTCGTAGGCATGGACCGTGGGGCAGGTGGTGCCTGTCGGCGTCGTCAAAGTACATCCGCACGACTGTGCCGAAGAAGCGCGATGGCTCAGGCACAACTCATCTCCCTCCACTCCTGTCCACTCGTTTATCGATGAGGTCCACCAGTGCTCGGGTTGCCCGGGATGTTCTTGCCCGTGCACCATGCAGAGCGAAGCCTGCCGCCTATCCGCAATATCCCAAGTCCGCATCATGGGGCCTCTCGCGAAGGAACTCGGCCGCTGTCACGATCCTGACCGTGGCCCCCTCGAAATCAAGCAGGTCTTTGTCTTCGGTGATGAACCGATCAACGCCGCCCGACTCCACCGCTCGGTAGATTGGTCGGTCTTTGACGTCTCTCCGCTTGTCGTTTCGGACGCTCGGAGCTGGCACGGTCGAGACCTTCAGCGCCTGCCCTCCGTGACCTGGTCGAGGATGTCGGCTTCGCTGACGTTGTGATCTGCGGTCTCTTCTTGCATCGCCCGCAGAGCCGACACAACCGTGGGACGCTCGACGACGGCCGGAAGGAACGGGAAACCACGTTCCGCCGAGCCGCCAGGTTGGCCGCGCCGGCGACCCCTTTCCGCTTTTGTCCACAATTGGCTTCAATTTGCGGCCGGGCCGAGTTCCAGCCAATTGTGGACAACCACGGACGATGCCGCCCCGCCAACAACCAGCGTTTGCGCAGGTCAATGGGTCGGCGGCATCCGCAGCCTCTCGCGCCTTTGTCCACAAATGGCTTCAACTCGCGGGCCGACCCAAGTCCAGCCAGTTGTGGACAGCCATGGACGATGCTGCCCCGCCGACAACCAGTGTTTGCGCAGGTCGATGCGTCGGCGGCATCCGCGGCCCCCGCGCTTTTGTCCGCAACTGGCTTCAACTCGCGGCCGGGCCGAGTTCCAGCCAGTTGTGGACACCGGCGCCCGATGCCGCCCAGTCGGCGACCAGCATTTGCGCAGGTAGACGCCCCCACGGCATCGGCCACGTTTTGCGGATGTGTCCGGAAACGGCTTCAACTCGCGGGCCGACCCAAGTCCAGCCAATTGCGGACACCCGAGAACCGTTCTCAACCGAGTCGAGGACAGGCCCGAATTCGGTTGACGCCCAGGTCAGCGGGCAGCAGGCCCCGTGTCCGGCCGGATGCGCAACGCGCGGCCCGCCACTCGGGTCTTGGCCAATTGGCGCATCGTGTCCCTCGGCAGGTCCGGGCCAATCTCGACCAGCGAGAAGTGTTTGAACATCTCGATCCGTCCCAGGTCGGCACCGGAGAGTTGCGTCTCGCCGGTGATCGCGCCAACTATGGCACCCGGATGGGCGCCGTGTCCGTGGCCCACGCCGATCCAGTAGCGCTCCACGCCCGAACGACCGCCGCGCCCGCCGCTTTGACCAGCCGCGCGGCCCTTGCGTCCGTTCGACCGCTCAGAATCCGACCAAGGCCCACCGCCGTCGGACCAACGATCGCCATCAGACCAGCGGCCCCCGTCGGACCAGCGCCCACCATCAGACTCCCGTCGCGTCTCCCGGTCCCGCTGATAGCGTCCCGAGCCACCACGCTCGCCGCTGCCCGTGCGACCAGCCCGTCCGGCGCGCCCGGACCGTCCGGTGCCGTCGGTCCTCCCGGCCCGGCGACCCTTCGCGGACTCGCGGTCCCGCAGCTCGGCCAAAGCCTTGTCGAGCGCGACTTCCTCGCTGCGGGAAGCCCCGTGAGCGGCATCGTTCACGGCAAGAGCGGCCAACGCCGCGGCCAACGTGACCGGGTCCGCGCCCTCGTCGACCGCCTCCGCCACCGCCCGGTAGGCGATCTCCAAACCGCCGGCTGACACGCGGTCCGGGACCTGGCGCAGCAGCGCGGCGTACTTGTGCTCGGTGACCCGGTCGCGGGTCGGGACGGGCTGCTCGGCGATCTGGGCGCGGATGGTCCGCTCGATGGCGCGCAACTTGCCGCGCTCGGCCGGCGTGATGAACGTGAAGGCCTGCCCGGCGCGGCCGGCCCGACCGGTGCGGCCGATCCTGTGCACGTAGACCTCTGGCTCGCGCGGCACGTCGTAGTTGACCACCAGCCCGATCCGGTCCACGTCGAGGCCGCGGGCGGCCACATCGGTCGCCACGAGCACGTCCAAACGACCGTGCCGGAGCCGGTCCACCATCCGCTCGCGCTCGCGCTGGGCCACATCGCCGGAGATGCCGGCGGCGTTCACCCCTCGCGCGACCAGCGCTTGGGCGACCTCCTCGGCGTCCGCCCGCGTCCGCACAAAGACAATCGCGGCCTCCGCGTCAGAGGTGGCCAAGATCCGGGCCAACGCCCCCACCTTGTACCTGTGCGGCACCACGGCGTAGCGCTGCTCCACGTTCTCGGCGGCGGTTGCGGGCGCCGCCACCGCGATGTGTAGCGGGTCGCGCAGGTGCTTGTCCGCGGTGGCGCGGATGGCCGGCGGCATGGTCGCGGAGAACAGCGCCGACAGGCGGT
>JAISCU010000054.1 GCA_031265345.1 Bifidobacteriaceae bacterium
CGGTGCAGCGCCTACGGGTGGACTTGGGCGACCACGCCGCCTTCCCGGTCGCGTATTCGCAGGGCGGCCCGCCCACGACCAGCGCCGAGATCGCTTTGTCCTCGCTCAACGCCGACGAACTCGGCAAGGCGGTCGGCGACGAGCTCACCCTCGTCGTGGATGGCCAGGACAAACGCTTGACCGTGTGCGGGATCTATTCCGACATCACCAACGCGGGCAAGACGGCCAAGGCCGCGTTCAAGGCGGCGGACGGGGACCTGATGCGGGTGGTCATCCCCGTAGAACTCCGCGACGAGGCGGCCACCGCGCGAACGGCATCGTACTATCAGGAAGGATTCCCGTCCGCCCAGGTGGCGGTCACCGGCGAATACGTCCAACAGACTTTCGGCGCAACGCTCGGTGCCATCCGGAAGGCCTCCGCCGCCGCCATCGCCGCCAGCGCTGTGCTTGTCATCCTGGTCACGCTGCTTTTCATGAAGCTCCTGGTGGCGAAAGACAGGCGTTCCATCGCCATCTTGAAGTCGCTCGGCTTCACCAGCAAGGACATCCGCAAGCAGTTCATGACCCGGTCCCTGGCGGTCGCCGCCCTCGGGGTGGTCGTGGGCGTGATCTTGGCGGACACCGTGGGTGAACTGGTCGGCGGCGCGCTGATCTCCTCGCTGGGCGCGACCACCTTCCGGTTCGTGGTCGATCCCCTCCACGCATACGTGGTCGCGCCGCTCCTCGTCTGGGCGTGCGTTTACGCCGCCACATTGCTCGGCACGCGGGATATCCGGGCCGTCAAAATCTCTGCACATATCAAGGAGGCATAAGCCATGGAGCCGATCATTTCGGGAAAGAACGTTGTGAAAACTTACGGCAAGGGCGGCGAGCAAGCGAAAGCGCTGGCCGGGGCGGACGTGGAAATAGGCCGAGGCGAATTCGTCGGCGTGATGGGGCCATCCGGCTCCGGCAAATCCACATTGCTGTTCACGCTCTCCGGAATGGACACCATCACCTCCGGCTCGATCAGATTCGAGGACGCCGAATTGTCGGAACTGACCGAAAAGGAATTGGCCGACGTACGTCGAACCAAGATGGGCTTCGTCTTTCAACAGCCGACCATGCTGAAGAACCTGAATCTGCTGGACAACATAATCCTCCCCGCGGCGCAAGGCCGGAAGGCTAGGGGCGGCCTCGTGGAAAAGGCGAAAGCGCTGATGGTCGAGACAGGAATCGCCGGACTTGAGATGAGAGACACCGCGGAGGTTTCGGGCGGTCAACTCCAGCGCGCCGGAATCTGCCGCGCATTGATGAACGGACCGCAAATCCTGTTCGCCGACGAGCCCACCGGCGCCCTCGACTCGAAATCGGCCGAGGAGATACTCAATCTGCTGGTGGACATCAACCGGAATGGCACGGCCATTCTGCTCGTGACCCATGACGCGAAAGTGGCGGCCAGAGCCGACCGGGTGCTCTTCACGAAGGATGGCGGCATCGTCTCCGAATTGCCGCTCGGCAAGTCGGACGGTGGCGACGGCACGGCAAGAGAAGAAGCGATTTTCGCACGGATGACGGCTCTCGGCATCTAGCGCTGGGCCTTGGGCGGACGCGGCGCCAGGTCGGAAGCGCGGCCCTGGAGGCGGTCCAGGAGGCGGACGAGGAAACGGGGATCTTCGCCGCGATGCGCGCCGCCTGCACTTGGACTGTTCCGCTGTGGACGTGGACGCCGAGGTGGCGAGGCTGGTGGCCGCCGGGGCCGGGTTCGTCGCCGAACATGAGGCGGAGGGTTTCGCTTGGACGGTGTTGGCCGACCCGGACGGGAACCAGTTCTGCGTCGTGCCCACCGAACCGGTGGACACGCCGTAGGGGCCGGGCGGAGTCAGCCAGGGCCAAGCTGGGGCCGCCGGGGACAGGCCGGGGCCCCAACCCATTGCCGGGCCGACTGAGCGTATGCGGCTAGGCGCGCGCTGGTCCTCAATCCAAGCGTTCGGCGTTGAACGCCTCCCGGTAGCGGGTGGGAGTGGTCCCGACCAGCGGGCGGAAGTGTTTGCGCAGCAGGTCGGCGGAGCCGAAACCGACCCGACTGGCCACTTGGCCCACATCCAGCACGGTGGATGCCAGGAACTCCTGGGCCGCCCGGACCCGTTCGCGGATCAGCCAGGCGGACGGGCTCAGGCCGACCTGTTGGGCGAATCGGCGTTGCAGGCTCCTGCTCGACATGTGGCCGCCCGCGGCCATGGCGGTCAGCGTCCAGGCGCGGCCCAAGTCCTGCCTGACGGTCAAGGCCTCGGCAAAGTCGCGGGGCGGGTGGCCGACTAACTGATGTCGGGGGCGGTCGCTGAGGACATGGGGCCGGCCCGGAATGTGAATTGCGCCTCAAACGCGTTCGTGGTCGCGGCCGGCCGACCACGAACCCCGAACAGGCGCATTTCAGCCCGGGATCGCACCCGCGTCGGCTGCGGCCGCCGCCGCCAACGCGAGCACGTCAACCGCCCGCCCCCTACGACTCCGCCGAGGCCCCGGCCCGACGATCAAGCGGGAGACTTCCCCCAGCGTCACATGGGCTTCAGATTGCGATCCAACCTGTCGATGATCCTGGCGAAGTCTCTTTGCCGCGCTTCTTCGCTCTTGAAGGACAAGTGCCTGCCCACATAGGCTCGGCGCACCGATGGCGACATGCCGGCGAAGTTCTCGCGCGCCGGAGAGACGCCCTCCAGCCTTTCCGCGAACGCCTCGACTTGCTCATCGGTGATGGCGGGACGCCCAGGCGCGTCCCACAGGCCGTTCTTGACGGCGACCGCCACGGCCCGTTCGCCCAGAGGAGCCATCATCTGCCGGTCGCGCAACGTCTGCACGATCCGCTTGTTCTTCGCGGACCAGACGCTCTTGCCCCGACGGCGGGCGAAACACTTGAGATACCTCGTGTCGTCGACGCTTCGCATCTGCCCGTCGATCCATCCGAAGCACAAGGCCTCCTCCAAAGCCTCATTGGCTGTCAGAGTGACCACGCTGCGCCTCTTGCCGAAGACGAGCCACACTCCGTCGCTGGTCTCCGCGTTCTCCGCCAGCCACGCGCGAAAAGCCTCGCGGGTCTCGAAGAGCAACTCCGTGTCCCTCATCAGGGTGTGGTTCCTTTCCCATCTGGCGGCGATCTGGCCATGCCCCACGCGGACTGGGCGAACCTGAATTCTATCCGGCGGTGACCAGCCAAGATAGGAAGACACCGCGCCACAGTCCACGAACATCGCGCCATCTGCGACGCTTCGGAAGGGCCGGGTGGGAGGATACCTGTTGTGACCCCCGACCACCCGGATATCTCGGTGACTGTGGGCGGCCGCTACCAAGCCGACGTGGACGGCATCGTCTCCCACCGTCATGACCTCGGTGACGACTGCTGGACCACACCCGACCGGCGGCTCGCCAAAGGCGCGCCGTTCAGCGCGGTCGAATCAGTCGGCTACCTGCTGGAACTGGGCGTGGACCCGGCCGAGCCGCTCGTGGCCCGGACCATCGGACTGATCCTGGACAGCTGGCGCCCGGACGGCCACTTCCACCTGTACCCGGGCGGCTCCGGCCTGCCCTGCCAAACCACCAAGGCGCTGGGAACGCTGTGCCATGCGGGCTTGACCGAACACAGCCGCGTGCGGTCCGCGCTGGACCATCTATTGGAGTCGCAGTGGCTCGACTCGGGCTGGCGTTGCACCAGCTTCCCCTACGGCCACGGCCCCGAGACGGAGCACTCCAACCCGCACCCCACGCTGATGGCGCTGGACGCCTTCCGCCACACCAGCTGCCTGAACCACGAGCCGAAACTGGACCGGGCTGTCGGGTTCCTGCTCGACCACTGGGAGACCCGGGTGCCGACGGGGCCTTGCCACTACGGCATCGGCACCCTGTTCATGCAAGCCGAATACCCGTTCCGCACCTACAACCTGTTCCACTGGGTGCACGTCCTGTCCTTCTACGAGCGGGCCAAAGCCGACCCGCGCTTCCACGAGGCGTTCGACGCCCTGACCGCGAAGCTCGCAGACGGCCAGATGGTCGTGGAACGGGTCGTCCCCAAACTGGCGAAGCTCAACTTCTGCGCCAAAGGCAAGCCGAGCGACCTGGCCACCCGTCGCTACCGCGAGATCGTCGCGAACCTCGGGGGCTGAGAGCGATGGCCGCCCGCAACTCCCTGGTCCAGGCGCTCAAGGGTCTGCGCGGCAATCAGCGGGCGTGCGTGCTGACCGAGCCGCTGTGGGGCCTGTCGATGAACCTGTGCCTGCCCTACGCCTCGGTCTACATGCTCGCGCTGGGGCTCCACGACATGCAGATCGGTCTGCTGGCCTCCATCGGCATGGTCTCCCAAACCGTCTGGGGACTGTTGAGCGGGATCATCACCGACAAGCTGGGCCGGCGCCTCACCCTGGCCGTCTTCGACGCCGCCGCTTGGTCCGTGCCGTGCCTGATCTGGGCTTCCGCCTCCCTCGTGGCGCCCGAGTGGGCGTTCTGGGCGTTCGCCGGGGCATCCTTGGTCAACGGCACCTGGCAGGTCTCGCAGAACGCCTGGGACTGCCTCCTGGTCGAGGGAGTGAGCCCCAAACGCATCCCCGCCATGTACTCCTTGGTCATGGTGGCCGGGAACCTCTCCGCGCTGGCGGCCCCTGTGGCGGCGGTGATGGTGGCCCAGTTCTCGCTGGTGCCCGCCGTGCGGATTCTCTACCTCAACGCCTTCGTGGTCATGACCGCCAAAGCCGTTCTCCTGTACGCCATCACTCGCGAGACCGAGATGGGGCTGCTCCACCGGACTCAGACTCGCGGACGGCCCTGGCGGGGCGAATTGGCGGGCTACCGGGAGGTCCTGGCGTTGATGCGCCGGTCGCGGGGCACCAAGTTCGCGGTCCTGGTGACCTTCTTGGTGGGCGCGGTCGGGACCGTGGCAGGCACGTTCTGGCAGGTCATAGTCTCTCAGAAGCTCCTGGTCCCGGACCCCTGGCTGCCATTGTTCCCGATGGTCCGGTCGCTGCTGGCCATCGCCTTCTACTTCACCGTCATCCCGCGACTCACTAAGGCGGCCAGCTTCAAGACACCGCTGCTGGCCGGTTTCGCGGTCTACGCGGCGGGGCAGTTGCTCGTGGCTGTGATTCCCGCTGGCGTGGTCGCTGGCGCCGGTGCTGGCGCGGGCGCGGTTGCTGGCGCTGGTGGCGGCCCGAGCGGCTTCACGCTGGGGGCGTTGGCCGTCTGCCTGATCTGTGACGGGTTCGGTCTGGCCATCTTGGCGATGCTGGCCGAATCCCTGGTCGCCATCCACGCTGACAATCGGGAGCGTTCGCGGGTGATGGCCGTCCAGCGCACAGTCGTCATGCTCGCCACCGCCCCGTTTGGTTGGATCGGCGGCGTGCTCTCGAGCATCGACCGCTCCTGGCCTTTCTTCTTTACCGCTGCGCTGTTGATTCTTGGGCTGTTCGCTACTCTCGCGTACCACCGCAGCCAGGAGCCGGCCCGGCCGTGAAGTTGTCGCTCCAGGCGGGTGGCGGTGTTCCCCGGCGGTGCTCTGCGGCAGTGTTCCTCCAGGCCAGGCCCGGCTTTCCGGCCCAGGCACTCATGGGCGGTGGACCGGCATGATGCCGAGCGCTTCTCGAGGTAGATCAACGATGCCGCTCGCGAACCGCATCGTGTCGATACGGGCGGCTCAGACCCCGGACTTGAGGACCTCACGGGGCACGAACGGAGTCAACAATTCCGCATAAGAAGTGTATGCTCATTTGTATGAGTGCGGCCGCCGAAACCACCATCAGAGTCCCGGCTGCCTTGCGCGACAAGATCAGGACCGAAGCGTCTCGCATGGGACTCAAGCAAGCCGATCTGCTC
>JAISCU010000231.1 GCA_031265345.1 Bifidobacteriaceae bacterium
GTCTGGAGACTTTCTGGGCGACCGCGCCGACGCGTCCACCTGCGCAAACACGGCTGCCTGGGCGGGTGGCGCCGGGGGCCGGCGTCCACAACTGGCGGCAGGCTCGGCCCGGCCTCCAGTTGAAGCCGCTTGCGGACACGGAGCCGCAGGGACGGCGGAGCCGAACTGGCGGGGACTTGGGGCTGCGCGCGGGGCGGGACGGCGGCATCGTACAAAGTTGTGACGAGGTGCGCAGGATCGCCTCACCGCGTGCGCCGGGTTCGCAGCGCGTGGGCGACGAACTCGCGGGGGCGCAGAATGGGGATGGGGCCGTGCCACGGGGACAACGCGGTCAGGTCGGAGTCGTCGCTGACGACGAGGGCTGCGTCGGTGGCGACTGCGAGGTCCATGATGAGGTTGTCCTCCTGTCCGGGCACGTCGAACACGCGGCGCGCGGGCTCGACGACGGCGCCGCCGGTCAACTCGATCAGGTCGAGGATCGCCTCGCAGGCATCGAGCGCCGTCGACTCCGATGCCCCATGTCGACGCAGCACGCGAGCCAGGTTGGTGACGATGTGCGGCGACGCGACCAGGCGGAAGGCGTCAGTGTCGAAGGCGATTGGCCGATCTCGGCTCGGACCTTCGACTGGAGTTCGTTCATCTTCGCCGCCCAAGCCTCGTGACGCATCCGTTTCATGGCCTGGCGAGTGTTGGTCTCGGCGCGAGCCGAGGTTGCGTGGCGCGGCGGCACGGAGGCGCGGTGGCGAATGTAGGCAGGTTGACGCGGTGAACGCCCTCTGATAGACCGTGTTGGCCCGGCAAACCCGAGCGGGCCAGGAGGGCACGATTCGTCGCGAGGGGGCAGGAGAGTGGAAGCGCGTCGCCGCAACCGAATCGGGGCGTGCATCGCGGGGCTCGCGGCTGGGCTCCTGTGCACGCCAGGGACCGCGTGCACCGGACCGACGGCGCCGGAGACGCAGACATTCGTCTACACGCCAGATTTCACAAGCGTCCTGGCGAACCCGGAGCGAGGGTACTTTGAGAACTTCAGCGGCTTGGACCACCTTCATCCGCAAGACTTCGACGGGGATTACGCCGAGTGGCTGATGGATTCGGAATATGATTCCTGGCGTTTCGGCGGCGATTACCTTGAATCGCTGCGCGAATCGCGCAAAGACGGAGTCACGCTGCTGGACGCTCAAGTCTACTTGACCGAGTACATCAATTCCCGCGAATTGCCGCAGTCTTTCCTGGCCGAATTGTCGAGAGCATTGGAAGTCGTCCGCGAGGCGGGGATGAAAATCGCCTTGCGGATAGTTTACGCGGACGATTGGACGCCCATGGTCATCGAGGAGAATTATCTGCGCCACATTGAGCAGATCGGGGAGGTCGTCACTGAGAATCATGACATTGTCGCGGCGTTGTGCGCCGGTGTGCTTGGTCCGTGGGGCGAATGGCACAATGACGACCAGAACGTGATGGTGGCGGGCGTGTCCTATAACCGTGAGGACCGCCCCGAATACACGGAACACGCTCCCACGACGGACCTCGACTCGCCCGAACAGGGCGCGCAGCGCTATCGACTGGTGAAGCGACTGCTCGACCACACGCCTGACACCATTCCGATCCTCATTCGCTACACCGAAAACCTGATGGAGCTCGGGGCGTTGGCCAAGAGCCCCCCACAGGGCAGCGCCGAGTTGACGCAGGCGCAACTCGACCGGTTGGGACAGCATGACGACTCATTCGCATCCTACGTGAGGAGTAACACGCGAGGCGGCGGCTGGGAAGAGCCTTTCCGCCTTTATTGGGATCGCGATAGAGAATACGATCCGGTCGAAGACGTGGCCGCAGTTTCCGCTCGCATGGGGACGTCGTTCGGAGGTGACGCCGTCCAGTACGGAGAAACGGCGTGGTACCCCGAGAGTGACGATGACCTCGGCACCACCGATCCATCGTTGAACACGAGACTGGTCGATGCGGGAGCGCAATTGGCGCTATCCGAAGCGGCCGCCAGAAGCTTGACCGCTATCAACCGGAGTTGGGACACGAGGCATCTCGACCTCTGGAAACAAACCATGCTGGCCGCCTCGGGTGATGATCCGGCCGAAAGCGCCTATAACCGCCTCGATCGGAAACTCGGCTATAGGCTCCGACTCGACACCGCCGAATTCACTGCCACGGCAAAGAAGGGTGACTCTTTCCGCATCACGGCCGCTGTCTTCAACGACGGTTATGCGGGAATCGTCAAGCCGCGTCCCGTTTTCGTGGTATTCGATAACGGGGTCAGCCGCTACGATATCGAATTGAAAGAAGTTGACGTGCGCACATGGCTGAGCGGCGAGAATACGCTCGACATCGCAGTGAAGCTCCCTGAGGACATGGCGGCGGCCGAATACACGGTGGCGCTGTGGCTCCCCGATCATGATGAAGAATTGCGCGCTCACCCGGAGTACTCTGTGCGATTCGCCAACCAAGGCGTCTGGCGCGAAAACCAGGGTTACAACTACCTGGGCACCGTCACCTATCGGGACGACGGCTGATCCGGTGTCGATCCGTCGCCCACCGATCTGATGGCGGCAGCGGATGTCGAATCGGCAGGCCGAACTTCGGGGGTCTACCGTGAGCGCCTGGCCGACCGAGCGGCATCGTCCAACTGCTTTTGTCCGATGCCGCCTGGTCGGCTCGCGAGGACCCCGTCGGCCGGGTCTGGGGGCGGGTAGTATCGGCTGGTAACTGTGCTGCGGTGCCGACGCGGCCGCCGGGTCGATCACCGTCAGAACGCGCCCGGCGCCCACGCCAGCGGTGCCCGACTTAAGGAGCCCCAACGTGATTGACGAGTACATAGCTAACCAGGCACCCAAGGTCCAGCCCATTCTCCGCGCCGTGCGCGAGACTATCCGGGTGGCGGCCCCGCTGGCGACCGAGAAGATGGCCTGGAGCATGCCCACGTTCTGGCAGGGCGAGAACCTGGTCCATTTCGCCGCGTCCAAGCACCACCTGGGCATTTATCCGGGTGCCGAGGCCATCGTGGTGTTCGCGGACCGGCTCGCGGGCAAGGCGACCAGCAAAGGCGCGATCAGGTTCCCCTACGACAAGCCGATCGACCATGAACTGATCGGTGACATAGTGCGCTGGCGGGTCGGCCAGGCCGAGGCCAAGCCGCCTCGACCGGCGCGCTCCGGACGGCCGTCCAAGGCACCCGAGGACCGCTAGGCGCCCGCGGTGCGTTCTGGGCGCCCTCCGCAAGGCGTCGAAGCGCAGTTGGAGGACTCCGGGGAATGAGGATGGCGGTCGCCGCGTTCGGCATCGAATCCATTCTCACGATCGACTCCGGCTGTCGGCCGGTCTTCTGCGGGCTGGACGGCAGGGCTCTGGTTCCGGTGGCTGTTCTGCGCGGCTGACGCGAGGTAGCCGCCCCGCGCCGACCGGTCGACCTGGCGCGCGTTCGTCGGTGTCGTTGGACGATGCCGCCGTGCAGGTCGGGCCGGTTCCCGCGTCGGGGTTTGGGGGTCGGTTCGCGCGCGGACGGGTGGGGGCTCGGCCGGCGCCGGCCACCGACGCCCCGACTGTTGTCAAGCCGGCCTGGGAACAGAGCCACCCGCGGCGCCACCGGCGTCCCGAGGCCGATTCGAACTCGGACTCAGCGGGGCGTCGAGGCCTTCAACGCGCCGACTTGGGGGAACGCGCGAAGGCTCACGAACGGCATCGGGCGCGTGGTGGTCAAAATGGCTGCAGGGCGACTCTTGATGTGCTCCGGGGCCAGTTCGGCCACGGGTCGGCGTCGGCGTCGGCGCGGCGCGGGAGTGTCGGGCAGCAGCTTCTGTTCCCGAGTCTGGTACGTGTCGGACCGACACGCGGACGCTGTAAACCACGGGTTGACAGCGGTGCGCGGGACGGGCACGATGCTGGTGTGCGGATCACGAGGAGCGCGCGGAAGCACGGTGTGCCGGACGCGGACATGGTCCACGCTTGGGAGAACGCAATTCGGATTGTCGAATACGAGTATGACGGAGAGGAACGCTTGATGGTCATAGGGCCGGATCGCAGTGGGCGATGCTCGAGTTGGTGGTGGTTCCGGTCGAGGCTCCCGCGCGACTCATACATTGCGACCGGCCGAGGACGAGCCGGTACGGCTACCTCAGATGAGCGGAGGGACAGATGGCGAGCCCGGATGAAATGACCGAGGCCGAATCGGCGGCGCTGGACGGGATCTCGCCCGCGACACATCCCGCGCGCGACGCGACCTGTTTCAGGCGGATCGTGGCCGCGCGGCGGGCCGTGGGAAGGGCCGACGAGGAATTGCGTCACGCGGTGGCGGATGCGCGCGCGGCAGGGGACTCGTGGACAATCATCGGCGCGGCTCTTGGGACGTCGCGGCAGAACGCCTATCAGCGGTTCGGGCGGCCCTAGCGCGTTCCACGTCGATCGGCGCGAATGCCCCAGGCGGGCCTCCTGTCACTCTCGCTCCACAGCCGCGAGTCATGTGACGAGACTGGCCCGCTGCGTGGTTGGTCCAACAATCCTGCGGCGCGTCTCATGCCAGATGTCGGTCCAGGTCCGGTCCGCGTGGTCGTGCTGGTGGGCGCCTATCAGACCAGCCCTTCGACCGCCTCCGGCTACTGAGCGCCGCGCGGTTCTCCAGACTCGGGCGACGGCACAGTTCAGCCTGTCCGTCACCGAGTCCGAGGCGACCGCGATGCGGGCGATCCAGGGATAATCCGGGAAGCTCAGGGGCCTGCGGCGGAAGCGCGGGCTTCGAGTTCGCGGCGGGTGCGGGCCAACTCGGCCTCGATGACGCCCGGTTCGGGCAGGGTCACCTTGTACTCCGCGGCGAGGACGGGGTTGGGAAGTCCGTCGAGGGCGTAGCGGGCCTGTTCCGCGTCTTTCTCGGCGCTCAGGATCAGCCCCACGGGAGGATTCTCGCCGGGTTTGGTCCAGTTTTCGCGGGCGTAGTTGAGGTACATGTGGATCTGGCCGGCCGCCTCATAGGAAAAGGCGCCAGTCTTGAGCTCGATTAGGAGCAGGCAGCGCAGCGACCGGTGGAACAGGACGAGGTCCACCCGGTGCCAAGAATCTCCGATACGCATCCGGCGTTGGCGGCCCACGAACGTGAAGTCGTCGCCGAGTTCGAGGAGGAACTCGGCGAGGTGGGTGATCAGCGCGTCCTCCAGGTCGGTCTCCGAGTACTCGTCCTTCAGGCCGAGGAACTCGAGCACGAACGGGTCTCGGATCGCCTCGACGGGTGTGACATGGTCTCCAGGCTTCCGGTCGGCGCTCTTGGTGAGCATCGCGGCCTTGTTCCGTGACAGCGCCGTCCGCTCGTAGTACATGGATTCGATCTGCCGGTTCAATTGGCGAACGGTCCAACCCGACCGGAGGGCCTCCGTCTCGTAGAACCGCCTGGCGGCAGCGTCCTTGACGGACATAAGGCGCGCGTACGCCGACCACGCCAGCGGGAACGTCTCGGCCAGCGTTGCGGCGTCGACCGGCCGGGCGGCGCCGGCCTCCTCGTCATGAGACGTCGGGAGGGTGGGAGATTTGGCAGACGCTGTGTGCCAAATCTGTTCCGGGGGCCACGTGAGATAGAACCGCCTGATCTGGCGCAGGGTGCGCGGGGAGAAACCTCGGCCGAACCTGCTGGTCAAGTCGGCTGAGAGCCTCCGGATCAACGCGTCGCCGTATTCGGCGCGTCGTTGCCCGTGTTGGTCCTCTTCGACTATGCGGCGTCCGATGTGCCAGTAGGTGGCCGTCATGATCGTGTTGACGGTGCGGGCGGCGGCGGCGCGCGCCTGGTCCAGGATTCCGACGATGTCGTCCAACACCCGGCCGTACCCGGCCAACTCGACTGACTCGTCCCCGCGGCGTCCCTTCTGGCCGGCCCCGGCGACCGGCCCTGCGATTCTATCGGCTCCCGCTCGTCCGCTACGGGGCCGGCCTATTCGCCGATCAACCGGTTCAAGACGGCGGCGCGTTCGCGGCGGGGCTTTGACGGCTTATGCCATTCCGGTCGACCTCGTCCCACGTGTCCGGCTCGAACTCCCGGGAGTCGTCCAGCTCGGAGGACGG
>JAISCU010000328.1 GCA_031265345.1 Bifidobacteriaceae bacterium
CGCCGGCTGGCGCTAGTCGTGGTGTGGCGCGGGTCGGTGGGGAGGTGTCGTTCAAGGCGCCTTCGACGTTCGGTCCTGGGGCGTATTCGGGGGTGTTCTCCGTCACGCTGCTGTAGTTGAATCGAATTAGCGGTTGCTAGCGCACCGCTCATCTGGGAGTGGCTTGGTCGGCGAGCAGATCGTCGGCCAAGCCGCTCCGCTTAAGGGCCTCACCGGGTATCGACACAGCGGGGCCAAGAGAAGGAGGATTCCATGAACCGCCATTTCGCCCTGTCTGTTGTGGTCCTGACTCTGGTCGCAGGCTTGTCGTTGCCGACCACCACGGCCACCCTGGCCGAATCAACGCCACCTGCCCCCTCGCCGGAACCGAGTTCGTCCGGGCCGCCGATAACTGATCCAGGCAGAGAACGGGCCGACATCGCATGGCAGGTGCGGCCGGCCTACTCGGAAGGCGAAGATCCGCGCGCCTATTTCGTGTTGGAATCCGATCCGGGCGCTCGGTTGTCGGACGTGATGGTCATAGACAACGTCTCCAGAGAAGCTGTCACCGTGGCGATCTACGGTCAGGAAGCAGTCTTGACGGCGGACGGCAAGTATTCGGCGCCGCCGGGCAGAGCGGAACAGGGCTCGTTCGGACTGTGGATAAGCCCCTCGGTGGAATCGATCACGGTCGAACCGTATTCGACCGGGGAAGTCCCCTTCACTATCGAAATCCCTGAGGCGGCAACACCTGGGGACTACGACGGCGCGATCTTCACCTCGTACCTCCAACCCCAGGAACAAGACGGCGAGACGGTCATGGTCGACATGCGGGTGGGGGTGCGTGTGCATCTCAGGGTGAGCGGCGATCTCAACCCCGCTTTGAAAGTCGACAGTTTGAAAGTCGAGCGGACAAACCCCTGGTGGAACCCGCTGCCTTGCGACGTCTACGCGAGCTTTCGTGTGACGAACGTCGGAAACGTCCGGGTGACCGCGAAGGCCGTGTCGGATGTGGCGGCCAACTATCTGTTCGGCAAGGTCAACAAGACCGGGCTGGGAGACGTGAGCACTCCTGAGTTGCTGCCCGGCTCATCCGTCGTCTTCTCGACCGGCGAGCCTGGCCCTGAGGACGCTTGGGCGCAGGGGCCTCGCATCGAGGGCATATGGGGTTTTGGAAAGCAGACTTACACGGTCTACCTCGTCAACGGCAAAGTGCCGAACTCGGAGCAGACAGCGCCCACCGCTCAAGCCACTGTCACGGTGTGGCTGATCCCGTGGATTCCGCTGGTCTTGTTGGTCGCACTCCTGGTGTGGCTGTTCCGGCTAATCATTCGCCGAGTGTTCCGGGCCCGGCTCGAACGGCGCAAGCTGCGCAAGGCCGCGAAGCGGAAAGCCAAGCGGGAAGCCAAAGGCAAAGCCCCAGGGAAAGCCGAGGAGAAAGCCCAGCCGAATCAGCATGCGACGGCGACGTCCGGCAAGAGCGCTTCCGCCGGCAGCGACCGGAAGCCGGACGGTCACCCGTCCGAGGGCAACGGCGAAGACGCGGACAAAGGAGCCCAGACGCCAACCACCGTCTCGGAAGGCGACGCCAGCGAACCAGCAGACAGGCCGGGTGCCGACGAACCCGGAGACGAACCGGCCGCCAAGCCCGAGCAGAAAGCGCCTGGCGAGCCCGGAGTCGAACCGGCCGACCCGAGGGATCACCCGTGAGGCGACCTGTCGCGGCCGGCTTGGCGCTGTCTCTGCTCTGTGGCCTGGCCGCCTGTTCGGACCTGGGCGGCGCGGCATCGGGCGCGTCTTCGAGCGTCAGTTCCGAATCAAGCTCAAGGAGCGAGCCGTCCGCTTCCACCGCAGCGTCCGGAGCGCCTGAGCACGACCCTGCGGGCGACGCCGCGATCCTGGCGATGATCGCTTGGCAGGCCTCCGAGGATGGCCAACCGGTCTTGTCGTTCGATCCGCCAATCGGAGTGACAGGACCGGCCGCCCGGCTGGTGGAGGACGGCGCGGGTCAGTTGATCGAGGAGGGCGACATCGTCTCCTTCGACTATGCCATGTTCGCTGGCGACACGGGACGCGCCGGGTACTCGACCTACGGGGCCGGTCAGCCTGAGACGGTCAATGTGGGCCATCAGGGCATGTCGACCAGTTTCGCCGAGGCCCTGATGGGCAGCCATGTCGGAGCGAAGATCATCTACGCGCGGGTGGACAACTCGGGCACAATGATCTCCGATTACGCCATCACGCAGTTCATGGCCGTGACCGTGACTGGATCGAGAACCATCATGAAGAAAGCCGAAGGTGAGCCGGTGCCACCGGTCGCGGGGCTGCCGAAGGTGGAGTCGGCGACGGACGGTGAGCCGAGTCTCGAGTCTCTGGTGGGATCGCCTCCAGGGGCGCTGGTGGCCCAGCCTCTCATCCTCGGTGCCGGCGCCGCGCTCCGAGAGGGCCAGACGGCTTGGGTCCACTACACCGGTTGGCTCTGGGACGGTGGCACGATGTTCGACTCGACTTGGGCAACGGGAGTTCCTGTGCCTTGGGAATTGTCCGTCCCGGAGACGTTCCCTGGCCTGGTCGAGGGCCTCATCGGCAAACCGGTGGGCAGCCGGATTCTATTGATCGTGCCGCCCGCGAAGGGTCCTCCGGTCGGTCTCACGGAAGCTATCCCGGAAGGCTCGACTTTGGTGTACGTCGTGGACGTGCTCGATG
>JAISCU010000428.1 GCA_031265345.1 Bifidobacteriaceae bacterium
CGCGAGCGCGGCGGCGCGGGCCAGATTCGCGTGGTCGGAGCCGGAGCGTCGGATGGTCCCCGCCAGCACTCGCGAGGTGACCAGCCCGCGGGTCGAGCGGGCCAGCAACTCGGGGGTCGCGCCGATCAGCCCGTCGATGGAGAAGGTCCAGGTGTCTCGGTATTGGCTGACCAAGAAGTCGAGGACCGCGCGCGGGTCGATCAATCCGGCGTCGGTGGCGTCGCCAGTTCCGTCGAGTCCGGTGCCATCCGGTCCGACGCCGACGCCGACGGGGGTGGTGGCGGCGGGTCCAGTGGCTACAGGTCGAGTGGCGGCGCGGGCCAGTACCGATCTGGCCAGCACGACCTTGTCTAGGCCGTTGTCCTCGATCAGATCGATGGCCTGGCGCACCACGTCCGGCCAGTCGGCAGCCGCCACCGGGCCGGGGAACTCTTCCAGGCGCGGGCACGGCCATTGGCCAAGCAGGCTCGGCGAAGACTGGGGCGTCACCATGCCGGGGACGGGGCCGGACGCCGGTTCGGGCTGGACTCGCGGCGCGGCATCGGGCATACCGTGAGGCGCCGAACCGGACACCGTGGCGGTAGTGACCCACTCGCGGCCCCGGTAGCGCGCGACCACCACCTGCGGCACCACCAGCACGGACGGGGCGCGGGAGGTGTCCGCGAAGGCGAATGCCCCCATCGCCAGCGGCCCCGTGCCGGGCAGGTCGGACGGCCCCTCTATGGTGGCCCGGGTGAGGACCGAGCTCCACCAGTCCTCGGCGTCCCGGAACCGTCCGGGCCCGGTCGTCTCGAAGCGGGCGGCCTGGCCCATGCCGACGAACCCGTCGCCGCGCCGCAGCCAGACCAGCGGGTCGGGGCCGGGCGCGGCGCTGAGCAGGTCGGCGGGGTGCGTCGCCGGTGCGGTGCGGAAGGTGATGTCGGGAAGCATCGCCGGACAGCCTACTAAACCGGCGGGGGGCTCGGGCTGCATTCCTGGGTACGAGGATTGATGTCAGGTTTGGGGACAGACAACGGCCTCGCAGGAACGCGGCGACAAGTCTTGGACGATGCCGCTCGGTCGTCTCTGCCTCACACGATCCGCCAGGCGCGAGGGCAGGGACGCGGCCGTCCGGGATGCGGGCGGTGCCTGAAGGCGGAGCGCTGGGACGACCCCAGGGCTTATGGTAATTTCAATGCCGAGCGCCCGCCGGAATAGCGTCTTGCCCCTTGGCGTTATGACGGATGGCGCGGCCGCTGAGGGGAATTGTCCCTGAACCGACCGGTTGGGGCTCGCCTCATTCATCGAGGCGGCCTAGCGTCGAACGTGGCGAGTCACCAAGTGCGAGGAGCAGGGACATGTTTTCTGGGGGCATGAAGGGGTTTGGGCCGTGGGTCGAGCGCGGCGTCCCGTGGGGTCGTGGCGTTGGGCGTGGGTTGCGGCGGGGCGCGGCTGGGCTGGTCGCGGCGGCCATTGCCTTGCCGTTGGTGGCGCCCGCGTCGAACGCGGACCCGACTGACACGCCGCCCGCCGAATTGGTGGTGACCGCCCAAGACCTGGACCCGAGCGCGGCGAAGCTGCAGGCTGTCGTCAGTTCGACGGCGCAGGGCGATTACGCGTTCAAGCTCGAGGGGACGAACGCGGCGTTCGACGCGAAATACCCCGACGACTACCTGCTCGAGGGCACCGGCCTGACTCTTGAGGGCACCTTCGCGGTGCCGATCGAGGTCACCGGCGCCTCACCGGACGAATCGCCGTTGCGGGTCAAACTCAATGCCGTCACCAGCAACGGCGCGCCGGGAGGCCCGGCCTTCGCGTTGGCGAACGGCGCCAACGTGGCGCTGGCCCTGGAGGGATCGAACAACTTGGTCTCCACTCAAGGCGCGGGCCTGCAGGTGATCGCGGGAACCAAGCTGAGCATCGCGGACGCGTCCGGCGCGGGCGAGCCGGTGCCCACGCTTCAGGTCCAGGGCGCGGATCGCGCCGCTGGGATCGGCGGCGGCGATCAGGACGGCACCCAGGGCACCGGGACCATTTCTATCGGAGGCGAGGTACAGGTGGAAGCCGTCGGCTCCACGGACGGGGCCGGGATCGGCGGCGGAAGGTCCGGCTACGCGGGTGTGATCGAGATCAAGGGCTCGTCGCGGATCAACGCGACGAGCATCGGCGCAGGGATCGTTGGCAGCGGTGGCCTGATCACTATCTCCGGTTTGGCGGAGGTGGATGTCACTTCCACGTCGAGCTCCGCTACGGGCATCGGCGGAGGCACCAGCGGAACGGTCACGATCTCTGATTCGGCCCGTGTGCGCGTAACCAGTTCCTCGACTTATTATGGGTCGGCAGGGATCGGCGGCGGCGGAGGTTGGCACGGAACGGTCACGATCTCTGATTCGGCGCTGGTGGACGTCTCTGCGCTGGGCGAGGCCGCCGCGATCGGCAGCGGAGGTATTAGCCAGTCGCCAGGCGGCGTCGTCACGATTAGTGGCAACGCCACCGTTACAGCGACTGCCGAAAGAGGCGCCGCGATTGGCGGGGGCTACGGCAGCCCCGGTGGCGTCATCAGGATTACTGACACGGCCAAAGTCATCGCGACAACCACCAAAGGGACCACATTCGGACCCGCCGCGATCGGCGGCAGCGGGGCTGGCGGCATGGGCCAGGTCACGATCAGCGGAGATGCGATGGTCCGGGCGAGCGCGACAGGGACTGGAAACACTGTCGGGATTGGCGGCAGCGGCACGCGTGGTGCGTCGCCCGACCACTTTGTGAGGATCGAGGGCTCCCCGACCGTGGTCGCCTACGGCTCGGTGGCCGGGATCGGTGGCGGGTCCGGCACTGCCGCCGTGCAGGGAAGCGTCACCATCAGCGGTGGCTTTGTCGTCGCTAGTGCGTCCGCGGCGGAGAACTACGCCGTCGGCAGCGTCGCGGGCACGGTGTCCATCACCGGCGGCTCGGCCTATCCGGCGGTGGGAGCACGGGGCGTGTCCGGCGTGCAGGATCCGGTCGGGGCCGATGGCGAGCCGGTCTTCCCGCTCCACCTCCCGGCCCACAACGGGGGAGCCGACCTCACAAACCTGGACCTGACGAGCCCTCCGTTCGCCTACGCCCAGCACACCATCACCGAGGCGCAGCGGGCTTTCATCGCCTCCAATGCCCCAGACACCTTCCCGGCCCCTGCCAGCGTGCCCGCGACCAGCGCCGACGCCGACAGACTAGCGGCGACCCTGTGGGTCCCGGTTGGCCAGCTGAGCGGCATCGAACTCCGCGATGTCGAGGGCTTCGCCGCGAACGTCAAATCCGGCACGATCCCGCCCTACAGCGCCACGCTCGGCCAGAACGTGCTCCGCGACCAAGTTGTGAACGTCCAGGTCACGGCCAGCGGCACGCCCTACGAGTCCACCTCGACCGCCCTCACACTCATGTTCGACCAACCTGTGCCGGGCTTCGAAGCCAGCCAGATCGCTGTCACAAACGGTAGCGCCAGCGTGGCGACCGACCCGTCGGGCTGGTCCAGTTCACCAGATTTCAAGACTTGGACGATGCCGCTCACCTCAGTCTCCGCGCAGGACGAGGTCGTCGTGGACGTGCTCTCACTTCCCGGCGCGTTGGCAGGTCACGTGGTGCTCGGCGCCCCGGTCGAGGTGACGGTCAACCGTGAGGCTGAGGTGGTTTTGGCGCCGGGCCGGAACTGGCGGCCCTTGGCAGACACCGCCGTGGTCGGGTTCGGTTCGGATGTGGCGGTGGTCGATGACGCCAACCCGGCTCCGACGTATTGGTACATCGCCCAAGACCTGGACGCGGCCGCTCCTTCGGATGGTCCGGCGGTCAGGGCTGCCGCTCTCGCGTCCGCGGAGGGCCGGGGAGGTCGCGGGATTGTCAGGGCTGGGCAAGTTGGCACGGCGACGGCGAACTCGATCCGAGTGACTGGTCTGCCTGACGCTTCCGCTCAGGTGGTCTATGTGGCTGCCGAATATGTGGACCCCGACCAGCCGACTGTGACGCATTTCAGCAAGCCGATAGCGATCCCGGCGGATGCTTATGCAGCCCCCGCCAACCTTGTGGCCGCCAATGCGGACATTGGCGCGGCGCTGTCGCTGGACGCCGTGGACGCGATCACTTGGGCCATTGGCGGCGCTAGCGGCGAGTTCGAGGCTATCAACGGCCTGGCGCTGTCGGTGGCGGGTGACCAGCTGGAACTCAACGGCTTGACCGGCGCGCGCCGGGTGACGGCGGACGGTGGCGGCCACGGCACGGAATCGATCCGAGTGACGCTGAACGGAAGCACCATCACGGGACCGGCGAACGCCGAGGCGGTGGCGCTGACCGGCGGGGCTGACGTGGCGTTGGACGTGGTCGGCACGAACGCGATCATTGGGTCCGGGAATGATGTGGCCGTGGTCCGGGTCCCCTATGACGTCGACGCTCAAACGGCGAGCCGACTGACCATCGCCTCCTCCAGCGCCGGGGCGTTGGAGGTCACGAAGGCTTCAGGCCAGAACGGCAGCGGGATTGGCGGCAACTGGAACGAAGGCGCTGGCACCATCATGATCGGCGGGGACGTGCGCCTGACCGTCGCGAGCCCCGATTGGAAGACTGAATCTGCGAACGCGATGATCGGCAGCTCTGGTGGCAGAGCCGGTTCGATAACGATCCAGGACGAGGCTTGGGTGAAGACTGGGGCAGTTCATGACCCGAATCTCTATGGCGCCGTGGCCATCGGCGCGCGGGGCGCGGGCGGGGCCGGCGGCGAGAGCACGGTCGCGATCACCGATCATGCGACCGTCGGCACGGTCCGGAACAGCTTTGTGGGAGGCACGGGCGTGTCGGTCCGGGTCGAGGGCGGCTTCGTCGTTGTTGGCGGAGAAGTGACCGGAGCGGACGTGAGGATCACCGGCGGCAGCGTCTGGGTCGATCCCGCCAGCGAAATGGACGCGCCCAAGGACGGCGACGGCAACGCCGTGTACCCGTTGTACGTGCCCGCAGTGTTGGCGTACCGGATCTCTCCGCGTGTGTGGGCCTCCTTGACGAACCTGGACGTGGGCGGCTCCAACCTGCCTTACACCCAGCACACGATCACCGAGGAGCAGAAAGACTGGCTGGCGGGGCTGGGCACCTTTCCGGCGCCGACGACCTTCCCGGCCACGAGCGCGGATGCGGGCAACCTGGCGGCCGTCCTGTGGGTCGCCGCACCGGCCAGCCCCGGATTGGTCGGAGACATCCAGCTGGGCCAGGCGCCCGATTTCGACGGCGCGGCGACCGGCGCGGCCAAGGTCGTGGCTGGAGCGCCAGCCTGGTCCACCGCCCTGGCCAACAACCTGGTCGCGACGCAAGTCGAAGCCACACTGACCGCGAATGGCGCCAAGGGGACGCAGACCAGCACGGAGCTAGTCATGAGGTTGCAACCGGAATCGCCGGGGTTGAGGCCGGACGACCTGGTGGTAGTGCCGGGCACGGGTTCGGCTGTGGTCACGCGAATGAGCCCCGAGTCCACTGGCCTTGGATCCCTCTACGTCATGGACTTGGCCGCCGAACCGACGGAAGGCGATCTCAGGATCGGGTTCGCCAGCCACAATTTCGTCGCGCCGCTCGTCAACGGCGAGGTGTACCGCAACCAGGGCGCGGCGTTGACTGTGACCGATCCGGGGACGCGGCATTTCACGTCCATCGGCGGGAACTTCGCGGTCACGGCCAACTGGCCGGGCGAATACTATGCCCAAGTCGGTGGGACCGCTCCGGGCAGTATTGATGAACTCAAGGCCTCCGCCCAGTTGACTGGCGACCTGGTTTACGGCGCCAACACCATCGACCAGGGCGCGGTCACCTACGGCTATGCGGCTGACGAGGAGATACCGGTCTATTGGGCGTTCCAGGCCGAAAACGGCAATTGGAGCGGGATCGTGCAGTCCGCCATCCCCGCCTACACGGGCGACCCGGCGTGGTTCGCCCTCCCCGCTGGGACGGCATCGGCGGCGGTCACGGCGACCGCCCAGAGCGCCGACGTGTACCGCCTGACCGGCCTGAGCGGGGCGCTGACCTGGCTGAACGGCCACGACCTGCGATTCGACTCGGTGCCGCTGGAACTGAACTCGTCCTTCAGCGGCACTCGGACCTTCCGCGTTGACGGCTCGAGTATTGGAAATCTGGCCCCGTTGAGGGTACGCATCAACGGGTTGACTCTCTCCGGCGTGGCCCGACCGTTCGTGCTGGCGAATGGAGCCCAGGGGAGTCTGACTGTGGATGGTTCGAACTCTCTGGCTTCGTCGAGCGGCGGTTCGCCTTGTGGGCTGACTGTGGAGCCAGGAACCAGTCTGGCGATCACCAGTTCCAGCGGCGGCGACTTGACCGCCCAGGGAGGGTCCTATTCGTCTACGAGGGCCTACGGCCCGGGGATCGGTGCGCAGAATGGCAGCGGAGCGCTTCGGATCGACGGCGACGTGACCGTTCGCGCGATCGGCGCAGGTTCGTCCGACTACGGTGCTGCAGGCATCGGCGCGGATGTGCGAAATGGTTCGAGCATGTATGCGATGGGCGGCCCGGTAGTGATCGGTGGCCAGGCCCGCGTGTACGCGACCGGCTCGGGCAGCGGGGCCGGAATCGGCGGTACGGGCTCCGGCGGCGTTGGTGCCACCGGCGCCACGAACTCCATCACAATCCAGGACGACGCCTTCGTGGTGGCCGTCGGCGGGGCGACCGGGGTCGGGATCGGTGGCGGGAACAGCACCGTTGCTGGGCTCGGAACCGTCACGATCACGGGAGGGACCGTCGTGGCGCGGCCCGGCGCGACGACCAACCCGGCGATCGGTGGGCTGGCGCCTGGCGCGGTCAAGATCACTGGCGGGAACGTCTACGCCGGGAACACCAGCCTCGGCGCGGGTGACCTGGTGGGCGCTGACAGCGCGGCCGTCTACCCGCTCTACGTGCCCGCCAGCCTGGGCGCGACGGACCTGAAGGACACACAGGTCACCAGCGCCGACTGGCCCGGCGGGAGTCTTCAGACCATCCGCCCGGATGCGGAGGCGCAACTGGCGGCGTGGGGGATCGCCGACCATTGGCCAGCCGACCTGGCGGGCGTCGCCTGGGTGGCCGCCGACCAGGCCAAAGGCAAGCTGTATCGCAGCTTCGAGGCCGACGGGGTGCCGGTCGTCGGGACGGCCCAGTCGGCCTCCGGGGAGGCGCGGGCGTTCGTGTCGCCGCAGTTCCGGAGCCTCGGGTCGGCGCAATCGAGCGATTACAACATCCTGACCGAGGGACTCGATCTGTTGACGATCAGCGGGGACGGGGCCGTGGACACGGCCACCACCAGGGTGTTGACCTTCACGCTGGAAGATGCAGCCGACCTCGCGGGCAGCACGGTCACCCTGGCCCCGGAGGGTACGTTCGCGGCGACTGCCGGTGTCTTGACGGCTGTCGAGGGCAGCGGGAACACAAAGTATTCCGTGGACGTGACGGGTGACTGGAGCGAGGGCGATGTGGTCCGGGTGACCCTCGACTCGTCGTCCTCGGCCGCCCATGTGGCGCCGCCAATCCAAGACGTGACGCTGCACCGGGACGTCACCCCGCCCGTCCTGAGCGACCCTGCCGGTGAGCGGCTGACCGGGACGACGGCATCGGCCACCGTGACGGCGAGCGAGGCCGGCCAACTGTTCTATTTGGCGTTGCCCGCGACGGCCTCGGGTCCTTCGGACGCCGACGTGAAAGCGGGCACCAAGCTGGCTATGACAGCCGGGGTGAACACCATCGCAATCACGGGTCTGGCCTCGAACGCGGAGCAGAAGGTGTACCTGCTGGCGCAGGACTTGGAGGGCCTGTGGTCGAGCCCGGTCACGGAGATCGGCCTGCCGGAGGCATACCCGTTCTCGGTCGGGCTGGCGCCGTCGCATGGCAGCATCACCAACGCGGCTGACCTGGCGACCGCGTATCCGGCCGGTGCCCGGATTGAGTTGAAGGCGCGCCCGGAGATGGCGTACGCGGTGGAGTCTTGGTCCGACGGCGGCGCGGGCGGGAGCTTCACGGACCGCCACGCCTCGACCACGGTTTACACGATGCCGTCCGGCCCGGCCCAGGTGGACGTGAGCTTCGGGCGGGCGGTGGCCTACGTGTCGGCTGAGGCGATCGATGGCGCTGCGGGGACCGCGACGACGACCCAGGTGCGGTTGACCTTCGAGTTCTCGCTGCCAGACGGGTTGAACGCCTCCAACATTGTGCTGCCTTCCGGGATGGCGGTGACCGGCGTCGCGTCTGCGGGCGACGGCGTGTACGTGGTGACGTTGAGCGGGGTCTCGGCCGAAGGGACGGCGCCGTTCGAGGTCCGCAGCCCCGGCACTGCGTTCGTGCCGGTGGTCCACGATGCGGTGCTGCACTACGACTCGACTGCGCCTGCGTTGACGGAGGCTGGTTGGTCGCGGACGGCTGTGAGCTCTGGTTCGGTGTCGTTCGAGGCTTCTGAGTCCGGGACTTACTACTTCCTGGTGGACTTGGTTGGATCGACCGCGCCCTCGGCGGCGGACGTGGTCGCTGGCGCGCGTTCGGATGCGATGGACGCCGGGTCGAACACTATTTCTCTGGACGGTTCGGATCTGACCACTGGCGCTCGCCGGGTGGTGTACGTGGTCGGCGTGGACGGCGAGGGCAACCGGTCCAGCGTGGCCGTGCTGCCGTTGGGCGCGTTCTCGAAGTTGACGGTGCATCGCAGGGTGATCGACCCCGGCACGGCGTACGCGGACGCGGACTCTTATGCCGAAGGGGCGCAGGCGTATTTGACGGCCATCCCCGCGAAGGGTTACGAGTTCATTAGGTGGCAGCCGGAGGCAGGCGCGTCGGAAGCGATGTTCGGCGACACTGGGTCCGCTTCGACTTCGTTCACGATGCCCGGCAACGACGCGACGGTGCGGGCTTTGTTCGCGAAACGGACGCTGTCGGTCGGGTTCGTACTGGACGTGCCTCCGGCCGCGCCGGAGGACACATCTGATTGGTCTGCCTCCGGCGAGGCTGTGATCGAAGGGAGGATCCCGGCCCCGCCCGCCACGCCTGAGTTGGCGGATTACCGGTTCGTCGGCTGGTACACGGAGCCGCAGGTGTTGGACCGCGCCGACCCCTCGAAGGCCTGGTACTTCGCCAAGGCCCCCGTGACAGCGGACATGATCGCGGATGATGGCGTGACGGTGACGTTGTATGGGGCGTGGGCGACCAAGTACGGCGAGGTCCGGTACGCGCTGGGCGGCTCCGAGACGGAGCCGGTGTCGCCGACGTCGGTCGGGCCGGATCGGGTGGAGATCGGGTCGAAGATCGTGGATGCGCCGAGTTTCGGGACGGTGCTGTCACGGGCCGGCTACACGTTCGACGGCTGGTTCGTGGACGCCGGGCATCAGCAGCCGGTGGCCGCCGAGACGACCTTGGACGAATTGTCGTTGACGTTGCACGCGAAGTGGCTGCCCAACGGGGACGCGGACTACTTCGTCAAGCATTACAAGACCGCGTTCAGCCCTGTCGGAGTGCTAGCGGACACGGAGATCCTGGAGGGCAGGATCGGCACCTCCGTGACGGCTGTCCCGAGGCAGTACGTGGGCTATCTCTACGACCAGGCCAGTTCGACCACGTCGGGGACCGTCACCGAGGACCCAGCGCTGGTGCTGGACCTGTATTACGAGGCGAAACTAGTCGCAGTCGTCTTCGACACGGGCGACGGGAGCCCCCAGCCCGCGACAGTGGCGGGACGGTACGACCACCCGTTGCGAATCAGGCCGAACGAGGTGAATAGGCCGGGCTACGCTCTGCTGGGGTGGCGATCCGCGACCGTTGACAGGTGGGACTTCGCCACCACTCCCATGACCGTGGACAACGGCGTCACCGGGATCGATGGCTCGGTGGGACGGTTGGAGTTGACGGCCGTCTGGGCGGCCGCTCCCACGGCGACCGGTGCGACGTACACCATCGGCCTGGCCGGTGAGACCGTTCTGGCGGGCTCGGCGACCGCTGACACCGCGAACGGCGCGTCGATCCGCAAAGCGGTCGTGACCACCGAGGCCGAGTGGCTTGCCAAGGCGACCATCGAACCGGCATTGGACGGCACGGTCCGGTTCCAGGCGGGGTCGCTTCCGGCCGGCGACTACCCGTTCGTGGTGGAGTACACGGACTCGAACGATCTGACCGCCACGGCCGATTTCACCGTGACGGTGGCGGCCCCGCCGTCGGTGTCGGGAGAGACGGCGGACCGGATCAAGGCTGGCGGGACGGCCGATTTCACTATGACTGTGAAGAGTGCCGCGACTGTGACAGGGACCGTTGTGACTGGTGAGGCGACGGTGACCGCGGGCGTGACCGCGAACAAGAACGGCAAAGTCGGGTTCGGCGCTGGGTCGTTGCCGGGCGGCGTGTACCACTTCTGGGTGGCGTGGAGGGACGACCTGGGGCAGTCCTCGGCCGTCAAGGAGTTCACAGTCGCCGTGCAGGCCGCTCCGGCCGGGTCGGGATACAACATCGACTTGGCGGATGACCGGGAGACCGGCGCCGTGGACCCGTTGAAGGACGTGACGGGTGATTATCTGCAGCCGTTGACCAACAGCTCGTTCACCCAGCCTGCGCACGGGAAGCTCGCGTTGGACGGGCAGAGCCTGAAGTACACCCCGGACCGAGGCTGGGAGGGGACGGACCCGTTCGAGGTGACGGTGTGCGACGACCTGGACCAGTGCGTGGTTCTGCGCTATTCGTTCACCGTGCTGTCGGTGTGGGTGGCACCGGTGGCGCCGGTGGTGTCGGGAGACACGGCTGTGATCGGCGTGGGCCAGACGGCGGACTTGAAGGGGACGGTCGATCCGGTGCACAGCCCGGCCATCGTGAACGCGTTCGTGACGCCGTTCCTGGCGTGGATGGCGGACGCGACCATCACGCCGAGCACGGACGGCAAGGTCACCTTCCAAGCCGGGACCCTGGCCGCCGGGGTGTACGAGTTCACTGTTCGTTACACCGACTCCAATGGCCTGTGGGCGGACGCGAAGTTCGCGGTGACGGTGGTGGACAAGCCGTTGGTCACGGGTGAGACCTCGGCGCGGGTCAAGGTGGGCGGGACCGCGAGCTTCGCGTTGACCGTGGAGTCCGATGTCACTATCGCTTCGGCGGTCCCTTCGGGTGTGCCCGCTGGCGCCACCGTGACCGCTGGGACTGACGGCGCGGTGACCTTCCAGGCGGGCTCGTTGCAGCCCGGCGACCACACGTTCACTGTGACCTACCAGGACTCGACCGGCCAGGCCTCGGAGCCGGTCGAGTTCACGGTCACCGTCCAGGCGCCGCCGACCGGGCAAGGCCGGGACGTGACCGTGCCGGACGACCTGACGTCTGTCCGGCTGGAACCCTTGGCGGACGCGGCCGGTGTGGGACTCCAACCCTTGACGGCGGCATCGTCCACCGTCCCGGACCATGGGACGCTCAAACCTGAGGGTGCCGGGTTGCGCTACGTGCCGGAGGTCGGTTGGTCGGGGACCGCGGCGTTCACGGTCACGGTCTGCGACGACCTAGACCAGTGCGTGGACCTGGACTACACGGTGAAGGTGTTGAACGTGTGGTCGCCGCCCGAGCCGCCCACCGCGACGGGTGACACCGCCACCATAGGGACGGGCGGCACGGCCGAGTTGGAGGGCGAGGTGCGCGCGGATGCCGGCCACGGCGCCAGCATCGTCAAAGCCCAGGTCGTGTCGACGGACGCCTGGCTGGCGGATGCGACCATCGTCGCGCGGACGGACGGCGGAGTGTCATTCGACGCTGGGACGCTGGCCGCGGGCGTGTATCCGTTCACGGTGCGCTACACCGACTCGAACTCGCTCACCGCCGATGCCGTCTACACGGTCACCGTGGTCGCCCCGCCTGCGGTCGGCGGCGGCCTGGCAGCCAAAGCCCCGTTGGGCGGCACGGCCAGGTTCCAGTTGACGGTCGCGAGCGGCGTGGAGGTCGTGTCCGGTTCGGCGAGCGGGCTTCCGGACGGGGCTTCAGCCACGGTCGATGCCGCCGGGTCGGTTTCGTTCTCGGCCGGGTCGCTAGCGCCGGGCGAGTACCAGTTCGACGTGGCGTTCACGGATTCGTTGGGGCAGGCCTCCGTGCCGGTGACGCTGAATGTGACGGTGCAGGGTCCGCCCGGCGGCTCTGGGCGAGAGTTCGACGTGGCCGACGACCTGACGGGCGTGGATGTGGACGTGGCGGCGGACGTGACCGGGACGGCGTTGCAGGCGCTGACCGCCGTGTCGGTGTCCGGGCCGACCCACGGGAAAGTGACAGTGACCGGCCCGGGAGCGGTGCGTTACACGCCCATGCCAGGTTGGCGGGGCGCGGATTCGTTCGTCGTGACGGTCTGCGACGACTTGGGGCAGTGCGTGGCTTTGGGTTACACCGCGAACGTGCTCGAGTCCGTTGCCGAGCCGGCCGGGCCGCCTGCCGCGTCCGGGGCTTCAGGGACTGTCGGGATGGGCGGGACGGTGGAGCTTCTTGGGGCTGCCCACGCCGACACCGAGCACGGCGCGTCGATCGTGTCCGCTGTGGTGACGGCATCGGGCGAGTGGGCTTCCGGCGCGGGGATCGCGCCGAAACTGGACGGGACGGTCTGGTTCGACGCGCGGGCCCTGCCCGCCGGTGAGTACGCGTTCACTGTGACGTTCACGGACTCCAACGGTGCCACGGCGGCGGCCGAGTACACGGTCACGGTGGTGGAGTTCGCGCTGGTCAGCGGCGGGACCTCGGCCAAGACCGGGATCGGGGGCCGGATCGACCTGCCGTTGACGGTCGCGCCCGGCGCGGCGATCGAGGTCGCGGCCGCTGAGGGCGTCCCGGCCGGAGCGACGGCGAGCGTGGGCCTGGACGGGCTGATCGGGTTCGAGGCCGGTTCGCTGCCGGAGGGCGTGTACCGGTTCACGGTGCGGTTCGAGGACCCGGCTGATGGCGCCACCCAGGAGGTCGTCGTCAGCGTGACGGTCCAGGGGCCGCCCCGTGCCGCCGCTGAAGTGGTGCGGGCCAAGGTGCGCGCGGGCGGGCAGTTGATGTTCCCCGAGGATGTGACCTCGACCTATGGCTGGATCGCCGAGCGGCGGATCGAGGACGCCCCTGACCAGGGCACGGCCGTGCTGGGGTCGGTGCATTACGACTCGACCGGCGCCGCCGTGGGGGAGCACCAGTTCGTGGTCGATTACACCGACGATCTGGGGCAGTCCACGACGGTGACGTACATCCCGTTGGTCCAGGCCCCACCGACCGGCGAGGGGAGGTCGTTCGATGTCGCGGATGACCGCACCGCCATCGACATTGATGTGCTGGCCGACGTCACGGGCGCCGATCTGCGGCCGCTGGTGGCCGGTTCGATCGCCCAGCCGGACCACGGGGTCGTGGCGTTGGAGGGGACCGGGGTGCGGTACGTCCCGGAGGTCGGCTGGAAGGGGACCACCAGCTTCAAGGTGACGGTGTGCGACGACCTGGCCCAATGCGTCGACCTGACCTACGAGGTGACGGTGCTGGCCGTCAAACCGACGCCGAGCCCCACGCCCACGCCGACCCCGAGCCAGACGCCCGGACCCGAGCCCACGGCATCGCCCACTGCGACGGCACCCGGAGACGAGGCAAGCGCCAGCGGCGGGGCCGGGTCGGGCCAAGCCGACGGCGACCTGCCCTTCACCGGCTCCGGGCCGTTGCTGGCGCTGGCGTTGGCGGCCCTGGGCCTGCTGGCCGCGGGCTGGCTGCTGCGCCTGGCCGCCCGCCGCCACTAATCCGGGGACGGTTCCCGACCGCCTAGTCGGGGGACAGACGTCGCCGGGACGGTGATTCGGCGCAACCGCTGCGATCACTCGGGCCACGTTTGCGCAGGTCAAAGCACTGGACGTGACGGGGTCCACCCAGGCTACGCACACGAATGGCGACCGGTGTCGCACTGGTGTTACACTCCGGTCATGCCTACATCGTTGCCACGCCACGCCATCACCGAAACCCGGCAGATAGCCGCCGCCATCGACTTGGGTGCCTCGAACTGGCCAGGCGCCCGCGGTCGCGCGGACGTCGCCCGCCTGCTGTTGCTCGAGGGTGCGGAGTCGCTCCGCCGCCGCCGCTATGCCGAGCGCGCTTCGCGCGAGGCCGCTTTGACCCGGTGGGCCGGGGCCATGCCCGGCGTGTTCCCGCCCGGCGCGGTGGCGACGCTCCACGAAGAGTGGCCCGCGTGATAGTCCTCGACGCCAACGCGGTCATAGCGTTCCTGGATCCCGCCGACCCGCATTTCGGCTCCGCCCGGGCCGTCTTCGCCTCCGGCGAGCCGCTCGCGATTCCTGCGTTGACCCTGGCCGAGGTCATGGTGCACCCCTTGCCCGACGCGGGAGGTTGGGACAAGTTCGTGGCCGATTTTGACATAGAGATCATTCCCCTCCTGACCACCGACCCGGCCGGCCTCGCCCAGGTGCGCCGTGAAACCCGCCTGAGGATGCCCGACGCAGCGGTCTTGCACGCCGCCCAAGCCCTGAAAGCGGCGATTGCGACCACGGACGCCCGCGTGGCGGCCGAGGCGCGGGCGAGGGGCCTCGCCACCCATCCTGCGGTGCCCTGACCCCGGCCCGGAGCGACGCCATCGGGGAAGACCGGGACGCCCGGCGCCGGCATCGGCGCAGTTGGCGGCCTGCCTATGTGAGTCGAGTGAGTGAGTGAGTGGGTGAGTTATGCTGGCGAGGGAGGTGACTGGATGAAGGACAGGTTCCACCTGACACGGGAGGAAAACGTCTTCCTGGCGCGAAAACGCTGGCCGGAAAGCATCTACTCCGGCATGCGAATGGAGAATCGCAAGGTCACCTTCTCTCAGACCCAGACCATCTTGGAAGGCGCCAATGTCGCCGGAGTGTCGCTGGACGATGTCCAGGCGATCCTCAACCTGCGCGACGCCTGGCGATTCGTGCTGGACACCCTGGACGAGCCCGTGGATGTGGCCTATCTCAGTTCGATCCAGGCCAAAGTGTCTTTCCGGGAGGCGTTGGCCTGGGGGACGCTGCGGACTGGGTCGATCGGCATTTCCGGAGTCGGCTATGTGCCTCCCGTTCCCGTGGCCGAGACGGCCGAGGCCGGCCTGGCGGCCTTGATGGATCCCGCGCGGTCGGCCACGGCCACTGCCTTGACGGTCTTCAGCTGGGTGGCGCGCAGCCAGCGGTTCTGGGATGGCAACAAACGCACGGCGATGCTGGCTGCCAACCGGATTCTGATCAGCGCGGGTGCCGGGATACTCCTGGTTCCTGACCGGTCCATGGTGCCTTTTTCCCGCATCCTCAGCGCCTTCTACGAATCCGGGAACTCAGGTGAGTTGGAGCGCTTTCTCTATTCCGAGGCCGTGTTCGGGATCGAACCCCTGCCGCCTCCGGTGCCAACGCCGCCGAGTCCGAGGACCGGGGCCTGGCTCAAGCAACGCCGACGGGAGAAGGGCCTGACCCAGCGGCAACTCGCCGAGGCCATCGGCGTTACGACGAGCGCTATAGCCAACATCGAGCAAGGCCAGCGCCGAGGCTCTGCGGCGCTCTGGGACCGAATCGCACCGGTGCTGTCTGGCTGATCTCACCTCATTCGGCGAACGGATCCGTCCGGCGGCTGCCCGCTCCCGCACGCTCCGTGCCGTCGCCTGACCGGGGCGCGTCCGCCGGTCGGCCTCTTGCTCCACGTGGTCGCTCCACACAACCGTAAAACTGCTGGTGTAACTGGAGAACATCAGCACAGACCGGGTCACCGGCTTCGCCAGCACGTTGGCGTCCAGGAACACGACCGGGCCAGGCGGGTCATTCCTCATCGCCGAAGAGCTCAGCTTCGATGTCCGGGGCGACTAGACCGGCGACCGCGTCCATCTGCTCGTCCCACAGGCGGCGGGCCTCCGGGTATGGGATGCGATTGCGGTTCCCGACCTTGACTACCTTGATCTCCCCGGCCGAGATGCGCCTGGAGATCGTCGAGCGTGACACCATGAGCCGCCGCGCCAACTCGTCGGGGGTGAGCATCCGCGTCTCGACGCTCACCACTACCGTCTGCCCGCTGCGCGCGGCGTGCTCAACGAAATGGATCAACGAGTCCCGCCACGCCGGCTCGCGACCGGCAGCGCTGACGGCCTCTGGCTCCAAGGTCATCACCGGTGTGCTCATGACCGCAGCCTACCACCGATTGCACACACAACCAATTCTGAGTGTGCAATCGTTATCCCGGGGTGGTGGCGCTGGAGGGGACGGGCGTGCGGTACACCGGGGACACTGCGGACCGTGTGAAGACGCTTCGGCGTCACTGATTGGCTCCGAACCGTCCCACCGCTGGGCCGCAGACTGCTCCACCGGCCTGAAGTGTTGCGCAGCAGTCTCACACGTCCATGACGGTTCGTGCGCCCAGGAGGGCAAATTGTGCGATGCCGCCGAGGGAGGCATCGGTTGTGCGCTTGACTCTGGTTGGGCGCGGTGGGGAGGGAACAGCGATGTTCCGCTTTCTCACCGGGTGCCCAGAAGAGGAACCGATTCGCACAAGGAGACCCCTGATGAGTCCCAAGACTGCAAAGAAGTCAAAGAAACCAATGTCAAACAGGAAGTACAACCTCATCGCCATCCCGCTCTTGGCGGCGGTCGTGGCGGCAGCTGTTGTTGTGACGTACTTGATGAACTTCTTCGGCCCCGTCATGAATCAGGTGTTCGGGCGACCCACAACGGTGATCACTGACGCCGTGGGCACCGAGGATTGGGATGCGGACTATTACGACGCGGATTCGATCGAGTCGCCAGAGGCTGTCGAGGCCGAGGCGCGCGAGATGTCCGCCAGACTCGGCGAGGAAGGGTTCGTTCTGCTCAAGAACGAGTCGTCAACACTACCCATCTCGACCAGCGACGCCCGCCAGGCCGCGATCAGCGTGTTCGGCTGGTCCTTCGCCTACCCCGTCTCGGGCGGCGCCGGCTCAGGCGGCACAGGCACCGAGAACGCGCTGATGCCGTTGCAAAGCCTCACCGACGCAGGCTTCGACGTCAACCCGGAACTAATCGCCGCCTATGAGGCGTGGTCGGCGGAGAAGGAATTGACCTCCCGGCCCGGCCGCCAGTCCGGCCCGGGTTTCCCTGGCTCCCCACCGATGCGCGGCGACTGGCAGCTACCCGAAATGCCGGTCGGCCAGGAGCAGTACGCCCAGGCAGAGGCTTACTCCAGTACCGCCCTGGTGTGGTTGTCCAGAGACGGCGGCGAGGGCACCGACCTGCCAATGTCTATGGGAGAGCTGGCCGGGCTCGAACCGGGCTCGATGGGTTACAACCCGGACAAGCACTTCCTCGAGTTGACCGACGCGGAAGAAGAACTCATCGCGCAAGTCAAGCAAGACTTTGAGACTGTGCTCATGGTGATCAACACCTCGAACGCGATGGAGATCGGTTCGCTGCAAGATGACCCGTCGATAGACGCGATCCTGTGGGTCGGCGGCGGCGGCGACGGCGGTTTCAGGGCGGTCGGAGAGATCCTGGCTGGGACGGTCAATCCGTCAGGGCGCATGGCTGACACCTATCCGCGCGACCTCACAGCTGATCCGACCTATGTCAACTTCGGCGACCGGACCTTCTTGACCTCACAAGGCCCGACTCAGAACAATTACTTGAACGCCACCGACGCGAACACGCTCAACAATTACTCCTTCACGAACTACGAGGAAGGAATCTACGTCGGCTATCGCTACTACGAGACCGCCTACACCGAAGCGGAGAACGGCAACTACCCGGGCTTTGACTACGACCAAGCGGTGGTCTATCCGTTCGGGTACGGGCTCAGCTACTCCACCTTCGACCAGGAGATCGCTAGCTTCGACGCCTCGGACGAGTCGATCTCCATCAGCGTGACCGTCACCAACACCGGCGACGCGGCCGGCAAAGAAGTGGTCGAGGTTTACTACACGCCGCCCTATGTCAAGGGCGGGATCGAGAAGTCCGCCGTCAACCTGGTGGAATTCGGTAAGACCGAAGAACTCGCTCCCGGCGCATCGGCCACGGTCAGCCTCGCGTTCAAGACCGAGGACATGGCCTCCTATGACGCCGAGGGCCATCAGGCCTACGTCCTTGACGAGGGTGACTATGAGATCAAGGTGATGAGGAACGCCCACGAGATGATCGAATCCCGTACCTACACCCTGGACGACACGATCATTTTCAGCGAGGAAGGCGTCGGTGCCCGGTCATCCGACCAGACCGCCGCCACCAACGCCTTCTCCGAGCAGTTGGCGGCAATCAGCCCTGAATTCACCGTCATGAGCCGGGCCGACTTTGCCGGGACGTTCCCCGAGTTTGCCTCTGAAACCGACCGCACCGCCCCAGAGGCGTTGATCGCCAAGCTCCAGAAATACGACTACACATCGCAGGACGACCCAGAGGCCGAATTGCCGATCACCGGGGCCGACAATGGCATCCAACTCATCAACCTGCGCGGGCTGGACTACGACGATCCACTCTGGGAGGAGTTCCTAGATCAATTCACGGTCGACGAAATGATGGAATTGACAGGGTTGGCCGGATTCGGCTCTCTGCCGGTTGAACGGCTCGGCCTGCCCCAAGCCCAGCACAGCGACGGCCCGATCAGGCTGAGCGCTTCGGGGCTTGGGACAGAGGCGACAACCGTCTCCTTGACCTCGTACCCGTCGGAGGTCGTCATGGCCTCGACTTGGAACAAGGAACTGCTGAGAGAGCTCGGCGAGATCATCGGTCGACAGTCTTTGGCGAATGGCGTTCAAGGCTGGTACGCACCAGGAGCGAATATGCACCGCTCGGCTTTTGCCGGGCGCAACTTCGAGTATTTCAGCGAAGACAGCCTGCTGGCGGGCAAGCTGGTGACGGAGGAAATCTCTGGTGTCGGGTCCTCGGGTTTGATCCCCTTCATGAAGCACTTCGCCATGAACGACCAAGAGGCCTACCGGAACTCGCTGTCCCGGGGCTACCTGGACACCGAGGCTGCCAGCCACCTCGGCCTGTTGTCGTGGGCGGATGAGCAAACCATTCGCGAGATCTACCTCAAGCCGTGGGAGCTGGCGGTCAAGAACGCGACCGCCGAGGTCAAGTACATCTCTGATGACGAAGGCAACATTTCCACCACGACAGTTGGCGCCGCCAGCGGCGTGATGAGTTCGTACAACTATATCGGCGACACCTGGGCGGGCGGATCATCGGCCCTGCTCAAGACCGTGCTGCGGGACGAGTGGGGCTTCAAGGGTGCTGTCGTCACCGATGCGGCCGTGGGCGCAGTCGGCGCGTCTGACAACTTCATGGACATCGACCAGATGATCCGCAACGGCGGTGACTTGCTGCTGACGACGGCAGAGTGGCAGGCCTTCGCCGCACCGGACGGCGCCACCACGCAGCAGGCCCTGCGCACAGCGACCCACAACTACGCCTACGCTCTGGTCCATTCCAACGCGATGAACAACGTCAAGCCATCTTCCACGGTCACCCAAACGGCGGCACCGTGGGAGACCGCGCTGCTGATCGGCGACATAGTGATTGGGCTGTTGGTTGCCTTTGGAATCTGGCGCGTCATCCGCCGCAACCTGAAGCATCGCTCGGCCCAGGTGGTCGTG
This sequence comes from Bifidobacteriaceae bacterium, assembly GCA_031265345.1. The sequence continues at coordinate 19,544 of JAISCU010000428.1, forward strand.
ATGGCGGAGTCTTCCGCGGGCGAATAGGCGCAAAGGCATCCGCCCGGGGTGTCCTGGCGCCTGCCCGCTGGGGCGCCCCGGGGCGGATGCCGGTGCCCGCCGGGGAGCTGAGCACCGGCCGTGCCGCCTTTCCGACTGAATGTGCGGCCGCATCCGGCCCCGGCGCCCCCGCTCATAGACTCGGAATTCGCTTAGCACCCTGCCCGTGAGGAGCTGTGGCTGATGGCCAAGGAAAAGGACGAGGAGAGGAAGCCGCTTGTGTCCAACCGCAAGTACCCATCCATCTGGATACCCGTACTAGCGCTGGCGACCGCGCTCGGCGTGGTTCTGAGCACAGGCCTGGTCGTCGCGAAAGCCGGGGCCGCGGCGTGAGCGGCGCGACCGGCCCAACTGTGGCGGCCCTGTCGCCGCTGGAGAAGGCCGCGCTGCTCTCCGGGGCGGACAGTTGGCGGTCGCGGGCCGTCCCGCGGATTGGCCTGAGGTCGCTGTTCATGGCGGACGGGCCGCACGGCCTGCGGAAGCAGGCCGGAACGGCCGACCATCTGGGCCTCAATCAGTCGCTGCCGGCCACCTGCTTCCCCACCGCGGCCGCCATCGCGAATAGCTGGGACCCCGATCTGGCGGAACGCGTTGGCCGGGCGCTGGGCCGCGAGGCCGCGCTGATCGGCGTCGACGTGATCCTGGGACCGGGCCTGAACATCAAGCGCAGCCCGCTGGGCGGCCGGAACTTCGAGTACTTCAGCGAGGATCCGTACCTGTCCGGGAAGCTGGCCGCCGGGTATGTGCGCGGCATCCAATCGGCGGGCGTCGCGGCGTGCCCCAAGCACTTCGCCGTGAACAGCCAGGAAACCCGTCGCATGGCCTCCGATTCGACGGTGGACGCGAAGACGCTCCGCGAGATCTACCTGACCGCCTTCGAGATCGTCGTGAAAGAATCAAAA